>DASUGM010000258.1:0-30044 GCA_036274055.1 Vicinamibacterales bacterium | reverse complement strand
ACCGCGCCCGGCACGATCGACTTGCGCACGTCGGCGGCGGCCGCGCGCTGCTGCTCCTCGAGGTGTTTGCGGCGGGAGACGACGACGTTCCGGCCGCCATCCTTGTACTCGATGATGCGAAACGCGTAGACGCGGCCGATATGCGCGGCCGGGTCGACGTCGCGCACGGTATCGATCTGCGATCCCGGACAGAACGCGCGTTGCTGCCCGACGCTGACGCTGTACCCGCCCTTGACCTGGCTGTCGACTTTGCCTTCGACCGGCAGCCCGGCGCGAAACGCGTCTTCGAGCTGGCGTCGTGAGGCCGCCCCGCGCTGCAGGCGGCGCGACAACGTGATCCCGCCGGTCATCGAGACCACCGTCGCCTGAATCCGATCGCCGACTTTCGCGTCGACCTCGCCGTCGTCGTTTTTCAGCTCGTCGATGGCGATGCTCGCCTCGCCTTTGGCGCCGACGTCGACGAGCGCGACCTCAGGGCCGATCGCGACGATGATGCCGTCGACGGGCTTGCCGGTTTGCAGGCGCCTGGTCTGTGTCGACGCCGCAAACAGCGTCGCGAAATCTTCTTCGGGATTTTCAGGGTCGGTCACTTCGCGCTCCGGGGTGGGTCAGACCGTATTGTGTCACTTCATCCGGAGGTTCGCCTCATGCCGGCGGACTGCTGCAGTTCCTGTGACATCGCGGCGGCCAGCTCGCCGACGCGGGGCGGCCGCAGGATCGTGTCATGCGCTCCGGGCACGTAGCGCACCACGACGTTCTGCGCGAGCTGGCTCCAGCCGAGATCGTCGGCGCCGGTGTAGCTCAGTTTCAGCGCCCGGGCGCGGAACAGGGTGACCGTGCTGGCATACCGGCGCGGGTAATACGCGGCGGTCATCCGCATGTAGCGCTCGAGGAAGCGACGCGCGTGCGGCGGCACGTGCCACAGGCCGAGCAGGTCGCGGACGTCGGCGCCGGCTTCGAGCGCGGCGCGGTTGGTCTGGTGCCGGCCGCGGGCCCGGATCGCCCGCAACTTCGCGCTGACCCGCGCCCGCCGGCTCGCCCAATCCGATCGCAGGAACTCGTCGTCGAGCGTCCAGTAGGCCGCGTTCTTCACCAGCCGCCACACCGTGTGCGGTGTGACCGGCTCCGGCGCCGCCTTGGGCGCGGACGCGTCGATCATCGCCAAGAGCGCGACGGGCTCACCAGCCGCCTCGAGTTGCTGCGCCATCTCGTAGGCGATCACTCCGCCGGACGAATAGCCGCCGAGATAGTACGGACCGCGGGGCGTATGTGCCCGCATCGCGTCGATGTAGCGCGCCGCGACGGTTTCGATGCGGTCGTCGGCGGCGTCGACGTCGCGCTCGGCCTGCAGCCCGAACATCGGCTGCTGGTTGCCGAGCGACTCGGCGAGCGCGCCGAACGAGACGACTTCCCCGCCGATGCCGTGGACGAGGAAGAAGGGCGGCCGATCGCCGACCGGCTGAATCGGCACGACGATGGACCACGCGTTTGTCTGCGCGGACCGGGCCGACAACAGCCGCGCCTGCGCGCGAATCGTGCCGTTGCGAAACAACGAGGACAGCGGCAGTCGGACGTCGAACTCGCGCTCGATTTCGGTGAACAACCGCACCGCCAGCAACGAGTGGCCGCCGAGCTCGAAGAAGTTGTCGTTCGGATCGACGGCGGTCACTTCGAGGACGCGACACCAGAGCGGCTGCAACCGGTGCTCGATGGCAGTGACACGTTCGTCGGCCGCGGCCGGCGGCGGTTCGACCGGCGGCGCCGGCTCGACCGCGAGCCGGGCCCTGTTGCGGGCAGCGGCGGCGCCGGCGAGCGGAATGTCGGCGATCTTCACGTCTGGCTGAGCGAGCGCCGTGTCGAGGAATGCGGCAAAGTCGTCGGCGATGCCCTGCGCGACCGCTGGCTCGAACAGATCCGCGTTATAGCTCAGCGCCGCCGTTACCCCGCCGGGCACGGTCTGCAGCTCGAGCGTCAGCTCGAACTTCGCGTAGTCGAACGGCTGCGGAAAACGCGACACCGAGAGCCCGTCGAACTCCGCCGCCGCCGTCATGCTGTCGTTGACCTGCAACATCGCCTGGAACAGGGGCGATCGGCTGGCGCTGCGCCGGACTTTCAGCGCATCGACGATCACCTCGAAGGGCAGGTCCTGGTGCATCTGCGCGTCGATCGCCACCTGTCGCGTGCGCGCGACCATCTGCCTGAACGTCGGGCCGCCGGTGAGATCGCCACGCATCACCAGCGTGTTGATGAAACAGCCGATCAGCCCTTCAATCTCGGCCCGGTTGCGGTTGGCCACGGGGGCGCCGACCAGCACGTCGTCCTGTCCGGTGTGGCGGTGGAGCACGCTCTGAAACGCCGCCAGCGTCACCATGAAGACCGTCACGCCTTCGGCTGCCGCGAAGCGGCTCAATGCCTGCGCGGTCTCAGTTGGCAACCGCACCGCCGCGCGGCCCCCCCGCGTCGTCATCTGCTCCGGGAAGGGTTTGGTGAGCGGCCACGCGAGTTCAGATACCGGCGGACGCAGCTGGTGCCGCCAGTAGGCAAGATGCCCTTCGAGCACGGCGCCGGTGAGGTGCTCACGCTGCCAGGCGGCGAAATCCGCATATTGAATCGGCAGCGGCGGTAACGGCGGTGCGTGCGCATCGCCGGCGCGGCGGTACAGCGTCCTGAGTTCGCGGAACAGCACCTGCATCGACCAGCCGTCGGACACGATGTGGTGGAGCGTGAGCAGCAGCACCGAACGCACCGGGGTCAGCCGCACCACCGTCGCGCGTATCAGCGGTCCGGTGGAGAGATCGAACGGCCGGTCGCTTTCGGCGGCCGCCAGAGCCCGCGCGTCCGCGTCGGCCGCTTCGCGATCGAGGTGCGTGAGGTCGACGATCGGGATCGAGATCGCCAGGCGATCGAGAACGCGCTGCACTGGTGATCCGTCAACCAGCGGAAACACGGTGCGCAGCGCTTCATGCCGATCGACGATGGCCTGCACCGCGGCGCTCAGGCGATCGAGGTCGAGGTCGCCGTCGAGTGCGAGCGCGGCCGGCACGTTGTAGACGCCGTTCTCGCCGTACCAGTGATGAAGAAACCAGATCCGCTGTTGCGAGAAGGACAACGGCAGCGGCGCGGCGCGCGACACGCGTGCGATCGGCGCCGTGGCCGCGGCGGCGGCGATGCGTCCGACCGCGGTCGCGAGCCCGGCCACGGTCGGATCGCTGAAAAAGGTGCGCAAGTCGAATTCGACGTTGAAGTCGGACTGAATCCGTGACACCGCCTGGGTCGCGAGCAACGAGTGCCCACCCAGATCGAAGAAGTTGTCGTCGACGCCGATCGCGTCGAGGCCGAGCAGCGCCCGGCAAATCTCGGCGATGCGCGCTTCCGCGTCCGAGGCCGGCGAGACCGCCGCGGCGACCGGCCGCCTCGCCGGCGAGCCAGCCATCGACGCCAGCAGGCGCCGATCGGTCTTGCCCGATTTCAGCAGCGGCAAGGTGTCGAGCCCGGTCCAGTGCGCCGGCACCATGTATTCCGGCAGCCGCAATCGCAGCGCGTCGCGAAGCCCGTGGGCGATCATCGTCCCGCGCTCCTGGTCCGGCAGGTCGGCGCTGAACACGACGAATGCCGCCAGCGCGCGGCCGATCGACGGCAAGTCCACGGCAACGACGGCGGCGCGCTGCACGCCGGCGCAGCCGGCGATGGCGGCTTCGACTTCGCCGGGCTCGATGCGGAATCCGCGCAGCTTGATCTGATCGTCGATCCGCCCGAGGAACTCGAGGGTGCCGTCGTGACGCCAGCGGACGCGATCGCCGCTGCGATAGATGCGCGCGTCGGCCGACTCGACGAAAGGATCGCGGGCGAACCGCTCGGCCGTGAGCGCCGCGTCGTTCAAGTACCCGATCGCGACGCCGTCGCCGCCGATCCACAGCTCGCCCTCGTGGCCAATGGGCACCAGCTGGCGCTGGTCGTCGAGGACGTAGACGCGGGTATTGAGCAGCGGCCGGCCGATGGGAATCGAAGAAACGCCGGCCAACGCCGCCGCGTCGATGGGATGGCAGCAGGCGAACGTCGTCGTTTCGGTCGGCCCGTAACCATTGACGAGCTTCAGGTCCGGTACGTCGGCGAGCGCGCGGCCGACGTGCGGCAGTGACAGCGCCTCGCCGCCGACCAGCAGGTGCCGCACCCCGGCCAGGACGCGCGGATCGTCGTCGACGACGGCGTTGAAGAGCGACGCGGTCAGCCACATCGTCGTGACGCGATGGCGCGCGAGAAATGCGCCGAGCGCCTGCGTGTCGATGAGATCGTCGGATGCCAGCGCAATCGCTGCGCCGCGCAGCAGCGGACACCAGATCTCGAAGGTGGACGCGTCGAACGCGAGCGGCGCCAGTTGCAGCACGGTGTCGCCGGCGCCGAGCGGGACGTCGGGCATCCCGTACGCGAGCCGGACGATGGCGCGATGCGGTACGCCGACGGCCTTGGGCTCGCCGGTCGTGCCCGAGGTGAACAGCACGTAGGCGAGCGCGTCGGCGCGCGGCGCAACCGCCAGGTTGGTTGACGGCGCCGCGGCAATCGCGGCGGCGTCGAGGTCGAGATCGAGAATCTCGACACCGGTGCGGTGGAATCGCTGGCGGGCCGGCGCGTTCGTAAGCACGAACGTCGTGCTCGACTGCTGCAGCAGCGTCTCGATTCGGGGCTCGGGCAACGACGGATCGATGGGCACGTACGCGCCGCCAGCCTTGAGGATGGCCAGCTGGGCAATCAATGCGTCGGCCGATCGCTTCAGGCCGAGCCCGACCAGCACCGATCCATGCGCGCCACGCGAATCGGGCGCGGCGGCGAATCGGGCGCGCAGATGATGCGCCAGTTGATTGGCTCGGGCATTGGCCTCCGCATAGGTCACTGTCTGGCTGTCGGTGACGATGGCAGGAGCGTCGGGAGCGGCGGCGGCCAGGTCTTCGAACAACCTCGATACCGCGACGTCGCGCGGATAGGTCGCGTCCGCGCCCGCCCAGGCCAGGCCGCAGTCGATGGTGTCTGCCACGGCAGCCCCCGCCGGCAGGTGCTGATCAATCAGGCGGGCCTGCGCCGACAGCGTCGGCGCGTCGAAGACGTTCGCGATCGAGAGAGACAGATCGAATCGGCGATTGAGCCTGAGAACAAGCTGAGTCGCGAGCAACGAATGGCCGCCGATCCGGAAAAAGGAATCGTTCAAGCCGACGTCCTCGGTCCCGAGCAACCCTTTCCAGACTTCGGCGACGGCCGCCTCCGTGGCCGTGTGCAGCGGTTTCGACGATCGCGTCCGGCCGGTGTCACCGAGTCGCTGGATCGCGGACACGTCCAGCTTGCCGTTGGGCTGTTTCGGCAACTCCGGCAGCCGTACGAAGCGTGACGGCACCATGTAGTGCGGCAAGTGAGCTTCGAGGTGGGCGTAGAGACTGTCGTCATCGCAGTCGTGTCTGAGCGAGATGAACGCGACCAGATGCGCGTGCTCGTCTGACTCCTCGCGTTTGATCACCGCCGCCTCGACGACGTCGGGATGACTGCAAAGTGAGGCCTCGATTTCCCCGAGCTCGATGCGAAAGCCGCGGACTTTCACCTGACGATCCATCCGGCCGAGGAACTCGAGCGAACCGTCGCGGCGCCAGCGCGCCCGATCGCCGGTGCGGTACATCCGCCCCGACGGCAAATCGATCGAGGGGTCGTCGACGAAGCGTTCGCGGGTGAGGTCCTCACGTCCGAGATATCCGCGCGCGACGCCGGCGCCACCGATGAACATCTCGCCGGCAAGGCCAGCTGGCACGACCTGGCCCTGTTCGTCGAGCACCAGCACCACGGTATTGGCGATCGGTCGACCGATGGTCGGCGCGCCGACGGTGTCGCGGAGCGCACAGGTTGCATAGACCGTGGTTTCCGTCGGTCCGTAGAGATCGAAAACCTTCACGTCGGGGCGCCGCCGGTACACGTCCGCAACCAGCGACGACGACAATGGTTCCCCGGCCATGGCGACGACGGCGACGTTGGGGGGGAACTCGGCGCCGCGGATGAACTCGCGGACGACCGACGGCACGCTGTTGATGAACGTCACCCTGTCCCGTGCCGGGGCGTCAGGCAGCGTCAGCAGGTTCTCCACGAGGATCACCGTGCCGCCCGAACATAGAGGCACGAACCACTCGAAGACGGAGAGATCGAAGCTCATGGACGTGGAGGCCAGCATGCCGGCGCGTTCGTTCTCGGTAAACGCAGTAAGCGCCCAGGCGATGAGGTTCACGACCTGGCGGTGCTCGACGGCGACGCCTTTGGGGGTGCCGGTCGAACCCGAGGTGTAGATCACGTAGGCGAGCGAGGTCGGTACCGCCGGACACGGCAGCGCGTCGCCCTCGATGTCATCGTCGATGGGCACGACCTCGCCGACGCCAAGCGCCGCGGAAAACGCCTTTAGTGACGGCTCGGTGAGGATGACGCGGCAGCCGGCGTCGGCGGCGATGAAACGGAGGCGCTCGAGTGGATACAGGGGATCGAGCGGCACGTAAGCGGCGCCGGCTTTCAGTACCGCCAGCACTGCGACGATCAGATCGGGCGAGCGCTGCAGGCAGACCCCGACGCGATCGTCAATCGTTACACCGCGACGCCGCAGATCCGCGGCGAGGCGGCTGGCCCGGCGATCGAGCGCCGCGTACGACACGCATCCATCGCCGCAACGGACGGCGTCGGCATCCGGACGCTGTTGCACCTGCGCCTCGAAGAGGTCGACGAGCGTCCGGTCCGCCTGCGCCGGCGCGACCGTGCGGTTCCAGTCCAGCGCCTGCTGCCGGCGTTGCGCCGCGCTCGCCAGCGGCATGCGATCGAGCCGATCGTCGGCATGCGCTGAGAGATGTTCCACGAGATAGCAGAAGTCGTGGAGCATCCCTTCGCCGCTCTCGGGACTGAACAGGTCGGCGTTGGTGTCGAACACGACGCGGCGGCCGACCGGATGACGCCACACTGACAGCATCGCGTCGAACTTGGCGGTACCGGTCGCGACGACCCGGCGTCGCAGGAGCACGTTGCCGGCAGCAGTGACCCTTCCCGCGCCGTAGGCGTTGTCGGTGACCAGGAATGCCTGAGCGATGGGCATCTGCCCGAGGCTGCGCTCAGGATTCAGCTCCTCGACCATCCGCTCGAAGGGCACGTCCTGATTGGCGTAGGCGTCAATCGCGATCCGGCGCGCCTGGCGCAATACCGCGCGGAAGCTCGGCTGGTTCGAGAGGTCGAGCCTGATGACCAGCGAATTGACGAAGAAGCCGACCATCGGCTCGAGTTCCTGCCGGTTCCGGTTGGCGATGCCGGTGCCGATCAGGATGTCCTCCTGTCCGCTGAGCCGGTGGAGCAAGGCCGCGTAGACGGCCAGCAGCACCATGAACGGCGTGGCGCCTTCGGCGCGGCCGATTTGTTCCAGCGATTGCACCGCCGCGTCGGAAACGTAGGTCTCGGCGCGATGCCCGCGGTGCGATTGCGCCGCGATCCTGGGCCGATCGGCGGGCAGCGTCAGAATCGCGCGCGGCGATCGCAGCTGCTCCCGCCAGTAAGCCATTTGCCGTTCGAACGCCGGCGTCGACGCCCACGCGCGCTGCTGCGCCGCGAACTGGGTGTAGGTCAGCGGCAGGGCCGCGAGCGGCGACGGCCGGTGGTTCGAGAACGCATCGTAGAGCGCGGCGAGTTCGCGAAGGATGATGCCGCCGGACCAGCCGTCGAAGGCGATGTGGTGGATGACGCCGATCAGCACGTGATCGGTCGCGCTGAAGTGGACAACGGTGGCGCGGAAAATCGGCCCGCTCGCGAGATCGAACGGACGCCGGACCTCGCGCGCAATCACGTCGTCGAGCGTCGACGCGCGGTCAGCCGCGGGCAGATGGGAGAGGTCGATGAACGGCAGGTCAAAACGTCCGGGCGGCAAGACCCGCTGCTGCGGCACGCCGCCGTCGGCCACGAACACGGTGCGCAGCGGCTCGTGCCGGCGCACGATCTCTTCGAGCGCGCGGCGAAACACGTCCAGATCGACCGGGCCTTCGATATCGAAGACGACCGGGCAGTTGTAGTGCGCGAGCCCTGGCGACAGCTGATCGAGAAACCACAGCCGTTGCTGAGCGAAGGAGAGCGGATGACCTGGCGACATAGTAGGGCGGGCGCCACGCTGCGCCCTGCCGCGCGTGTGAGAATACGCCGGTGTCGCCCGCGCACAAACAAGCGAAAGCCCTGGCGTTCTACTCCTTTTTGTCGGTGGCCGGACTTACAGCTTCGGCGTGCTCACCCGCGCCGGCCCACTCGGCGGATGACGCGTTTGGTGACAAAACTGTACGAATCGTCGTGGCTTTCGCTGCCGGCGGGGGCTACGACCTGCACGCGCGCCTCCTGGCCGAACATCTTGGCCGACATCTGCCCGGCACCCCCATGGTCGTGGTTGAGAACATGGCCGGCGCCGGCGGCCTGGTCGCAGGCAACTATCTGGCCCGTCAGGCGTCC
The DNA here is from genome assembly GCA_036274055.1 of Vicinamibacterales bacterium. Taxonomy (GTDB): domain Bacteria; phylum Acidobacteriota; class Vicinamibacteria; order Vicinamibacterales; family SCN-69-37; genus DASUGM01. The sequence continues at coordinate 21,557 of DASUGM010000258.1, read as the reverse complement.
GCGGATGGTCTAACGATCGGCATGCTCGGCCCGGGAGCCGTGACGTCGCAGCTCGTGAATCAGCCCGGGGTGCAGTACGACCTTCGTCAGTTCGCCCCGATTGGCGCGCCGACCTCCGAGCCGAACGACGTCTGCATCGCGACACGCGCGAGCGGGATCGATCTCGGGGCGTGGCGGTCGCGACCGCGCGGCCTCCGCATTGCCACGCTCGGCCGCGGCTCCGCATTGCACCTGCGAGCGGCGTTTCTCGCGTCGGCGTTGCACCTCCCAGGCCGCCTCGTCAACGGATATCGCGGTTCGTCGGACGCGCGCGTGGCCCTCGATGGCGGCGAAGTCGACGTCATGTGCCTCGGCTTGGCGTCATATCGGACGACGATCGAGCCGCTGGGTACTTACGTCGCCGTCCTGCAGTCCGGCGAAGATTCGGATCTCCTTCGCCAGCGCGTCCCCTCCGCGGAACGACTCGTCGAGGATGACCGCGGCCGCGCGCTGCTCGATCTTCTGGGCGCGATCCGCACGCTCGATCGCTTCTATGTCGCGCCGCCCGGCACTCCTGAGATCGTGCTGGCGATGCTGCGCCGGGGGTTCACGGAGACGATGCACGACGAGCGGTTCGCGGCTGCCGCTCGCGCCGCGCGACTCGAGATCGCACCGTTGACGGCAGACGAGCTCAGAACGCGGATCGCTTCAATCCTGAGCCTGTCCGACAGCGCCCGGCAGCGCGTGATTGACGTGCTCGCGGCTGAGGAACTCCGTTAGTGGAAGCGGCCGACGCGATGCTCGCCGCGCTGGGCCAGGTGTTTTCCTGGCCCGAGTGCGGCCTGCTCGTCCTCGGGGTCCTGATCGGCGCGATCGTCGGCATCCTGCCGGGCCTCGGCGGCTCGGCCAGCCTCGCGATGCTGATGCCGCTCACACTGACACTGCCACCATCACAGGCATTCGCGCTGCTGCTTGGCGTGGCGGCGGTGATCGCCACGACCGGCGATTTGACGTCGATTCTGGTCGGCATTCCGGGCGAAGCGATTGCTTCAGCGACGGTCGTCGACGGTCATCGGTTGACGCTCCGTGGCGAAGCCGCCCGGGCGATCGGCGCGTCGCTGGTCAGTTCGCTGGCCGGCTCGCTTTTCGGCGCGCTGGCGCTGGCGCTGGCGATCCCGTTCGCGCTGATGATCGCGCGGTCAATCGGATCGCCGGAGTTGTTCATGCTGACGCTGTTCGGCGTCACATTCCTCGCGCCGTTGTCGCGCGGTTCTCAGCTCAAGGGAGTCATCGCCGGCGGCCTCGGCGTGATGCTGGCGACGATCGGACTCGATCCGCGGACCTCGACGCCGCGTTTCAGCTTTGACCAGATCGCGCTGTGGGACGGCGTTGGCGCGATCCCGCTGGCGCTCGGCCTGTTCGCGATTCCGGAGGTGGTGTTGCTGGCGGAGTCGCCGCCGCCAGGTTCGGTTCGCTCCGGCCCGCCGGTCGGCCGCGTGCTCGACGGCGTGCGCGATGTCTTTCGGCTCTGGCCCGTGGTCGTCAAGAGCAGCGTGCTCGGCACGTTCGTCGGGATGATCCCGGGAGTCGGCGCCAACATCGCGCAGTGGCTCGCCTACGGCGTCGCTGCGCGTCGGCCACCGGAACGCGCAGCGTTCGGCGAGGGCGCAATTGAAGGCGTGATCGCGCCGTCGGCGGCCAACAACGCCACCCTTGGCGGCTCCCTGATTCCGGCGCTGGCGCTCGGCATTCCCGGCGGCGTGATGAGCGCGCTGCTGTTGAGCGCGCTGATCATGAAGGGTCTGGTGCCCGGCCCGACCATGCTCGTTCCGGAATCCCAGGGCGGACATCTCACCCTGGCCTTCACGTTCGTCTGGCTCCTGGTAGCGGCGAACCTGCTCGCGGTCGCGCTCGCGCTGCTCGGCACGAAGGCGTTGGTGCGAATCACGCAGGTGTCCGGCACGCGGATGGTGCCGTTTCTGCTGGCGCTGATTCTCGTCGGCGCCTTCACCGAACGTCAGTCGGTCGTCGACCTGTTCCTCACCGCGGCGTTGGGCGCCCTGGGCGTGGCGATGGTTCGCTTCGAGTGGCCGCGGGCGCCGATGTTGATGGGGTTGGTGCTGGCGCCGCTGGCGGAGACCCGTCTCTTCCTGTCGATCGACGCGTACGGCGCGGCGTGGTTGTGGCGTCCCGGCGTGCTGCTGATCGCCGCAGCCATCATCGCCGGCCTGACCGTGCCAATCCGCCGGCCATTTGCGGCTGCTACGAATCGCGAACGATCGATGGCCGAGAGTGCATTCGCGGTCGCGTTGATCGGCGTGCTCGCGCTCGCTGCGGTGGTTGCCGGTGCGTATCCGGATCGGTCGTCGACGTTGCCGCGCGTCGTCGCCGTGTTGACGATCATGTGCCTGTCCGGGATGTTGCTCACCACGCGCCTGCGAGCGCGCGCGCACGCCGCCGGCGATCGCGCCGGTCGCGCCGTCCTCGGGTGGCTCCTGGCGTTCATCGCTTGCGTCTGGGCGCTGGGCTTCGTCGTTGGCGCGCCGCTCGCCGTCCTCACCTATTTCGTGCTTGGTACCCGCGAGCGGTGGACGGTCGCGATACTGTCGTCGGCGGCGATATTCGTTTTTCTGTACGCGATTCTGGTGCGATTGCTGGCCGTGCCGCTGCCGCTGGGCGCGCTGCTGATGCCAGTCGCAAGGTGAACGGTGACCGACCGCAGCGCAATTGAACGATTCGAGCGCATCGTCCGCGAGCTCGGTCGGAGGCCCGCCGTCGATAGCCCTGGCGGCGCGCTGACCTATGCCGAACTCGACGAACGCGCCACGCGGACGGCCCGACTGCTCGTCGCACGCGGAGTGCGGCCTGGTGACCGAGTGGGCCTGTACTTCGAGCGCGAATCAGATGCATTCGTGGGGCTGCTGGCGACCTGGAAAGCCGGGGCGACCGCCGTCCCGCTGCTGTCGTCACATCCGCCCGACCGACTCCGACAAATCGCCGCCGACGGCGGCGTGCGGCTGGTTCTGAGCGATTCGCCCGGCCCGGCCGGCGGCGAGTTGTTCGGGGCGCCGGTGCTGACGGCGGCGGCGACCGCCGACCTCGACGCGCAGCTCCCGCCGGCTGACGCAAACGCCATCGCCACCATCCTCTATACCTCCGGCACCAGCGGCCGGCCGAAGGGTGTGCCGCAGTCGCAGGCGCTGGTCCTGCACAAGTACCTCCGAATGCAGCGGGTCCTCGAGATCGCGGCCGACGATCACGTGACGTTCTTCAGTACGTTCGCGATGGGCCAGGGCGTCACCGCGCTCATGCTGACCTGGCTGTCGGGCGCGACGCTCTGTCCGTTCGACATCCGGCGCGACGGCGTCGCCCGGTTGACCCGCTGGATGACCGACCGTCGGGTGACGGTGTGGATGTCCTCGGCGACGCTGTTGCGCAGTCTGATGCGCACATTGACGAGTGATCAGGAATTCCCGCACCTGCGCGTCGTCCGTATCAGCGGCGAGCGCGTGCTGCCGGCGGATGTGACGGCGTCGCATCGCCATTTTCCTGCGGCGCGGGTCTTCGTCAGCTATGCCACCACCGAAACCGGCGGCATCTCGATTCACGCAGCCGAGCGCGGTCAGAACTACGACAGCGGCATCGTGCCGGTCGGCTCGCCGCTCGACGGCATCACCGTCCGCGTCCACGGTGACGACGGCCGCGACCTCGCGCCCGGCGAAGAAGGCGAGATTGCCGTTGAAAGCGCCGACATCTCGACACAGTACTGGCACGACGAAGAAACAGTGGCGCCGGCTTTTACCGAGGTGCCGGGACATGCCGATCGTCGCCTCTACCACACCGGTGATCTCGGCCGCTGGCGCCCCGATGGGCAGCTCGAGCACCTCGGGCGGAAGGATCTGCGCGTCAAGATTCGCGGCTTCCGCATCGAGCTCGAGGAGGTCGAAACCGTGCTCGCGCAACAGGCCGACGTCGTCCGCGCGGCGGTCGCGGCGCGGCCGGGGCCGGACGGGAATCCGCGGCTGATCGGCTACGTGCAGTTGGTGCCGGAGTCGGACATCACCGTGGAGACGCTGCGAGCACAACTCGGCCTGCGCCTGCCGGAGTACATGATTCCGGGCGCGTTCGTGATCATGGACGAGTTACCACTCAGCGCGTCTGGAAAAATCGCGCGCCAGCAGCTTCCCGACCCGGCGCCCGTGCGTCCGGCCCTCAGCACCGAGTACGTCGGGCCGCGAAACGCGCTCGAAGCCGCCATCGCCGCGGTGTGGGGCGAGATCCTCGGCCTCGAGCGCATCGGCATGAATGACGCGTTTCTCTCCGTCGGCGGCGATTCGCTCAAGGCGACGCTGGTCGCGTCGCGGCTCGCATCCCGGCTCGGTGGCGCGGTGCCGGTGACGATGCTGTTCGAGCACGCCACCATCGCCGAGCTGTCCGCAGCGATCGAAGCCGCGAGACCTACCGAGTGAGCGTCCGCCACCACTCGCCGGCGTCTCTGACGGTCAGATAGAGACACACGACGACGAGCAACGCCATCACGGCGTTCGCGAATGCGCCGGGACGGTACTTCCCCATCAGCGTGCGATCGTTGGCGATCTTCATCAACGATCCGACCAGCACGGGAATCACGATCACGACCATCGATCGCACGACCAGCGTCAGCGCCACCGGCTCGACGCCGAGAAACACGATGTAAAGCGGCGAGAGCCCGAGGAGGAGGACCGACCATCGGTAGACGGGATCGCGCCGGCTCGGTTGATCGATCGCCGTGGACCCGGCGGCAAACCGCAGCCCGGGCACGAACCGGCGGCAGATGTCGCGGACGATCAGCGAATAGCCCATCGTGCCGCTGACGAAGCTGCTGAAGCAGATGCCCCACAAGCCGACGCCGAAGATCACTTTGCCGGCCAGGCCCATGCTGTCGCTGAAAATACCGACGAGATGCTCGGCGCTCTGCGGCTTGAGGGCCAGCGGCAACAGTGTCGCTGCCGCCGTCACCTGCAGCAGCGCGCCGATACCGAAGCGACAGAACGTGCTCGTCAGCAGGTCGCCGCGCTGCCGCGGCAGATCCTCCGCGCCTGACCAGCCTTTCTCGGTCGCGAAGTAGGCGTAGCTCAGGTTGCTCATGCTGCCCGCCTGCGCGCCGATCATCGCGGCCAGCAACAGCAGCGCGCTGTAGAGTCCGGTGCTGTTCGGCACAATCGGAATGAACAACCCGCGCACGATCGCCGCCGGATCCGGACGCGCCAGCACCGCGGCCACAAGCAGCATGACGCCGAGCAGGACGATCACCGCCGTCGACGCGCGCTCGACCAGCGGATAGCCGCCGAACACGATCATCGAGACGCCCAGCAACGTCAGCGCGACCGACCAGATCGCGCCGCTGGCCGGACTCGGCAGCGGCACCAGCAGGTGCGCGGCGTTTCCCATCAGCAGGATCGTGTAGAGGTTGCTCGAATGACGGACGACGATGGTCACGAAGAGCGACGTCCACACCAGCCAGCGGCCGATGCGCGCGTAGCCCTCGAGCAGGCTCTCCCGCGTCACCAGGACGTACGACGCGGCGGTGTTGACCCAGACGAACCGGAACAGCAGCGCGAGCGCCAGCGCCCAGAGCAGCGAATATCCGTAGGTCGCGCCGGCCACGGCGCTGGTGAGGAACGTCCCCGGCCCGAGCGCGGTAAAGAAGAACACCAGCCCTGGGCCGAGCCGGCCTTTGGCGCGTATCGTCAACGCGCGCTTTCCATCCGGCTGATGAGGTTCGCAGTCTGCGCCACGGTCGGACTGTCGAATAGCGCCCGCAACGGCAGGTCGACCTGAAACGCCGTCTTGACGCGCGCGACGATGCGCGTGGCCATCAGGGAATCGCCGCCCAGTTCGAACAGGTTGTCGTGAATGCCAAGTCGATCGAGCCCGAGCACGTCCGCCCAGATCCGCGTCAGCGCTGCCTCGATGTCCGAGGTCCAGGGCGTGAACGGCACCGACATCTCGGGTCTGGCCCGGTCGGCGGGAGGCAACCGCAGCCGATCGGTCTTGCCCGTCGCTGTCTGCGGCAACGCATCCAGGGCCGTGAAGATGGAAGGAATCATGTAGTCCGGCAGACGTCGCGCCAGCGCCTCGCGCAGCTGCGTCACCGCAATCGCCGGACTGGTCGCCGGAACGAAGTACGCGACCAGCCGCATGTCGCCGGAAGGACTGGCCCGACCGACGACGACCACGTCCTCGATGCCATCGATCTCGCGCAGCGCCGTCTCGATTTCCGCCACTTCGATCCGGAAGCCGCGGATCTTGACCTGGTGATCGCGGCGGCCAAGATGCGTCAGAGTGCCGTCGCTCGATCGCATGCCGAGATCGCCGGTCAGGTAGATGCGCTCGCCGCGGCCGTGTTCATCGTCGAGGAACACGGCACGGGTCTGCTCCACATCGCGCCAGTAGCCCGGAGAAAGATCGCGGCTTACCACCGCGATCTCGCCGATCTCGCCATCCTCCACCGGTCGCCTCGACTCGTCGAGCAGCAGCACGCGCTTGCCGTCGAGCGTGAAGCCGATTGGAACCTTGGCGCCGGGAATCTGTTGCCCATGGCGCAGCACCGTCCAGCACACGAGCATCGTCTCTGTCGGTCCGAAGGGATGGACCAGCACGCAGTGCGGCGGGAAGTGCCGGTTGAACGCCTCGACGTCGGGCCGGAACAGCGGCTCGCCGCCCATCGACACGATGCGGACCGCGGCAAACGTCAGCCCGCCGGGCAAGGTCGCCATGAAGTTGCGAAACGCCGTCGGCACCGTCCGGAAGATCGTGATTTCGTGGCGCTGCAGCCAGTCCGGCAGCGGCGCGAATCCCTTCTTCTTGCTGTCGAACGGGTAGATCGCCGATCCGTTCAGCAGCGCGCCGAACAGGGTCCGGGCCGAGCCGCCGAACGCCACCGACGTCTGCCACAGCCAGCGGTCGTGCTCGGTGATGCTCAGCTCGCGGCTGACGTTCCTGATGTCGGCCAGCACGGTCGCGTGCGTGTGCATCACCCCCTTCGGCCTGCCAGTCGAGCCCGAGGTGTAGATGATCATCGCCAGGTCGTCAGGCAGCGGATCGATTTCGCGAATGTCGTCGTCTCGCTCGTCGCCGCGGTGGGTGCAATCAAGGACGCCGGCGGCATCGCCCGCGAGTTCAACGGCGAGATCGAGATGATCGGCGCCGCTCACGATCAGGGTCGCGCCCGAGTCCGAAAGCAATTGTCGCAGGCGCTCGCGCGGGTAGCTCGCATCGAGGACGACGTAGAACTTGCCTGCCTTCAACACCGCGAGCATCGCGGCAACGATCTCCGCACCGTGCGCGAAGAGCAGCGCTGTCGGTTCGGCACCGGCGCCCTGGCGCCCAAGAATCCGCCGGGCCAGCGCGTTCGCCGTCCGATTGAGATCGGCGTAGGTGGTCGAGCCGCGGTCGCAGTGGATGGCGACACGCTCGCCGTGCGCGCGCGCCTGCTGCTCGAACAGTCTGGGGATCGACACGGCGCGCCATTATCGTCTGTTCCCGCTCGGACGTAGAATCCGAGCGGTCACACGCCATGACGACGCCCGCCGACATGAAGACCCGGGCCGCTGCCGCCTACAACGCGGCCGCCGACAGCTACGACGCCGCGGCCAATACTTTCTGGCAGCGTTACGGCAGCCGGACGGTGGCGCGGCTGGACCTGCCGAAGGGCGCGCGCGTGCTCGACGTCTGTTGCGGCAGCGGCGCCTCGGCGCTGCCGGCGGCCAGGCAGGTCGGCGCCGGCGGATCGGTGGTCGGCGTCGATCTCGCCGAGCACTTGCTCGAGCTGGCGCGCGCCAAAGCCGCGGCGGAGCATCTTGCCAACCTCGAGTTCCGCACCGGCGACATGCTCGATCTGCAGTTGCCGGGCGCGCAATTCGACGCCGTCATCTGCGTCTTCGGCATTTTTCAGGTACCCGACATGACGGCGGCGGCGCGGGCCTTGTGGCGGCTCGTCACACCCGGCGGGCGTCTCGCGATCACGACGTGGGGTCCGCGACTCTTCGAACCGGGCAACACGCTGTTCTGGGACGCGGTCCGAGAGCTCAGGCCGGAGCTCTACAAGGGCTTCAATCCATGGGATCGCATCACCGAGCCCGAAGCGGTCATCGCGATGCTCGCGACGGCGGGCATCGACGCGTCCGCGGAGGCCGAAGCTGGACGTCATCCGATCGCTACCGCCGACGATTGGTGGTGCGTCGTGATGGGCACCGGCTATCGCGGGACCGTGGAGCAGCTGTCGGCCCAGGAACGGGCGAAGCTGCGGGCCATCAATGACGCCGGTGTTCGCGACCGCGGCATCGAGGAGATCGAGACCAACGTCGTCTACGCAACGGCGATAAAACCGTAGCAACATCATGGCGCCTGTCGTTCCCAACCCGAAGAAGATCAGGAGTTTTCGCGACCAGGCCGCATTCGCGGCGTGGATGAAAGCGAATCACGCGCGCGAGACGGAAATCTGGCTGAAGGTGCACAAGAAGGGGTCGGGCCTGCCGTCAGTGACGACGGCCGAGGCGCTCGACGTCGCGCTGTGCTGGGGCTGGATCGATGCGATCCGCAAGTCGCTCGACGCGACGTCGTTCCTGCAGCGCTATACGCCGCGACGGCCGCGCAGCATGTGGAGCCAGATCAATCGCGACCACGTCGCGCGGCTGACCGCCGCGGGGCTGATGACGCCCCGCGGACAGAAAGAAGTGGATGCCGCGAAGGCCGACGGCCGCTGGGCGGCGGCCTACGCACCGATTCGCGGCACCAGCGAGGCATCGATTCCTGATGATCTTCGCGCCGCCATCGCCGCAAATCCACGCGCGCTCGCGAAATACCGCACGCTCGGCAAGATGAACCTGTTCGCGCTGGCGTTCCGCACCAACAACATGAAGACGCCGGCCGGACGGGCGAAGAAGATCGCCGACCTGGTCGCGATGCTCGCACGCGGCGAGACGATCGTGCCGGAGCGGCGTCCTACTTCCCGAAGCCCCAACGCACGCCGGTCATGAACCGGACGCCACCGCCGCTCGGATCGGGCACCGGGATGGTGAGTCGAACCTGTCCGTAGGCGGCGAGTCCGCCGACGAGGCGCACGTCGATGCCGCCGACGCCCTGCACGGTCGTGCTGCTGCTGGAGAAGGGCGATTCGTGGGCACCACAGCTGACCTGCGGCGAGCATTCCGTCAGTTCCTGCCGGAACTGCCGGTGGTACTGAAGGAACCCAATTCCACCGCCGCCGCTGAAACGAACGCGCCCCTGCGTGCCGGTGGCCAGCAGATTCGCCTGCATCGTGCGCTCCCGGCGCGTCGTCGTCTCCTCGAGGCGACCAATCACGCCGCCACTCGCCGGCAGGTTGTGAGAGACATGAGTCTCTGAGTGGCGCCATTCGCCGATGACGCCTTCGAAGAGCAGGTGCTTCGTGAGCGCCAGGCGCACATCGGCCTCCCAGGCCGGGGGCGTGGCGTTCATGTCTTCGTAAGCGGGCACTGCAACGCCGATGCCCGCACCGAACGACACGCGCGGCGGCGCGGGCGAGGATTGCGCCGCGGCCGCGGTGGGTAGAGCAAGGAGAAGACCGATCAGAACCAGGGTGGCGTGGTTTCGTGTGCTCATACCCGGGGATGCGTCGAGACCACGCGCGGCGGCTCAGGCCGCGGCGTTGATACGATCGCCCCTATGCAGTCCGCTCGCGAATACTTCGACTTCCTGAACCACGCCTACCTGGCGGTCCACAAGACCAAGGAAGATCTCTTCTGGGCCACGTACATGGCCACCAGCGACGACCAGGAGGGCTTCGTTCGCGCAGAAAGCGCCTACAAGGAGTTCATCGGCGATCCGGCCAAGCTGACCCGGACGCGCGAGGAGCTCGCCGTGGTCCGCGCCGCGCCGCCGGGTCCCGAACGCGATGCGCTGCTGCACGGGCTGAGCGGCTGGTTGGCGCTCTTCGAGGCCAACATCATCGACAGCAACGACGGCCGCTCGCTGATGCGCGACATCGTCGACGCCGAGGCGACGCTGTTCGAACAGAAGCGGGCCCACGAGCCGCGCCACCTCAACGACCAGGGCGAGTGGGAGGTTGCGTCGCTGCCGATGCTCGCCACCAACATCTCTACCAACCGAATCGAAGAACGCCGCCGGAGTTCCTTCGACGCGTTTCGCGCGATCGAACGCTGGGTGCTCGATCACGGTTTCCTCGAGCTCGTCGCGATGCGCAATCGCTTCGCCCGCGCACTCGGGTTCGAGAACTACTTCGAGATGAAGCTGCAGAAGAACGAGCGGATGACGACCGCCGCGCTGATGCGGCTGCTCGACGACTTCGTCCGCCACACCGACGCCGCCAACCGGCGCGCGCTCGCCGACCTGCGCGCGCGCCACGGCAGCGACGCGACCGCGCCCTGGAACCTGCGCTTCCACGCCTCCGGCGATGTCGTCCGCCGGCTCGACGCCTACATGCCCTTCGGCCTCGCGCTCCGGCGCTGGATCGACAGCTTTCGACGGCTCGGCATTCAGTTCCGCGGCGCGACCATGCAGCTCGATCTGCTCGAGCGGCCGGGCAAACACCAGAACGGCTTCTGTCACGGCCCGATTCCGAGCTGGATCACTGAGGACGGCCGCTGGGTGCCTGCCGCCATCAACTTCACGTCCGAGGCCAAGCCAGATCAGGTCGGCAGCGGCATCCGCGCCATCAACACGCTGTTTCACGAAGGCGGCCACGCCGCCCATTTCGCCAACGTGACCCAGAACTCGCCCTGCTTCTCCCAGGAGTACCCGCCGACATCGATGGCTTACGCCGAAACCCAGTCGATGTTCTGCGATCAACTCGTGACCGACGCCGACTGGATGATGCGCTACGCGGCGACGCCGGAAGGCGCCGCCATTCCGCGTGCGCTGATCCTCGAGCGCATCGCCAGCGGTCAACCGATGCGCGCGTTCGACGCGCGCTCGATCGCCGTCGTTCCGTACTTCGAATCGGCGCTCTACCAGATGGCCGACGGCGACTTGACGGCCGAGCGCGTGCTGGCGCTCGCCCGCGAGACCGAAATGCAGGTGCTCGGGATCGAAAGTCCGCGGCCGCTGCTGGCGATTCCGCACCTGCTCAACCAGGAATCGGCGGCGTCGTATCAAGGGTATCTGCTCGCCTACATGGCGGTCTCACAGACGCGGGCGCACTTTCTGCGCGAGTTCGGCTTTCTCGCCGACAACCCCGCCATCGGCCCGGCGCTCACCGAGCACTACTGGGAACCGGGCAACAGCGTCGATCACGACCGCATGCTGCGCAGCCTGACCGGCGACGGCTTCTCCGCGCGGCACCTGGCGGAGGAATGCAACGCGTCGGCGGACGAAGCCGTCGCGCGCGCCGAGGCGTCAATGCGCGACGCTGCCGCGCGGACCTATCCCGACCAGGTGCCCGAGTCCCTCGACGCACACATCCGCATCGTGCACGGCAGCGAGCTGCTCGCGGACTCCAGCGCCGGCGAAACGGCGATGTGCGATCGTTTCGAGGGCTGGGTGCGCGCGCACTATTTCGCCCCTTGATAGGAAAACGCGAGAATCGAGCCGGGATTGTCCTTCGGCGGATAGTTGTCGACCGAGACGTAAATCGTGCGGCCGTCGGGGCTGATCGCTACATCGCGGTAGCGGTTCTGGGTCTGAAAGTACGCCAGCGAAGGGCCAACCGCCGCCTGACCAGTCTGGTCGAGCTTGACCCGCAAGATCGTGCTTCGCAGCAGGCTCGTCATCAGCACCGAGTCCGCCCAACCGGGAATCGCTGTCGAGCTGTAGACGTCAATACCGGAAGGGGCAATCACGGCATTGCCCTGGCTGAACGGGTATTCGGGCCCGACGGTAAAAAACGTTCGCAAGGGCGCCACGAAGTCCGGATGGCTCCAATCGGTTTCCTTCTGCTGCGGAACGGACGAGGGCGTTGACGCCGAATTGGGGTTCAGCGAAGCGCACGGCGCCGGCGAAGAGGCGGACCAATTGGCGTACACGTAGCTTCGGTCGTCCCGATCGCCGGCGATGTGCGGCCAGCCGTAGTTCTTGCCGCTCTTGATCAGATTCAGTTCGTCGTCGGTGCTCGGGCCATGCTCAGACGCGTAGAGATCGCCGCGCGGTCCGAATGCCAGCCCTTGCGGATTCCGATGGCCGTACGAAAATACGTGGCTTCGCGTCCCGGCTAGGACAGGGTTGTCGGCTGGAATCGACCCATCGAGATTGATCCGCAGGATCTTGCCCTGATAGGCCGTCCAGTTCTTTGCCGCGACTTGGTCAGCCGTCGGCAGATCCTGAGCGTGGTTCAGATCGCACTGATGTCCCAGCTGGTTTGCCGCCAGATCACCCAGCGTCAGAATCAGTTTCAGATCCGGACTGATCGCGAGCCGTCCACCGGAATGATCGCTGCTGGATGGCAGATCTGACAGCAGGTCGACGCCTTTCCCGAGCGTGCCGGTGGCCGCATCGAACGTGTAGCGGCGCAGTTTCATCCGGCGGGAGACCGCCGGCCCCGGATCGATGTCGTAGATGAACGACACGTACGCGAAGTCGAGGCCGCGGCTTCTCATGAACCCCGGGTGGAGCGCCAGGCCCAGCAGGCCGTCCTGAGTGTCGGAGTGATGCGCATCGGTGACCGTCGCGAGCGTCGTCGTCGTGCCGGTGGCCGGGTCGATCCTGAGGATGGTGTGCGCGGATCGAACGGTCACCCACAGTCGTCCATCGGGCCCGATCAATATTTCCCAGGGATCCCACAGGCCACTGGTGATGACGCGCATGGAAAACTTCTCAGGGGTCTCGGTCTGAACTCCAAGTTCACGCAACGACGTCTGGATGGGCACGAGCCCGACGAGGCAGAACCAGAATGCGATGACTCTCATGACCACAAGAGCTTAGTTCGTTCGAGTCCCGGGAATAACTCGAGACCGGCGGGAATTAAGTCGATCACGAGGAGAGGGACTCACCCGTGGCTGTATCGAGTCTGTTGTGGCGGGCGGCAGGGGCCGTTCTGTGCGTCCTGGTGGCCGCGGGCGAGGCCGCCGCTGACATCTGCGTCGATGTCGATCTGAAGGTTGCGGGGCACGATCTCTCTCCGCTCGCGGAGCAGTCGCTGCGGAGCGAGGCAGCGGCGCTCTGGCAACCCTATGGTGTGCGGATTCAGTGGTCGACGACCGGGGAAGAGAGCCGATGCTCGCCCGTTCACGCGTCGTTCGACGTCCGCGTCGAATATCAGCCGACGCCAGCCGGGAAGGCACCGCGAACGATTGTGCTCGGCAGCACACAACTGGTGTCCGGCACGATCGACTGCGCCGCAATCGTTCTCGACTACGACGCCACAGAAGAGCTGATCGGTTCATCTCCGGCAATCGGCCTGTTCACGCTGGCCGGTCAGACGCAAGCCGGTCCGGCCGACATCGGCCGCGCGCTCGGGCGCGTGCTCGCGCACGAGATTGGGCACGTGCTGCTCGCCGAGTCACGCCATCCGCTGCGCGGGTTGATGCGCAAGTCCTTTGCCGCGCGGGATCTGGTTACGTATCAGCGCCGCGCCTACACGCTGTCGAGAGAGGAAGTCGATCGCCTGCGCCAGCGCGAACACGAGTTGACCGGACCCGGCCGCGGACAAGAAGAGGGTCAAACACGGGTCAGACCCCTCGGGGTCTGACCCGTGTTTGACCCGCTCACACCGCAGCGGCCGATCGACGCAGGACGGCGTTGATATCCCTGATCCAGGCGTCGATCGACGTCACTCGTCCCGCCGCGTGCGCCCTCGCCCATCGATCGGGGCCGAGGCGTCCGCGCACTTCCCATTCCGCCTGTTCGCCAAGCGCGTGCACCCAGCGGTCAGCGATCGTGGCGCCGGTGCGTTCCGTCACCGCGTCCCGGGCGCCCAGAATCCTCGCCGCCCACAGGTCGTCGCCCTTGAGGACCGCCGCGGCAGCGAGCGGGACCATCACGTAGACGATCGCGTACTTGTCCTGAAGCTGCCGGTAGAGCGTGAGACTCTCGCGCACCAGCGCGATCGCCTCGTCGGCGTGGCCACGGAGCAGTTCGAGAACGGCGCGGCGATACAACGCCAGGGCCAGGAACCATGGACACTGCCGCAGCACGGAGGCGGCCTGATCGAGCAGGCGTTCCGCCTCGTCGGCGTCGCCCATCGCCAAGGCCACCTTCGCCAGCCCGTTCAGCGAATTCCCCACGCCCCACGTGATCCCGAGTGCGCGGAACCCCTCAACGCTCCGCGTGAACCGGTCGCGCGCCACGCCAATGTTGCCGACGGCGTGTTCGATGTGTCCGAACAGGTGCTCGGCCTGCGCGACGATTTCGGCGTCACCGGCGTCGGCGGCGAGCGCGAGGGCGCGCGTCAGTCCGGTGCGCGCGCGGCCGAGTTCTCCAAGCGAGTACATCATCATCGCGGCGCCGACCAGGGCCTTCGCCTCGAGCACCGGTGGGAGCGACGGCAGACGCAGAATCTGTTCGTACCACTGAAGGCCCTCGGCGGCGCCGCCGCGGATCATCCAGAACTGCATGAGCCCGGCGGCGATGCCGGCCGCGTCGCCGGGACGGCCGCGCTCGATCAGCCAGGTCAGGGCGACGCGATAGCTCTCGAGATCGTCACGGACGCGATGCAGCCATTCTGCCTGCGCGGGGCCGACCAGACCGGCTTCGGCGAGTGACGCTTCGCCCGTGCAGTAACGCGCCAGACCCGCCAGCGCCTCGTCACGCTCGCCCGCGGCGCTGAGCGCGTGCGCCGCGAACGCCCGTACCGTCTCGAGCATCTGGTAGAGCGGACGAGTCGACACCGAGGTCTCGGCTCGGATCAGAAGACTCTTGTCGATCAGACCGGCGACGGCGCGAAGCGCCGCCTCGCTCGTCGCGGCCGAAGAGTCGCTGCCGGCCAGGACCGCGGCGGCCGCCTCGATCGGAAATCGACCCGGCAGCGCGGCGAGGCGGCGGAACACGCCTTGTTCGTCGGGGGCGAGCAACTGGTAGCTCCAGGCCACGGTGGCATTCATCGTCTGCTGGCGCTCGGGGAGATCGCGGCGGCCGACCGCGGAGAACAGGATGTCCTGACCGAGGCGTTGGAGCAGTTCTTCGGCGGTCAGCACCTTGAGCCACGGCGCCGCCAGTTCGAGGGCGAGCGGCAGCGCATCGAGCTTCTGACAGATTGCCGCGACTGTCGCGGTGTTGCCGGAGTTGAGGCGAAAGCCTGGCTGCACGTCGCGGACGCGCTCGATGAACAGACGCACGGCTGGAGAACGTGCGAGCGCCGCCGGCGACATCATCTTCGAGCGCGTTGCCAGCGCGAGAGGCCCGACCGCATATTCGCGCTCGCCGTGCACGCGAAGAGGTGCCCGGCTGGTGGCGAGGACGCGCAGCAACGCGGCCGACGACAGCAGGTCGGTCATGAGCGGCGCAGCGTCCAGCACATGCTCGAGGTTGTCGACGACCAGCAGCGTCGGGTGATCGCCGCACGCGACGCGGATGCGTCTCGGCAAATCGAGCGTGGTGACGTCGGCCAGTCCGAGTGCTTCCGCGATCGCCGGCGCGACGAACTGCGGATTGCGAATCGCGGCAAGCGGCACGAACACCACGCGGCTCGCGCCCTCGGCGGCCATGCCGCGGGCGACTTCCACCGCCAGCCGCGTCTTGCCGGCGCCGCCCGGTCCGGTCAGCGTGATCAGGCGCGCGGTGGGATCTTTGAGCCAGCGCCGTAACATCTTCACGTCGGCGTCACGGCCGAGAAGAGCGGTCAACGTCACCGGCAGCGACGTATCACTCAATTCGTCGACCGCCGCGCCGGTGAGCGGCGAACGCGCGCTGCCCAGCAGCGTGTCGCGGATCTGGCCGCTGAGATCCAGAGCCGCCGACAACGCGCGCACGGTTTCGACCTGGGGCCGCCGCCGGGTGCCGCGCTCGAGCGCGCTCACCGCATGCACCGACAGGCCGGCAATCGTCGCTAACTCCTCCTGTGTATAGCCCGCCGCCTCGCGCAGCGATTTCAAGTGGGAGCTGAACGACCTCGGAGGGCCGGCCTTCATGATCGAGCGATCTTATACATCCTGTACGGCCATCGTACGGGCGCTGTACGGGTGCTGTCGGTGGCCGCATCCGCCGGCGCGCCACACACTGGCCGGATGACAACCGGCTCGCCGGCCTCGACATCGGTCCGCAGCGAGTGTTTCGACGCCGTCGTCCTGCCGCATCTCGACGCCGCCCGGCGGCTGGCGCGCCGTCTGATGCGCGACCAACGCGATGCCGAGGATGCCGTGCAGGAAGCGTCCCTGCGGGCGTTGCGATACTTCCGGACGTTCAGTGGCGGCGATGGACGCGCCTGGTTCCTCCGCATCGTCCGCAACGCGTGTTACGGCTGGCGCCGCGGCTTCCAGGCGCCGACCAGTCCGTTCGACGAGGAGCATCACAGCTTCTCCCGCCCGCAGAAGGATCCCGAGGCGTTGCTGCGCCAGACAGACGACGCCAACGCGATCGCGCGGGCGATGAGTCGCCTGGCCGATCCTCTTCATCAAGTGCTCGTGCTGCGCGAACTCGAGGGACTGTCCTATTCGGAGTTGTCCGAGGTCATCGGGATTCCGATCGGCACCGTGATGTCGAGACTCTCGCGGGCGCGCGTCGCGCTGCGCCGCGCGCTGCAGGAGAGGGCGGCCGAGCGCGTCGCCGGGCCGCCGTTCCGGAAGCGCAAGCAGGCTGGCAGGGCGCCGGCGCGACAGAGTGCTGATGCTACTCACGGGTACTCATGGGTGGAGTAATGCGGAGTAGATCGCACCGGCGGACCATATACTCACGTCTGCCCCCAGCCCATATGACTCGAGCCCGCCTCTTCATCCTGATCTCATTTGTACTCTTCGCCGCGGCCGCCCGCATCGACGCGCAGTGGACGCAGTTCCGCGGGCCGAACGGCTCCGGCATCGACACCGCCACGGGATATCCGGTCGAGTTCTCGCCGACGAAGAACGTCGCCTGGAAGATGGCCGTGCCCTACGGCCAGTCATCGCCGGTCGTGATTGGCACGCGCATCTACCTCACGGCCAGCGACGGCGACCGGCTGATCACGATGTGCCTCGACAAGCGCACCGGCAGGCAGCTGTGGCGCCGTGAGGTGAAGCGCGATCGCGTGTCGGACGCCTACAAAGCCAACGATCCGGCGTCACCGACCCCCGCCGCCGACGACAGCGGTGTCGTCGCGTTCTTCCCGGACTTCGGACTGGTGTCGTACAGCGCCGACGGACAGCCGCGCTGGACCTCTCGGCTCGGACCGTTCAAGAACTTCTACGGGATGGCTGGATCGCCGATCATCGCCGGCGGCCTGGTCGTGCTCGTTTGCGATCAGCAGTCGAATGCATTCGTGATCGCGCTCGATCGCGCGACCGGACGGCAGCAGTGGCGGACCGAACGGCCCGGCATGAGAATCGGGTGGGCCACCCCGATTGTGTTTCGGCCCACTCCGAACCGCACCGACGTGATCGTGCTGGGCTCGACGCGCCTGGATGCCTACGACCTTTCGTCCGGCGCCCAGCGATGGTGGGCGCATGTCGGCGCCGGCGACGGGCTCGGCACGGCGCTCATCAGCGGCGACCGCATCCTGATGTCGTCTCAGGGCACCGCGGGACCGGCGTTGCCGGCATTCGCATCCGTGCTGGCGCAGTACGACAAGGACAAGGACGGTCGGCTGTCGCTCGAGGAATTCCGCGGTGACAAGGAGTACGGCGAGCATTTCGGCTGGGTTGACGCCAACAGCGATCGCTTCATCGTCACCGACGAGTGGAACGCCGCGAGCATGCAGTACGTCGGTGAATCAGGCGCCGTCGCGGTCCGCCCCGGCAACGCGAGCGGCAAGCTCGAACCCGCGGCGATTACCTGGCGCTTTCAGAGGAACATTCCGTACATCCCGGCGCCGCTGCTCTACCAGCAGATCTTCTATATGGTGAAGGACGGCGGGATCATCACATCGCTCGACGCGGAGACCGGGCGGCTGATCAAGGAAGGCCGCAGCGCAGGCGCGATCGGCGAGTACTACGCGTCGCCCGTGGCCGCCGACGGCAAAGTGTTTCTGGCGAACACCGACGGCAAGATCACGGTGCTCCGCGCGGGCGGGCAGTGGGAGGTGCTTGGGGTCAACGATCTCGGCGAAGATCTCCACGCCACTCCCGCGTTGAGCGAGGGGCGGCTCTACGTGCGAACGCGCAGCGCGCTGTTCTGTTTCGGCGCCGCTCGCTGAAACGGACGGCGCGGCTCGTCAGCGCGCTGACGATCGGCGCGGCGGCTGATCCAGACGCGCTCGCCCGTGGGCGACGTCGTAGCTGATCGTAAAGTCCGAGAGCCACTGCCATCCCAGAATCGCGTCGGTGCTCGAACCGCCGAACTGCACTTGCGGGGCCTTGAAGGTGAAAGCCCCCAGGCTGGCATCGGTTTCGAGCGTCGCGAGCCGAATCGGGATGAGCCCACGACGGGTAGTCACCGAACCGTTGTCGCGTGCCTTTTCGACCAGTGGGAATTCCAGGATGCTGTCGGCAGGCAGCAGCAGCCCGCCGGGAAACATCGGATCGACGTGGCAGCGGAACGTGCGTTCGCCGATCGAGATCGCGACGAACAGCTCCGGCGACGAAGCACCGAGCGCGAAGATGTCTTTCCCGTTCGGCTCGGACAGCGCGCCGGGCTCGATCGTCACCCGCCATCGTGTGTAGTCGATCGTCACCATCTGGTCGGGCCACACGTTCAAAGCGAGGACGCCGCGCGGCTGCCCCGACAGCCCCAGCTCGGGAACGACGCGGCTGAGATCGCGCTGTTCGAACGCGACGTTCTCCAGCTTGCTGGGTCCGACTTCGAGATCCACGCGCCGCTCGACCGATCCGTCGGCGTTCTTGAGCGGCACGATCTTCAACGTCTCGATCAGCCGCGCGTCGATCAGGGTTTGCGTCGCTTCCGGATCGAGCAGAAACGCAAACGGGCCCTGGCCATTGATCTTGACGCGAACCAGCGGCCGGCTCGCCAGCAGCTCCATCGGCAGCTCGATCGAGCCGGACGCGACCGCCGTCGGCGTCAGCTTCTGAAAACCCGTCGCCGCATCATCGCCGACAGCGAACGGCGAAAGCAGGGCCAGGCACGCAACTAAAAGCGTTCGAACACACATTTGGCAACTCCGCGGGGAGCGAGGTCCGGCGACGTTTCGCGGAAATCGTCGCTATCCCTAGTATCGGCCCGGGAGGCTCAGGGCCATAGCGGTGTCGCGCCCGGCGATGAACAATTACAACCTTGTCGCTCGTCCGTGAGTGAGTCTCACTCGCCGCGCAGCGCGATCACCGGATCGATTCGGATCGCGCGCAGCGTCGGCAACGCGGCCGCGAGGCTGCCGGCTAGTGCCAACACGAACCCTGCCGGAACCGCGACCCACAAATCGGCGAGCGATGTTCCCGGCACCGATCGAGAGATCAGCATGCCGGCGATGATCGACGCCGGCACGCCGATCGCGAAGCCGGTGCCGACAGCGCCGAGCGACTGCCTCAAGACGAGACGCCACAACCGAGCCCGGCCGCTGCCGAGCGCCAACCGGATCCCGAGTTCTCGCGTCCGTTCGATCACGCCGCGTGACGTCACGCCGTAGATCCCGATCAGCGCCAGGACGAGGCCGAGCGCCGCGAACGCGAGCAGTAACACGCTTCTGAATCGTCCGGGCCCCAACGAGCTGGAAAGAAACGACTCGAGCGTCGTGATGCCCGAAAGTGGAAGCGCCGGATCGACGCGGTGAAGCGCCTCGCCAATGGCGCGGCGGTAGGTCGCCGGATCGGCGGTCGTGCGGGCGATCAGGCTGATCGGCGCCGCCGGATTCGTGTTCTGGGAATAGGCCAGATAGATCGTCGGCGCGGTCGGCAGATCCAGGCCGCGATCGCGAACGTCGTCGACGACGCCGATGACGGTCATCGGGCGGGTCGGATCCGATCCGCGCGCGAGACGACGGCCGATGGGATCCTCTCCCGGCCAGACCGTGTCGCTGAGCTGCCGGCTCACGACGACGACCGGCATCGAGGCGGCGGTGTCCGAATCCTCGAAGGCCCGTCCGCGCAGCGTCGCGATCTTCATCGTCTCGAAATAGCCAGGGCTGGCGCGACGAAACTGCACGGTGCGTGGCTGTCCATCCGGCGTCGGCCGGCCGTCGATCACGATCGTCGTGAAGTGCCCCCCGCCCGGTCGAAACGTGTTGAAGGCCGCGCTCGCCGTGACCACGCCGGGCACCGCGCGGATCTCGGCGACGACCCGGCTCACGAACGTCGCGCGATGCGCGTGACTCGGGTAGGTGCCAATCGGCAATCTGACCTGAGCGGCGATCACATGGGTCGGATCGAATCCCGGCGCGACCGCGGCCGTTCTTGAAAACGCCGTGAGCAGCAGCGCGCCGGTCACGAGCAGGACGGTGGCGATCATCGTCTCGGCCGAGACGAGCCAGCCGCGAGTTCGCGCCTGCCGTTTCGACAATGTCACCCGCCGGCTCGCGTGCGCGAGTCCGCGGGCGAGGTCGCCGCGCGTGGCGTTGAGCGCCGGCAGCACTCCCGAGATCACGCTGACGACCAGTGCGAGCGCGAACGCGCCGGCCTGGACGCGCCAGTCGATCGTGACGTCGCCAAGCGAAGCGGCCGCATCGGCGTCGAGCGCGAGAATCGCCGGCAGCGCAATCCGCGCAACGAGGAGGCCCAGCGCGCCGCCGGCCAGGGATAGCAGCACATGCTCCGTGGCAATCAGACGCACGAGTTCCGCGCGTCGAGCGCCCAGCGCCGTGCGCAGCGTGATCTCGTCCCGGCGGCTGCTCATCTCGGCCAGCGTGACGTTCGCGAGATTGGCGCAGGCGATGGCGGTCAGCAGGCACACCGCCAGGAACAGCACGGTCAGGGCCGGCCGCGAATCCCCGAATAGACCTTCGCGCATCGACACCGCACCGGCCGACCATCCCGACAACGTCGCCGGGAGTTCGTCGACGATCGTTCGCATCACCGCGGTGACTTCCGATCGCGCCTGCGCCGGCGTGCTGTCCGGCCGGAGCCGCGCGACCGCCTGCACGATCGTCGACGCCGGTACCGGCTCGTTGCCGCGATGAATGCCCAGCGGCGTGTAGACCTGGGCGCCGACGAACGTGCCTTCGCGAATTGCCGGCAACAGGCCGACGACCTCGAAGGTCTCGCCATCGATCACCAGACGCGCGCCGATCGGCGTCCCACTGCCGAGGGTCGCGGCCGCGAACGCGCTGCTGACGACCGCTAGACGGGCCGCGGCCACGTCTTCGTCGGCGGTGAACCTTCGGCCGGCCGCGAGCCCGACGCCGAGCACCTGAAAGTAGTCGGGCGAGACACCCGCGGTGGCGATCAACTCCCCCGCGCCGTTGACGAGCAACGTGCGATCGCGCGGCCAGAATCCCGCGACACTCTCGACAGTGCGCAGACGCTCGCGCATCCGCACGAACGCGCTGGAAGAGAGCGGAGCACCGCCGTTCGTGCTCTGCGATCCAGGCGGCAGCGAGAAGATCGAAACCAGCCGGCTCTCATCGACGAACGGCAACGGCCGGATGAACGTCG
>DASUGM010000257.1:0-3597 GCA_036274055.1 Vicinamibacterales bacterium | reverse complement strand
GAGGTCCGGGACTTTCCCACAATCGACCCCCGTCCCCTATAATTCGTTCCTGTGCGCGCGCTGGCCGTCTGCCAGGACGAGCTGGTCATTCGGACGCTTCACCGCGTCCTATCCGGAACGTTCGAGATCGAGTTCCTCGTCGAGAGCCGTCCGCTGGCTCGTCGTCTCGTTGACGACGGCGTGTCCTGCACTGTCGCCGATCCCAGGAAGGTCGATTCATATCTTCGCGCCGACCTCTTCGCCAACACCTGCGTCATCGTCGAAGACAACGACCGCAAGGGACTGAAGAAGATCGTCACCGCGATTCGGGACGCGGGCGGCACGCTCGTCTACGTCCTGCACGTTGACGGACCGCCGGCAAAAAAGAGCGCCGACGAGCTGCGCGCGGTGGTGCCGGAGATCACCCACCTCGATCTGGCCGACCTGTTGTCGACGTCGCTGACCACCGAACTGAGCCGGTCGTTGACGCGGGCCCGGGTCCAGCAGTACCAGCGCTATTTTGCCGATGCCGCCCGGGTCCTCATCCTGCTCCACAACGAGCCGGATCCCGACGCGCTTGCCGCCGGCCTGGCGCTCCGCAACGTGCTGCGGCGGACCCGGACGACCGCGATCATTGGAGCGATTCAGGGCATCACCCGGCCGGAGAATCTGCGCATGGCCGACCTGCTCGACATCTCGGTCGAAACCGTGCGCCCCGAGGAGCTCTCCGGCTTCGATCGCATCGCCACGGTCGATGTCCAGCCGCACTACTTCGGCGGACTGCTGCCGCGGGTCGATCTCGTCGTCGATCATCACCCCGAGCAGACCGGCTACCAGGCGGTCTTCAAGGACATTCGCGCTGATTACGGGTCGACGTGCACGATCCTCACCGAGCACCTGCGCGCCGTGGACGTCAACATCTCCGAGCGCACGGCGACGGCGATGCTCTACGCAATCAAGTCGGACACGCTGTTCTTCGCGCGCCAGACCAACCGCGTCGACCTCGAGGCGTTCTCGTTCCTCTATCCGCTCGCCGACCCGGCGCTGATCCGCAAGATGGAAGGCGCCGACATCACCCTCGAGCGGCTCGAGCACGTCGCCCGCGCGCTGGCCAACGGCCGGCTGCGCAACCAGGTGTTCTCCGCGTTTCTCGGCGAGACCTCGCGCGAGGACTTCATCCCCTACACCGCCGACTTCTTCCTGCAGGTCGAAGACGTCAAGTGGACGATGGTCTCGGGCGTCGTCGGCAACCAGCTGATCGTCAGCGTGCGCAACCTCGGGTATTCGCGCAACGCCGGCGAGTTCGTCAAAGCCAACTTCGGCGACATCGGCAGCGCCGGCGGCCACCGCGCCATGGCCAAGGCCGTCGTGCCCTTCGATCAATTCCGCGGCAAATTCGGTGACCTCTCGGCGGTCGGCATTGCCGCGCGCATTGGTGAACTCGCCGAGCAGTTCTTGTCGGCCGAGCCCAACGCCGAAAAGAAGGCGGCGGTCAAATCAGAGTAGGCCGCGCGCATCGCATATTGCGGTTGAGCTCAGCGTTTCCTGCACCAAGCCAATACCCAAGTAGCGATCTCGAATCGCCAATCGCCAATGCAATCGCCAATTTCAGATTACAAATCGCAACTGGCGCCGCCCGGCAATCGCGCCTAGTGACCAACGCCGAGGGCCTGATCGAGATCTGCGATCAAGTCGTCCGGATGTTCCAATCCGATCGAGAGTCTGGCCATGCCTCTGGTCACGCCCGCGGCTTCGAGCTGGGCGTCGTTGAATCCGTACTGCGAGGTCAACACCGGCAGGCTGCAGAGGCTCTCGATGCCGCCGAGGCTGGCGGCGCGCTGAATCACCTTGAGGCGATCGAAGAGACGGCACGCCGCGGCGTATCCGCCGCGTGCTTCGAACGTGACCATGCCGCCGAAGCCGGTCATCTGGGCCTTGGCGATGGCGTGGTCCGGGTGGCCCGGCAACCCGGGGTAGAACACGCGGCTGACGCGATCGTCCCTGGCGAGCCACTCGGCAACGGCCTGCGCGTTCGAGTTGTGGCGTTCGACGCGCACGGCCAGCGTCTTCATGCCGCGCGCCAGCGCGTACGCGGACGCCGGCTCGAGCACGCCGCCGAAGAGTTTCCGCGCCGGCTGCAGGGCGTCGATGATCGCGCGCGAGCCGGCCAGCGCGCCCGCGGTGACGTCGCTGTGGCCGTTCAGATATTTCGTCGCCGAGTGCATGACGAGATCGACGCCGAGCGCGATCGGACGCTGGTTGATCGGGCTGGCGAACGTGCTGTCGAGAATCGAGACCACGCCGCGGGCGCGGCTGGCGGTCGCCAGCTTCCGGATATCGACGCAGCGCAGCGTCGGGTTGATCGGCGACTCGAACCAGACGACCTTCGTCTTCGCGCCGAGGATCCGATCCGGATTGGCGAGGTCGTCGAGCGACGCGAACCGGGCGGTGACGCCGAACTTCTCGAGCAGCCTGGTAATCACCTGCAACGTGCCACCGTAAATCGCGGCGCTGCAGATCACTTCGTCGCCGGCCTGCAGCAGCCCGAACAACGCGGTGGCGATGGCCGCCATGCCCGACGAGGTGACCATCGCCGATTCGGCGCCCTCGAGCGCCGCCAGTTTCTCCTCCACCGACTGCACGCTTGGGTTCGCGTAGCGCGAGTAGATGTACTTGTTGGTCTTGCCCTGCTGGTACTGCTCCAGCTCCGCCGCGCTGGCGAACACGAACGTGCTGGTCGCGTAGATCGGCGTGGTCAACGGCGTCGCGCCGTCGCGGACGCCTTCACTGCGGTGGATGACGTCAGTTTCCGGATGCATGGGTGCGGGCCCCCGCTGATGGATTATGCCGTCGCGGCGACGGTTTCGATGAACTGGCGATATGCATCTTCGTACCCGAGTTGAATCAACTCGCGTATCGTCCGCTGCCGGTCGGACGACTCGTCGTAGGCGCCGCCGAAGTCGAACGGGCCAATCGGGTTATGGTCTGGGCGGATCACGAAGCCGGCGTAGAACCGCCCGGAGGCCGCCGTCCACGCGTCCTGCAACGCCGCGGTCTCGACCGCGCGCAGCACTTCGCCGACGCGCGCCCGCATCGCGCCCGGGCGGATTCGCATCCCGTGCGGTGTCGCCGCCGGCGGCGCGGCGCTGACCAGAATCACCTGTTCGACGCCGATCGCGGCGAGCTCGTCGATCAACCGCACGGCCAGCTCCGGACGATCGCAGAGCCGATGCCGTTCGCCGCGCCAGAAACTCTCGGCCGGAAACTGCAGCGGATGCGGCTCGGTCGCGACCGGCAGGCGCAATCCGGCGACAACGAAATCGATGACGTGATCGCGCAACGGCCCGGTGAAATCGAGGGTCTCCGCCTCGCGGACACCCCCGGTCGCCCGCCTGGCCTCGAAGCCGGCGCGGGCCTGGGCGGGCAGCACCGCGCCGACGAGATCGCGGCGGGCGTCAATGTCGTGCGCGGCGAGCAGCACTTCGCGGAAACCCGGCTGACCGAAGTTGTCGGCGAGCACGTCGACGTAGCGGCGCCCGACCTCGGTCGACGTCGGCCGCGGCTCCTTCGAGGCGCCGCGCACGAGCTGCCAGAGCGTATCAATCAACGTGCCCGCCG
>DASUGM010000256.1:0-29585 GCA_036274055.1 Vicinamibacterales bacterium | reverse complement strand
CCGGCCTCCCCGTCCAGCACCCGAACGATCGCCGCCGCGTTATCGGCCGCCGAGCCGCCGGCGAGATCAGAGACGCGCGCCGTCGGCACGCCTGCGTCGACGGGGTGAATGTAGAACGTGTTGACCGAGCCGTGCTGCAGTTCGGAGACCTTGGTGTGGCCGGTGGTCGAGAGCTCGTCGAGTCCATCGGCGCCGTGGACGACCCAGGCACGTTCGGCGCCGAGCGCGCCCAACGCGCGGGCGACAAGCTCGGTGTGCTCGGGCCGCGATACGCCCACGAGTTGCCGCTTTGCCGTCGCCGGGTTCGTCAGCGGCCCGAGGAGATTGAACGCCGTGCGCACGCCGAGTTCGCGACGCGTCGGTCCCGCATGCCGCATCGACGGATGCCACACCGGCGCAAAGAAAAAGGCGATGTTCGCCTCCTCGAGCGCGCGGACGACGCGATCGGGGGCGGCTTCGAGCCCGACACCGAGCGCCTCGAAGACGTCCGCGCTGCCGCACCGGCTCGAGACCGCGCGATTGCCGTGCTTGGCGACGCGGACGCCGGTGCCGGCGAGCACGATCGCCGCCGCGGTCGAGACGTTGAAAGTGTGGGCACCGTCGCCGCCGGTCCCGCACGTGTCGAACACGTCGTCGAAGGATCGCCCGAGCGGCGTTGCGCGCTGGCGCATCGCGCGCGCGAACCCGACCATCTCCGACGGCCGCTCGCCCTTGAGGGCCAGGGCCATCAGCAGACCGGCGATATGCGCCGGCTGCGCCTGGCCGTCCATGATCGCGCCCATGGCGGCGGCGGCTTGATCGCTCGTGAGATCCTCGTGGCGGCGCAGGGCCTCCAGCAGCGGGGCGAACATCAGCGCGCCTCCAGGAAGTTTTGCAGGACCCGCTGTCCGGCCGGGGTCAGCACCGATTCGGGGTGGAACTGGACGCCGAACACGGGCCAGCGTTCGTGGCGGATGCCCATCACGGTGCCGTCATCCTCCACCCACGCCGACACGACGAAGTCCTTCGGCAGCGCATCACGCGGAATAATCAAGGAGTGGTAGCGGCCCGCCTCGAACGGCGCCGCGCCGAGTCCGGCGAAGACGTGCGTGTTCTCATGCGCGACCATCGACGTCTTGCCGTGCATCGGCGCCGTGGCGCGCTCGACGCGGCCGCCAAACGCAATCGACAGCGCCTGGTGGCCGAGACACACACCAAGCAGCGGCACGCGGCCGGCGAAATGGCGCAGCGCCTCGATCGACACGCCCGCCGTTTCCGGGCGTCCGGGGCCGGGCGAAATCACAATCCGCGCCGGCGCCAGTGCCTCAATCGCCGCGACGCTGATCGCGTCGTTGCGCACGACTTTCACCTCGGCGCCCAGCTCGCCGAGCCGGTGCGCCAGATTCCAGGTGAACGAGTCGTAGTTATCGATCAGCAGCACCACGTCAGATGCCTCGTTCAGCCATTTCGAGCGCCTGAATCAGCGCCTGCGCCTTGTCGCGGGTCTCGTCGTATTCCGCGGCCGGATGCGAGTCGGCGACGATGCCGGCGCCGGCCTGAATGTCGGCGTGGCCGCCCTGCATCGCGATGGTGCGGATGGCGATGCAGAAATCGAGGTTGCCGGCAAAATCCAGATAGCCGACCGCGCCGCCGTAAAGGCCGCGGCGGGTCGGCTCGAGGCCGCTGACGATCTGCATCGCGCGAATCTTCGGCGCGCCGGTGAGGGTGCCGGCCGGGAACGTCGCCACCAGGGCGTCGAGCCGATCGCGGTCTTCGGCGAGCTTGCCTTCGACCCGCGACACGAGATGCATCACATGCGAGAAGCGCTCGAGCGCCATGAACTGCGGCACGCGGACGCTGCCGACCTCCGCGACCCGGCCGATGTCGTTGCGGCCGAGATCGACGAGCATGACGTGCTCGGCGCGTTCCTTCTCGTTGCGGCGCAACTCTTCGGCGAGGCGCTGATCTTCGTCCGGTGTCGCGCCGCGGCGGCGCGTCCCGGCAATCGGATGGGTCTCGACATGGCGGCCTTCGACGCGGACCAGCATCTCCGGCGAGGCGCCGACGATGGCGCTCTGGCCCATGCGGATGAAGAACATGTACGGCGACGGATTGATGTGGCGCAGCGCGCGGTAGACGTCGAACGGCGACGCGCTGGTGGTCGCTTCGAACCGCTGCGACAGCACCGCCTGGTAAATCTCGCCGGCGGCGATGTCGTCCTGAATCTTCTTGACCGACGCCTCGAAGGCCTCACGCGTCTGGTTGGCGGTGACGTCGAGCGCCGCCGCCGACGTCCGCGACGAGCGCGAGAGGTTGCGGTCGAGTTCTTTTTCGAGGAAGTCGATCTTGGCGCAGGCGAAATCGTAGAGCGCCCGCAGATCCTCGCCGGCGCGCAGCCGCGCGTTCGAGATCGCGATGATGCGGTGTTTGACGTGATCGAACGCCAGGACCGTGTCGAACACCATGAAGCCGGACTGATCGCGATCGGGCAGCGGACGGTCCTGCTTGACCGCCGGCTCGAACCATTCCGCCGTGTCGTAGTCGAGGTAGCCGACCGCGCCGCCGGTGAAGCGCGGCAATTCAGGCACGTAGGGGGCGTGGAACTCCGTCATCAGCCCGCGAAGCACATCGATGAACGACTCGTCGCGATCGGACCGGACGCCGGCCTGCTCGATCGACGTCTTGCCGGCGCGGGCGCGCAGCACCAGGAACGGATCCTTGCCGAGGAACGAGTAGCGCCCGACGTGCTCGCCGCCTTCGACGCTCTCGAGCAGAAAGGCGTAATCGGAGTGCTCCGCGATCTTCAGGAACGCCGACACCGGAGTCAGCAGATCCGCCATGATCTCCCGCCACACCGGCACGAACGTCCCGCGCCGGGACAGGTCTACGAATTCTTCAAAGGTTGTCTGCTTCATGCGTCCAATCCCAGTCGTCGGCTTCGTTGTCGTCGTCGCCGTGATCCGAGCTGCTCTCGGCGAGGAAGGCGATCGCGGCGCCGCGCATGACCTCGATCGGCGCCGGCTGCCCCGTCCACCATTCGAATTGCCGCGCGGCCTGCGCGAGCAGCATGTCGAGACCGCCCATCGTGTCGGCGCCGGCGGCACGCGCCTCGCGCAGGAGCCGGGTGTCCTCGGGGTTGTAAACCAGGTCGTAGACGCGCTCGGCCTTCACGGCCGCCAATGAGATGGGTGCGTGTTCGTGACCCGGCCAGGTCCCGACCGGCGTCGCGTTGACGAGCAGATCCCATTCGCCTTCGGGCGGCCAGACCGTCGCCTGGACCCCGACCGCTTCGGCCAGCGCCGCAGTACGGCCGCGGTCGCGGCCGGCAATCGCGACTTCCGCACCCTGGCGGCTGAGGACCCACGCGGCGGTGCGCGCCGCGCCGCCGGCCCCGAGCACGACCGCGCGTTTGCCCCACAAGTCCCAGCCGCGTTCTTCGATCGGCGCCAGAAAGCCGTCCGCGTCGAAGTTTCGCGCCTCCCAGCCGACGTCCACGCGCCGCAGGGTGTTGATCGTGCCGATGTCCTCGGCTTCTCGATCCTGGAGTTGGACAAACGGCAGAATCGCTTGCTTGAGCGGTGCGGTCACGCTTGCGCCGCGCACGCCGAAGGCCATGGCGGCGTCGTTGAAGTCGGCGGCGTCCGGGCTCTCGAGCGGCACGAAGACCGCGTCGATCTTCAAGTGTCGGAACGCCGCGTTGTGCATCGCCGGTGATGCCGAGTGCGCGAGCGGAGCGCCGGCAATCGCGTAGAGCGCGGTCGCGGCCGTAGTTTCGTCGACGCGATAGCAGTCGCGGATCGCGATTGGGCTCATCTGACCCGGCGCCGCCGTGCCGGCGTAGCTCCATTGCGATCCAAACAGCGCCGGATGCGTCCGCGTGATCCAGCCCGGCTCCCCCATCGCGATCGCGATGTGGCGGCCGTGGCCCGTCACCGCGTCGCGCAGGCTGATGCAATCGCGCAACGACGTGGCCGTCACCGCCACCTTGACGACGTCGGCAATTTCGCCGCGCATCGCCCGGACGCGCTCGCGCAGATCCGCCGGCACGCCATCGAAGACGTGATGCGACAGGACGATTTGCGTGACCTTGCCCCATGGCAGGCCCGCGCGGTCGGCGCGCCACTCGACGTCGATGTACTCGGCGTTGAGCCGAATCGCCTGGGCGAGGAAGCCGAGGCGTGTTTCCTCGGCGCCGTCGAATCGGCCGCCCTCCGCGGCCGACCGGCAGGTGACGATGACGGGACGGCGGCGATCGGCGAGCGCGCCGGCGACGTCGAGATCGGCGACGCCGTCGAGACGGAGTTCGACGATATCGGCGGCCGACGCGTCACGCGCCGCCCGCAGCTCCTTCATCGTCTTCGCCATCACGGTCTCGCAGATCTTCACAGACATAAAAAAAGCCCCTTCAGCGGTCGGCTGAAGAGGCCATTCAATCCCCCGCGGCGTCTTGTACTACAGCGCCCGGACCCCCTCAGCATTCGAGGCATACCACCACCAATACGACCAGGCGGTCGGCGTGCAGGCCCGAAATCTGAAGTTCTGTGCCACGGTCAAGACCTCGGGAAGCGTACCAGAGGGCACGCAAGGGGTCAAATGCCCGCGCCGATAACGCGTGTTATAACCAGTGCAGCAGCGGAGGTTTTCTGAGATGCGCCGGCTGATCCTCAGCGTAGTTGTCGGCGCCCTCGCGGCCGCCGCGCTGCCGGCTTCCCCCGCCTCGCAGACGACGTTCTTCCCGATCGACGACGTCCGGCCCGGCATGGTCGGAACCGGACGGACTGTGTTCGCCGGTGACACCCTGAGCGAATTCAAAGCCACCGTCATCGGCGTGCTGCGTAACGTCATGGGGCCGCGCCGCGATCTGATTCTCGCGCGGCTCGAAGGCGGCCCGCTCGCCAACACCGGCGTGATGCAAGGCATGAGCGGCAGTCCCGTGTTCGTCGACGGCAAACTGCTCGGCGCCGTCTCCTATTCGCTCGGCTCGTTCCCCAAAGAACCGCTCGCCGGCATCACACCGATCGCGGAGATGGTCGCCGCGGTCGACGGTTCGATCGCGCGCACGACCACCGGCGGCGGCGCGTTTGACCTGCGCTGGCCAGCGACCTCTGACGAAGTCTTCGCCGCGTTCGGTCGCCTGGCAGCCCGGGCGGCGGCGCCGTTGAACGCGCTCCCCAGCGATGTGCGCGCCGTCGGCCCGGCATCGATGCTCGATCTGGCCCCGACGCTGCGGCCCATTGGCGCGGCCATGGTCCTCAGCGGATTCGACCCGAGGGTCGATCGCGATCTGCGCGCGGCCCTGGCGCCGGCCGGCGTCGCCGATCAGAACGCGACGGCCAATCGTCCCGCGCCGGCGGCGCCGGCGCTGCGTCCGGGCGACGCCGTCGGCATGGGCATGCTCCGCGGCGACACCGAAATGGGCGCAACCGGAACCGTCACCTGGGTCGACGGCACGCGCGTCTACGGCTTCGGACATCCGTTTCTCAACCTCGGCTCGACCGCCTTCGCGATGACCAAGGCGCAGGTCTATACCGTGCTCCCGAGTCTCGACACGTCGATGAAGATCGCCACGCTCGGTCCGGTGATTGGCGTGATGGACCAGGATCGGAGCACCGCCGTCGGCGGCACGCTGGGCGCGCCGCCGAAATCGCTCGACATCAATCTGACGCTGCAGTCGGAGCGCGCCGGCGAGCGCAAGTTCTCCTTTCAGGTGATTCAGGATCCGTCGCTCACGGCCCTGTTCACCTATGTCGCGGTGCTGAATTCTGTCATCGCCTATGAGCGACAGACCGGCATGCTGGCGGTCGGGGCCTCGGGCACCCTCTCCTTTGGCGCCGACGGCTCGATCCCGATCGACGACTACTTTTCCGGCGACGGCGCGATTACGGCCGTCGCTGGCGCGATCGCGACGCCGGTCGGCGTCGCCGTGGCCAACGAGTTCAAGCGCGTGGCGCCGGAGCGCCTCGACCTGACCTTGAAGGTGGCCGAGCGCACGACGACGGCGACGATCGAACGGGTCTGGCTCGACACGGTCAAGCCGAAATTCGGCGCGACCCACACACTGCAGGTCCAGCTCCGCGACTTCCGCGGTATCGCGCGCACCATTTCGATGCCGGTGACGATGCCGAGCCATGCCGACGGGCCGGTGACGCTCTTGGTGACCGACGGCGCCGGATTGACCACGCTCGAACAGCGCGATATCAAGCCCGGCAAACCCGCGAGTTGGCCATCGTTGCTCAACGACTTGACCGCGGCCCGGCGCGGCAATCGGATTTACGTGCGCTTGATCACGTCGAGTGCCGGCACGGTCGTCGCCGGCGAGACGTTGCCGGCACTTCCCGGTTCAGTTCGATCCGTGCTCGACGCCGACGCCACCGTCGGCCGCGCGCCCGTCAGCAAGACCGTCGTCGGAGCCTGGGAACAGCGCCTCGACGCCGCGGTCAAGGGGTCGCGCGAGATGACATTCACGCTCTCGCCTCGCGGCCAGTAGCCGCCCCGTTTTTCGATGCCGACACCACGTTTCGTTGTCACCGCCGCCGCGACGTTCGTCGTGGCGACCTCGCTCGCGCTGCAGGCTTCGGGGCCGACCTTCTGGACGGTCGCGACCGCCGCGGATTTTCTTCGCGGCACCTCCGATGGCGTCTACATCAGCCTCAACGGCGTGCTGACGCCAGGGCCGGCACTCGCCAACCGCCTGACCGCGACGCCACCACAAGTCTGGAGTCTGATCGACACCGGCGATGGCACCCTGATCGCCGGTACTGGCGGTGACGGCAAGGTCCTGCGACTACGGTCCGGTCAACCGGAACAGACGCTGCTCGACGCCGAGGAAGCCAACGTCTTCGCGCTCGCCGCCGCCGGCACGCGTGTCTACGCGGCGACAGCGCCCGACGGCAAGGTCTACGCGATCGAAGCGGACGGTTCGTCGAGGGTCTTCTTCGATCCGACGGAAAAATACATCTGGGCGCTCGCGGTGGATGCGTCCGGCAACCTCTGGGTCGGCGCCGGGAATCCCGCGGTGATTTATCGCGTCAACAGCACCGGAACGAGTTCGGTGATCTATCGTCCGCCGGCGGCGCATGTCGTCACGCTCGCTCGTGATGCCTCGGGCCGAATCCTCGCCGGCACCGAATCGCCCGGGCGTCTCTATCGCTTCGAAGCCGGCGATCGTCCGTTCGTCGTCCTCGACGCCGGCATGACCGAACTGCGCGCGGTGTCGAGCGCCGGCGACGGAACGCTGTTTGCCGCCGGCGTGGCTCGCGGCGAGGACTCGACGTCCTCCGGGGAAGCGACATCGATCGCGATCACGGTGTCGTCTGGCACTCCGCCCACCGCCGGCGCGTCAGCGCCGGCCAGCCCGGCGAAACGCTCGGTCCTGTTCCGGATCGATCCGACGGGATCGTGGGAGTCGATCTACGAGACCGGCGACGCAATCTACGACGTCGCGGCGCAGAACGACGGCAGCGTGATCGTCGCCAGCGGTCCGGAGGGCCGTCTCTATCAGGTCTCTCGGTCGCGCGAGGTGTTTCTGCTCACCGGCGTTGACGCCAAGCAGGTCACGCGCTTCGCCAGCGGCGGCCGCAACGGCGGGCTGTCGGCGTTTGCGACCGCCAATCCCGGCCGCGTCATTGGCATCGGCAGCGGCACCCAGGCCAACGCCAGTTACGTCTCGCCGGTCCGCGACACGAAGAGCGTGTCCACCTGGGGATTGATCCGCTGGGAAAGCACCGGCGGCGTCACGGTCCACACGCGCTCGGGCAACACCGAGAAGCCCGACGACTCGTGGAGCGACTGGTCGCCAGCGTACGCGAAGAAAGACGGGGAGCCGATCAAGAGCCCGGCCGCGCGCTTCGTCCAGTGGCGCGCGGTTCTCGGCACCGGCGCCGCGGCTCCGTCCCTCACCGCCGTGACCGTCGCCTACCTCGCGCGAAACACGCGCCCGGCGGTGACATCAGTGACCGCGCATCCGCCCGGAGTCGTCTTTCAGAGGCCGTTTTCGAGTGAAGAAGGCGCGATCTTCGGCCTCGACGAGTCGACCGCCAATGCGCGCCGCGCGCCGGGCGATCAAGGGCCGCCGGCGCCGACGCCAGGACGCCGCATGTTCCAGAAAGGGCTGCAGACGATCGCGTGGAAGGCTGAGGACGCCGACAACGATCACCTGGTCTACTCGCTGCGGTTCCGCCGCGAGGGCGAGACCACGTGGCGCGATCTGCGTACCGGCCTGAACGATGAAATCTACGTCTGGGATACGACGTCGGTCGCCGACGGCCGCTATCTCATCCGTGTGCTGGCGTCAGACGCGCCGTCGAACTCGGCCGACCGCACCCAGATCGGTGAGCGCGACAGCGAGATCGTCGTCGTCGACAACACGGCGCCGATCATCAGTTCAGCGATCGCTCGAGACGGCCGCCTCCGCGTCGTCGTCACCGTGCGCGATGCGCAGAGCCCGATTCAAAAGCTGGAGTTCTCGCTTGCCGGCGCGGGATGGCAGACGGTCTATCCGGCCGACGGGCTCGCGGACTCGCTCGAAGAGCGCTTCGAGATTCCGCTGGCCGACGAGGCTGACGCGGCGCGGCTGGTTGTGCGGGCGACCGACATCGCGCAGAACAGCGCGAACGCGAGCGTCAGATAGGGACTAGAGGCCCTTCGCCGTCACGCCCGTGCTCGTGACCAGGCGGACCTGGTGCACGGCGACCGCGGCGCCGATGGCCAGCGGTTCAGTGAAGCGCAGCCGGTTGATCTCATCGAGCAGCGATTCGGTGTAGCGGCGATCTTCGGGCGTCATCAGATAGAGGTTGACGACGCGGCCCTTGCGGGTGAGCGCGTTTGCGAGCGCACCGACGAGTTCGGCTTCGGTCTGCGCCCGAAATCCAACCGGCGCCGCCAGCGCAGCGGTCAGGATCGACGCCGCCGGTTCGCCGTTGTCGACCTGCATCAACACGGAGTCGCCGCCATCGCCGCCCGGCGTCGCATACAGGAACAGCATGCCTGGCGGCCGGCCAAGGTTGCCGATCAGCGCGGCGAGCGAATCCTCACGCTCCGGCTTCGGCCCGAACGCCAGGATGAACGCGACAAACGCCGTCGTCACGAACGTCGCGGCCACGGAGCCGCCGCCGACGATCGCCCAGTGCCACCCGTCGGCGGCTCGAGCGGCCAGGCCGCGCCATGACTGCGCCGACTCGGCGCCGATGCGGCTGAACACGCCGGAGGCGAGTCCCTCCATTTCCGGCGTCGGCAGATCCTCCGCCACGGCGCCACGCAACACCTCGCCGAGTCCGGTCAGCGCCTCGGCCGACGACGCGCACGAGCGGCACAACTCGAGGTGCTGGGCGACGAAAAGTCGATCCGCACCGGAAAGCTCGCCGTCGACGAACGCCTCGATTTGGCGCTCGACGAGGTGGCACTCCCCCGACATGAAGGACGACAGGTCCGGGTTCATCAGATGCTCAGCCAGCCGCTTTCTCAGTTCTCAGGGCCTCGCGCAACGATTCACGAGCCCGGGCCAGGCGCGACTTGACGGTGCCGACGGCCACGCCAAGCGACGTCGCGATCTCTTCGTAGCTAAGTCCATCGATTTCGCGCAGCACAATCACCGCGCGCTGATCGAATGGGAGTGAGTCAAGCGCGCCCCAGACGCGATGCGCGGTCTCGTTCTGCTGCATCACGCGATCGGGGCTGGCGAAGTTGCGCGACTCGGCAATCTCGCCGTGCGTCGCCGCGTGATCGTCGAGCGCCACTTGTTGAGAGCGGTGACGACGCCTCCACCAGCGCTGGCGGTTCGAGGCCTGATTGACGACGATCCGATAGATCCAGGTGCGGAGCGTCGACTGGCCGCGGAACTGAGGCAGCGTCCGGAACACGCGCAGGAAGACTTCCTGCGACAGGTCCAGGGCCTCCTGCGGATCGCCCAGCAGATGGAGGCTGAGCTGGTAGACCATCCGCTGATGGTCGGTGACGAGCCGGCTGCATGCGGCTTCGTCTCCTCCGGCGCACTGCTGCACCAGCGCCCAGTCGGCGCTTGCGGCTTCAGGCCAGGTCAGCGTGCGAAACGGCTTCACGGACGACTCGAAACCCATGGTAGCACCCCCGCCGTGCCACTGTTATTGACTTAGACACCGGTCCCGTCGGGGTGGCTCAGGGCTCAGGGCTCAGGGCTCGGAACCAGTAGAACTGTGGTCGGCGCCGAGCCCTGAGCCTTGAGCCCTGAGCCCCCGTACAATGAGACCGTGCGCCGCCTTTGGGTCCTCTTGAGCGTGACTGGCCTGTTGGCGGGCGCCCTCGCTTACCTGCAGCATCTCGACCGCGATCGACAGTTTCGTCAGCTCCTCGACCAGGGAGAGCGGGCGTTGTTCGCCGATCAGGGCTATGCCGCGATCGAGGCGTTCAGCGGCGCGATCGCGCTCCGGCCCTCGTCGATGGCGGCCTGGTACCGCCGCGGCGACGCCTACCGGGTCCAGCGCCGCTACGACGAGGCGCTTCGGGACCTGCGCGCGGCCAATCGCCTTGCCCCCGACGCACCGCAGCCGTTGATCGCGATTGGCGCGTTGTTCGATGAGCGTGGGGATCGCGCGCAGGCCGCCGAGTGGTACGGTCGCGCCGCGACATTGCTGCGCGACGAAGATCCGGCGGTCCTCTACGCACTGGCCCTGGCGCGTTTTCGCGCCGGCTTCCCCGCCGAGGCGATCGACCCGCTCCGCCGGGCAATCGTGCGCCAGCCGTCACAAGCCGCGGCTCACTACCTGCTGGGGCTGGTCCTGCGCGACGCCCAGAATCCCGACGGGGCGATTGCCGCCCTCGAGCAAGCGGTGCGACTGTCGCCGACGCTGACGCCGGCCCGCGAAGAACTCGCGGACCTGTATCGCGAGCGCGGCCGGCCAGTGGACGAGCTGCTGCAACTGCAGGCCCTCTCGACGGCCGACCCCGATCCGGCCCGAAGAGTCGCGATCGCGCTGGCAGAGACTCGGCGCGGCCAGTTCGACGCCGCACTGGGCACCCTGAACGAGGCCGCGACGCGGCAGCCCGCCGACGCCGGCGTCCAGATGGCGATCGCGCGCGTCTATCTCGCGCGTGCCGAGCGCGGCGGCGATCGTTCGGGCGTCACCCGCGCCCTGGTGGTGCTCGAGCGGGCCCTCGGCGCCAACGCGCCACGAAGTGAGGGCCTGGCGCTCTACGGCCGCGCCCTCTTTCTGACCGGCGACCTCGCCAACGCCGAGCGAATCCTCCAGGAAGCGACGACGACGTCGCCGATCGATCTCGAGGCCTTCGCGTTCCTGGCCGACGCGGCGGTGCGATTGGATCATCCGGCCGTGGCTCGGGACGCGCTGGTCGACCTCGACGCGCTCGAAGGCGACACCGCAACTGCGTCCGTTCGCGAAGCGCGCGCCCGCCGGATCGCCGTGCTCTCGCTCGATGCCGGCGACCCCCGGACGGCACTCGATCATCTATCCCGAATCGTCGCCGGCGGCCACGCCGACGCGGCGACGATGGGCATGGTGGCGCGGGCGCGTTGGCAGATTGGCGATGCCGAGGGTGCCCGCGAGGCGCTCGGCCGCGCCATCGCTCTGGACGCCCGCGACGCCGAAGTTCAGCGCTTGCGCCGAACGATCAAGTAGCGCGCGGGTCGAGCCGATCGCGCAGCGCATCGCCGGCGAAGTTGAAGCCGAGCACCAGAATGGCAATCGCCGCGCCGGGCACGAGCGTCAGGTGCGGCGCGTCGAAGAGGTGCGAGCGTCCGGCGTCCAGCATCGTCCCCCAACTCGGTGTCGGCGGCTGCACGCCCAGACCCAGGAAGCTCAATGAGGCCTCAGCGATGATCGCGCCAGCCATTCCTAGCGTCGCCTGCACCGTCACCGCCGTCATCGTCGCTGGAATGACGTGCTTGAGCAGGACGCGGCCGAGCGGCGCGCCGAGGGCCCGCGCCGCCTGCACGTACTCGAGTTCGCGGATCTTCAGAACCTGGCCGCGGACGAGGCGCGCGTAGCTCACCCAGCCAATCGTCACCAGCGCGAAGACGACGTTGGTCAGACTGGGACCGAGCACTGCGACCAGCGCGATGGCGAGCAGGATGCCCGGGAACGCCAGCAGCACATCCATCATTCGTCCAATCACGTCGTCGAACCACCCGCCGAGGTAGCCCGCCAGCGAGCCGACGGCGATGCCCACGGTTGCCGAAATGCCGACGACCGCGATGCCGACGAGCAGCGAAATCCGCGCGCCGGCGACCACCCGGGCGAGCACGTCGCGGCCAAGCTCGTCGAGGCCAAGCCAGTGCGCGCGTGACGGCGCTGCCAGCCGCTGCGCCAGATCCTGATATGACGGATCCGCCGGCACCAGCCACGGCCCGACGACGGCCGCGGCGGCGGTGATGGCGATGATCCAGATCCCGAGGCGTCGCGTCATCGATAGCGAATCCGCGGATCGAGCCAGCCGTAGAGGAGATCCACAATCAGGTTCATGGCGACGTAGGTCACGGCGATGAAGAGAATGCAGCCCTGGACCAGCGGATAGTCACGGAAACTGATCGCCTGAATCAGCAATCGGCCCACGCCCGGCCAGGCGAAGATCGTCTCGGTGATGATCGTTCCGGTCAGCACGGCGCCCAGCTGCAGACCGATGATGGTCACGACCGGGATCAGGCTGTTGCGCAAGGCGTGCGCGAGCACCGCGCGCCGCCACGACAGGCCGCGCGCGCGGGCGGCGAGCACGTAGAGCTCGCGCAACTCGTCGATCAGGCTGGCGCGCGTCATCCGCGCGGTCATCGCCGCGAGTGCCGCGCCCAGCGTGACCGCCGGCAGCACGAGGTGCGCCGCGGTGCCGGTCCCGGACACCGGCAGCCAGCCCAGCCAGACGGCGAAGATCAGCGCGAG
Source organism: Vicinamibacterales bacterium (assembly GCA_036274055.1). Classification (GTDB taxonomy): domain Bacteria; phylum Acidobacteriota; class Vicinamibacteria; order Vicinamibacterales; family SCN-69-37; genus DASUGM01. The sequence continues at coordinate 16,743 of DASUGM010000256.1, read as the reverse complement.
CAGCGGGCCGAGCCAGAAGTTCGGCATCGCGATGCCCGCGAGCGAGACCGTCATCGCGATCTGGTCCGGCGCGCGGCCGCGATAAATCGCGCCGATGACGCCGAGAGGAATGGCGATCAGCACCGCGACGACCATCGCGGCGATCGCCAGTTGCGCTGTCCGGCCCAGCCGCTGCGCGATCTCCTGTCGTACTGGCGTGTTGTAGCGGAACGACGTGCCGAGATCGCCGCGAATCAGACCGGTCAGGAAATGCCGATACTGTGTCAGCAGCGGCTCATCCAGTCCGAGCTTGGCGCGCAGGTCGGCGAGGTCCGCGGCCGGCGCGGTTTCGCCAAGCATCGCCTCGGCGGGATCGCCAGGCACAAGATGGATCAGCGCGAAGACGAGTGTCGCGACGCCGAGCAACACCGGCACCGTCAACGCCACCCGCCGAAGGAGATACGCCGTCACGCCCGGCGATGATTGCCTTAGCGATGCGCGTTAGGCAACCCCGGCCTCGTCCGGAGGTGGAGTCAAGCCCAGCCGCTTGATGGCTTTGACGAGTCCCTGACGACTCATTCCCAGCTCCTTCGCCGCCGGCGATCGTCGCCCGCCGTTGCGCGCGAGCGCGGCGGCGACCTCATGACGCTCGAAGGTGTGTCGAGCGGCTTCGAGCGGCTGCGTATCGGCATGTGGCCCCTGTCCGCTTTCGGCGAGAACGTGCCGGACATGACGCGCACCGACCCGGCCGCGGGCCGGAGCGGTCACGAGCAGTGCGGAGATCACGTTCTGCAGTTCGCGGACGTTGCCCGGCCACGCGTACCGGCTCAGTTCGCTGAGCGCGTCCGGTCCCAGCGCGGCTTGCGTCCGAGCCTGGGCGCCGAGCCGCCGCCAGAACACCTGCGCAAGCAGCGGCACGTCCTCGGCTCGCGCCGCCAGCGGCGGCACGCGGATGCGAACGACCGCGAGGCGAAACAGCAGATCGTGTCGAAACGACTGGCGGCGAACCATCTCGCGGAGCGACGAGTTCGTCGCTGCGATCACGCGCACGTCGACGCATCGGGCTCCGTTTTCGCCGACGCGCCGCACCTCGCCCTCCTGGAGCACGCGCAGCAGCTTGGCCTGGGTGCGCGAGGACAGTTCGGCGACCTCGTCGAGAAACAACGTCCCGCCGTTGGCTTCCTCGAACAGTCCGATTCGGGTCGCCGCGGCGCCGGTAAAGGCGCCGCGCGAGTGGCCGAACAGCTCGGTCTCGACCAGTTCGTCGGCGAGCGCCGCGCAGTTCAGCGGACAGAAGCGCCGATCACGGCGCGGTCCCAATCGATGCAGCGCCCGCGCGACGAGTTCCTTGCCGGTGCCGCTCTCGCCTTCGATCAACACCGGGAACGTCGTGCCCGCCGCGCGGACGACGGCCTCGCGCAACGCGACCGCCGCCGGACTGATGCCGACGATCTCCGGCAACAGCGACGAGGCGTCGCGCCGAAGCTGCAACGCATCCAGGCGGGTGCGCACAGCCGGGGCGCACAGCATCGCGACCGTCGTCACGGCATCGGCGGCATCGGCTCGTCTGTCGCCGCCGCGCGTCGCCACGAGCACACCGGCCAGCGAGCCGGCATAACGGACCGGCGCCGCGATTGACTCATCGCCCTGCTGCGTCTCGCCAGTCGCGTGCACGGCGGCAATCAGCGCGCGCACCAGACCTTCGTCCAGGGCCCCATGACGCCACCGCTCCGAGGCAGCCAGCAGATGCCCCTCGAGCGACACGAACGCCGCGGTCTCCGCGCCGCCGTGCGTCACCAGCCACGCGCAACATCCGCGGAGACCCGCGTCCTCGTCCTCGGCGCCGTCGATCACCCGCAGCAGCGCCGGCAGTACATGCAGAATCTGCATGTTCGTCTTCCCTCCTCCCCACCGCTCGAAGCCACGCGCGCCCGTCCGGCTCACCCACGCGACCACGGTTTCGTCATACCGATCCGGCCGGCACGCCCGGCGCAGCCATTCGTGCAGCCGGTCCAGCAACGTCGGCCGCTTGCAATCCACGGTTGCCGGACCGAGTGCCGCCCACGCGTCATCTCTCCGGTCGAGCGCGAGGCAAAGGTGACAGCACACAGCCCTCAGCAGCTTGCCGTCCGCGACGCTGACTCCGCGATATCCAGTCCGTTTCATCGTTCGCGCCGCCGCGGTGAGGGCTTCGGTGTCGCCCACCGCCGTCGCGAGCAGGCCCCGTGCTGCCACGCGCCACAGCGGCGCCAGGCCGGCGTCATCTGCAGTGCCAACCGCGTCGAGTTGGCGCGTGTCGCCAACCGCCCACGCGATCAAAGCTGCGGTGGTGCTCGGCGCCGGAACCACGCTGACAGCCGCGTGAGCGGCGGCAAAGTGTCCCTGCCAGAACAGCAACTCGGCACGGACGGCTTCGGTCGAGGCAGGCGCGGTCGTTCCGGCCGCAGCCGCGTCAGCCGCGACCCGGTTGAGAACCTCGTCGCCCTGTCGCAACTCGCCGCACGCGATCAGTGCTCGCGCCAGCGAGACTTCGCAGCGGGCCCGCAGGCAATCGGTCCGCAAACGCGAGGTCGCAAGGCTTGCGACATCGCGCGCCTCCCACGGCGCCTGCCGCGAGATCAACAGGTCCACCAGTGTCGACGTCGCCTCGACTTCGCCTGGCTCATCCCCACGACGATGGGCGCTGTGAAGCGCCGCGCGCAGCCAGCGCTCGCCCGAGGCGAGCCGTCCGACGTGCATGGCCGACCTCGCCCGTTGAAATTGCCTCGCGGTCCCACGAGCCGATGGCGGCATTCGCTCCTCCAGACCGATATCAATCACCACATGCGCCCGTGGACTGTGCGTCGCCAGCCCGCGCATCCAGGCCCGGGCGCGGTCGCGCCAGCGGGCGCCGGGCACGACGATGGCGACGTGTCGCCCCGCGAGCCTGGCAACGCAAGAAGGCGACGGCGGCGTGCTAGCGGGAATCACGACGAAGCCCAGGGCGCGAAGACGCGGGTGCAACGCCGCGATCAGCGCCGGTTGCGTCACGCGCGACGCCGCCGCCGGCACGAACGTCCAGCCACGGCGGCGCGACACCTCAATCGCACGCACGAGTCGGGTTGCGCGCGCGTCGACAGTTTCGGAAGCCACGGGTCGCAGACTGATAAAGCAAGTTGCGCGCCCGGCGGAAATCAACGGGAACCGAGCGCACTCCGCCGGAGCGTTGCAGAAATTTCGATAGAATGGCCCGCCGATGCTGCGATTTCTCACCGCCGGCGAGTCGCACGGTCCCGCGCTCGTCGTCATTATCGAAGGCATGCCGGCGGGGCTGCCGCTCAGCGCCGCGGACATTGATCCGGACCTCGGCCGCCGCCAGCTTGGCTACGGCCGCGGCCGGCGCATGGCTATCGAACAAGATCGAGTCGAGATTTTGTCGGGGATTCGCCGCGGCGAGACGCTCGGCGGGCCGATCGCATTGCTGATCCGAAACAAGGATTGGGTGAACTGGCAGCACACCATGAGCGTCGAGGCCGAGCCGGACGAGGCGCTGCCCGGCGCGCGGCGTGCCGCGGTGACCCGGCCGCGGCCCGGTCACGCGGATCTGTCTGCCGGCCTGAAGTACGAGCGCGCCGACCTGCGCGACATTCTCGAGCGGGCCAGTGCGCGTGAGACGGCGGCACGCGTCGCCGCCGGCGCCGTGGCCCGCGCGTTGCTCCGCCGCGCGGGTATCGAAGTGACCAGCCACGTCACCCGCATCGGGTCCGCGGCTCTTCCGGACCCCGTCGGCATCGCCTATGAACGGGTTCACGCCCTCGTTCCGAACGACGATGTCCGGTGCGTCGATCCCGCGGTGGCCGAGGCCATGCGCCGTGTCGTTGATGCCGCGCGCGAGGCCGGCGACACCGTCGGCGGCGCCTTCGAAGTGATCGCCCACGCGGTGCCGCCGGGTCTGGGGAGCCACGTCCACTGGGATCGCAAACTCGACGGCCGCCTGGCGCAGGCGTTGATGTCGATTCACGCAATCAAAGCGGTCGGCATCGGCCTCGGTGACATCGCCGGCGTCCGGCCCGGATCGCAAGTGCACGACGAGATCACCCGCGATGAACGCCCGTCGGGAACCCTCCCCGGTCTGGCGCGGCCGACAAACCGCGCCGGAGGGCTCGAAGGCGGCGTGACCAACGGCGAGGACGTCCGCGCCTCGGCGACGATGAAACCGATCTCGACGCTGATGAAGCCGCTCCGCTCCGTCGAATTGACGACGATGACCGAGGCGGCCGCGGCGATCGAGCGGAGCGACGTCTGCGCCGTGCCGGCCGCGGCAGTTGTCGGCGAAGCGATGGTGTGCTGGGTGCTCGCCGAGGCCCTGCTCGAGAAATTCGGCGGCGACACCGTGGCTGCGCTCGACGCCGCGCTGACCCGCTACCGCGACAGCCTCGCCGCCCGTCTGCAGCCCAGCGGAGATCGCTGATGCTTCGTCCCATCGTCCGCTATGGCGCGCCGGGACTTCAGCGGGCGGCCACGCCCGTGACGAGTTTCGACGAGGAACTGCAGCGCTTGATCGACGACATGATCGATACGATGTACGCGGCCCCGGGCGTCGGGCTGGCGGCGCCCCAGGTCGGGGTGGCCAAGCGGGTCTGCGTCATCGACCTCAGTGTTGGCAAACGCGGCGGCGAACTCCTGACGCTCGTCAACCCCGAGTTCGTCGGCCGCGACGGCATGCAGCTCGAAGAAGAAGGCTGCCTGAGTCTGCCCGGATTCAACGCCACGGTGGCCCGGCCGGCGACCGCGCTGGTGCGCGCGATGGATCGACACGGTCAGCCGATCAGCGTCGAAGGACAGGGACTGCTGGCGCGAGCGCTCCAACACGAGCTGGATCATCTCGACGGCGTGCTCTTCGTCGACCGGCTGCGCGGGATCCGCCGCGAACTGATCGTCCGCAAAGTGCGCAAGCTCGACCGCGCCGGGAAGTGGTAATGCCGCTGCGCATCGTTTTTTTCGGCACGCCGGAATTTGCGGTGCCGACCCTGGCCGCGCTCATCGCGTCGTCGCATGCGATCGCCGCCGTGGTCACGCAACCGGACCGGCCCCGCGGCCGCGGCCAGCATCTTCAGCCGAGCCCGGTCAAAGCGCTGGCGCTCGAACATGGCCTCCCCGTATTGCAGCCGCCGACCTTGAAGGACGACGCGGCGGCGCAGGCGGTACGCGATCTCGGCGTCGACCTCGGCGTGGTCGCGGCGTACGGACGCATCCTGCCGCAACGCCTGCTCGATATCCCACGGTTGGGCATGATCAACGTCCATGCCTCGCTCTTGCCGCGATGGCGTGGAGCCGCACCAGTACATCGCGCGGTCATGGCCGGCGATCGGACGACCGGCGTGACGATCATGCGCGTCGTGTTGGCGCTCGATGCCGGTCCGAAGCTGGCGGTGCGCGAGACCGAGATCGGGGCGACCGAGACTAGTGGCGAGGTCGAGAGACGTCTGGCGAAGATCGGCGGCGAACTCCTGGTGGAGGTCGTCGATCGTCTGGCGGCCGGTCCGGTCACTGAAACTCCGCAGAACGACGCGCTCGCCACCTACGCGGCGAAGCTCGACAAGCACGAGCGGTCGGTGGACTGGTCGCGATCGGCGCAGGAAATCCACGATCGCATCCGTGGACTGCAGCCGTGGCCGGTAGCGGCGTCGATGTTGCACGACAAGCGGCTGCTGCTGCGCGCGTCCGCGGTCGACTCGTCCGATCTGCCACACCCGCGCCCCGGCGAGATCGTCGGCGTCGAGTCCGACGGATTGGTCGTCGGCACCGGCGCCGGTTTGCTGCGCCTGCTCGAAGTGCAGGCGGAGGGCCGCCCGCCGGCGAGCGTGCGCGATTTTCTGAACGGCCATCGGGTGGTCGCCGGCGATCGGTTCCTGCCGTTGCCCGTGGCGGCGACATGAGCCAGGTCCGGGTCGCCGCCGCGCGCGCGTTGCTCGCCGTCGAGCGCGCGGAAGGCACGCTCGCCGCGGAACTCGAGCGGGTGCGCGGCGGTTTGGACGATCCGCGCGACCGCGCGCTGCTGGTCGAGCTGGCGAGCGGCACCCTGCGCTGGCGCGCCGCCATCGACGCGATCGTCACCGCGGTCAGCCGACGGAACCTCGACCAAATCGACGCCCGCGCCCGCGCGGTGGTCCGCCTCGGGATCTACCAGCTGCGGTATCTCGAGCGCGTGCCGGCGCACGCGATCGTCAACGAGTCGGTCGAAGCGGTGCGCACCCTCGGGCGCGTGAAGGCCGCCGGCTTCGTCAACGCGGTGCTGCGCGGCACGCAGCGCATGGGATCGGACGCGCCGCTGCCACCCAGGCCCGGGCCGCACGCCGGCCGGATCGCGCAGTCGGCGTATCTGACGACGACGCTCTCGCATCCGGCCTGGCTGGTCGAGCGCTGGCTCGGCCGCTACGGCTACGCCGCAACCGAGCGATGGTGCACGTTCAACAATGCCTCACCATCACTGACCGTGCGCACGAGCGGCGATGTCGGCGAGATGCTCGCGGCGCTCGCGCAGGCAGGCGTCGCCGCCGAACGCGCGCCCTTCGTCGCCGACGCCATTCGATTGCCGCCAGGAACACTGGGGAAGCTGCCGGCCGAGCTCCGCGACGCGTTGCGTGTCCAGGACGAAGGCTCCCAGATCGTCGCCCGAGCCGTTGGCGCGCGGCCGCGGGACCGCGTCATCGATCTTTGCGCGGCACCCGGCGGCAAGACGCTGGTGCTCGCCGTCGACATGGATCAGACGCCGCTGCTCGTCGCCGCGGATCATCGTCGGGCGCGGGTAGCCCTGCTGCGCGCCACGCTCGATCGCGCCGGTGTTCGCGCCCCGGTCGTGTCGCTCGACGTCCGGCGCCCTCTCCCGTTTGGTCCGGTGTTCGATCGCGTCCTGCTCGACGCGCCGTGCTCGGGCCTGGGAACGCTGCGCCGCGATCCGGACCTGAAGTGGTCGCGTTCGCTCGACGATCTCGAGCGGTTTGCCGGCGCTCAGACCGGGATGCTCGAGAATGCCGCGGCGATCGTCCGGCCCGGCGGCGAGCTCATCTACGCGACGTGCTCGAGCGAACCCGAGGAAAACGACGATCGGATCCGGGAGTTTCTCGATCGCCACGCCGAGTTCGCGGCCGCCCCCCGGAGCGTACTCGGCGCGCGGGTGGACCCCTCGCTGATCAACGCCGCCGGTCACCTCCAGACCCGCCCCGACCAGCACGGGCTCGATGCCTTCTTTGCCGCCGTGTTGGTCCGCCGCCAGACCGCGTAGTACACTTTTCGCGCACGATGTCCCCCAGCCGGCCCGCTCCGGGCCTCCCGCGACCTCGCAAAACCGTCGTCACGGCTCACCCGTTGCGCAAGCGGGCGTGGACAGCAGGACGCCTGCTGCTGCTGGCGGGCGCCCTCTCGGTGACCTTCGGCGCGTTCTTCCTCACCGCGTTACGGGTCACGAACCGTGCCCGCGAAGTCTCCGTCCCCGACCTGCGCGGCAAGTCGCTCGACGAAGCGAACGCGATGATCGCGGCCGCCGGTCTCGTGCTGAAAGTCGATCAGCGCCGCGGGGACGCGAAGGTGCCGGCCGACCACGTGCTCGGGCAGGATCCGGACGCCGGCACGATTCTCCGCCGCCAACGCGCGATCCGCATCGCGGTCAGCGACGGGCAGCGCGATCCGATCATCCCGGACGCCACCGGCCAGGCCGAGCGGAGCGCCGATCTCGTCATGCAGCAGGAAAACGTGACGATCGCGGATCGCGCCGAGGTGAAAACCACCGCGGCGCTGCCCGGCGTCGTCGTCGCCCAGGATCCGCCGCCGGGGGTGCGCGGCAGCAACGTCACCCTGCTCGTCAACCGCGCCGAGTCCGGCGTGAGCTACGTGATGCCCGACCTGATTGGAACGCCCGGCGTCAACGTCGTCAGCATCCTGCGGCGGCGCGGTTTCCGCGTCACGGTCGCGGCCGAAGTGCCCTATCCCGGCCTGCCCGCCGGCATCGTCGTGCGGCAGACGCCCCAGGCGGGGTTTCAGGTCGGCTTCGGCGATCCGGTCGCCATCGAGATCACCCGATGACGGTGCGGATCGCGCCGTCGATCCTGTCCGCTGACTTCGCACGCCTCGCCGACGACGTCGCGCGGGTCGCGGAAGGCGGCGCTGATCTGATCCACGTCGACGTGATGGACGGGCACTTCGTGCCGAACATCACGATCGGACCGCCGGTCGTCGCCGCACTCAAGCGCGTGACCTCCCTGCCGCTCGACGTCCATTTGATGATCGAACATCCGGAGGATTACCTGGACGCCTTCGTGACGGCGGGCGCGTCGATCATCAGCGTCCATGCCGAAGTGCAGCCGCATCTGCATCGGACGTTGACACGAATCCGGCAGCTCGGCGCCAAGGCGAGCGTCGCGATCAATCCGTCGACGCCGCTCGAGGCGGTGCGCGACGTGGCGCATCTGCTCGATCAACTGCTGGTGATGTCGGTCAACCCCGGCTTCGGCGGCCAGAAGTTCATCCCCGAAAGCGTCGACAAAGTCGCTCGCGCCAGGCAGATGCTCGCCGCGGCCGGCAGCCGCGCGGCGATTGAGGTCGACGGCGGCGTCGACGCGACGAACGCCGCGGCGCTGGTGGCGGCCGGCGCGACTGTACTGGTGGCCGGGGCGTCGATTTTCGGCACTCCCGACGCCACCGCGGCGACCCGGGCGCTGAGACACGCCGCCGGCGGCGCGCGCTGACGCATGGCCGCATCGACGACCACAGTACGCGTGCGTTACGCCGAAACCGACCGCATGGGCGTCGTCTACTACGCCAACTACTTCATCTGGTTCGAGGTCGCGCGCACCGACTTGTTGCGGCACCTGGGCTGGAGCTATCGCGAGATGGAAGGCACCGGAGTCATGCTGCCGGTGATTTCGGCGGAGTGTCAGTACACCCGCCCGGCGCGATACGATGATGAGATCGAAATTCACACGACCGGACGGCTGTGCTCCCCGGTCCGGGTGGAGTTCGAATACGAGGTCAAAGTGAAAGGCCGAGACGAAGTGGTCGCCCGCGGCAAGACCATGCACGCCGCCATGAATCCGGAAGGCCGCGCCTGCCGCCTGCCGGCGCGCGTCCGCGAGGCGCTGGCATGAAGGCGCTGGTCACCGGCGCGGCCGGCTTCATCGGATCGACGCTGTCCACCGCGCTCGTCGACCGTGGCCTCGATGTCGTCGGCGTGGACTGTTTCACCGATTATTACGGCCGCGACATCAAGGAAGACAATCTCGCCCGGTTGCGCCAGCAGCCGAAGTTCGCCTTCGTCGAAGCGGCGCTGCAGACGGCGGATCTGGACCGCCTCCTCGACGGCGTCACCGTGGTCTACCACCTGGCCGCCCAGGCCGGCGTTCGCAAGAGCTGGGGCGACGACTTCCGGATCTACACGACCAACAACGTCGACGCGACGCAGCGGTTGCTCGAGGCGGTCAAGGACCGGCCGCTCTCACGGTTCGTGTACGCGTCGAGTTCGTCGGTCTACGGCGACATCGCGGCGATCCCGATGCGGGAAGACGTGCGGCTGCAGCCGGTGTCGCCGTACGGCGTGACCAAGCTGGCGGCCGAGCATCTCTGCCACCTCTACCACGTCAACTTCGGCGTGCCGGCGGTGTCGCTCCGCTACTTCACGGTCTACGGCCCTCGACAGCGGCCGGACATGGGGTTCCATCGCTTCATTCGGGCGGCGCTGACCGGCAGCGCGATCACGCTGTTTGGCGACGGCCAGCAGACCCGCGACTTCACCTACGTCGGCGACGCGGTTGCGGCTACCATGGCGGCGGGCGACCGCGGAACGCCCGGCGCCGTCTATAACATCGGCGGGGGCAATCGGGTCTCGATCGCCGAGGTGCTCGATCTCATCGGTCAGTTGACCGGCCGTCCGCTCGACATTCGCCGCCAGTCGTCCGAGAAGGGCGACATGCGGGACACATTTGCTGACACGACCCGGGCCCGCACGGACCTCGGGTTTTCACCCGCACATACGCTTCAGTCCGGTCTGGCAGCCGAGGTCGAGTGGCTGTCCCGCCTGCTGGCTGTGCCTCGGCGCTGAGGAGTGATGACGGTTTTTTCGACACTGGTTCGACGTTTGCCGGTTCTGATGGTCGCGGCGGCCCTCGCGGCCGGCGCGGCGGCGTGTGGCGGCAGCAAGGGGCCGAAGATGCCGGCGCCCGGCGAGCGCGAGGCCGACAAGTTCCTCTTCGATCGCGGCAGCGAGGCGATCGCCAAGAAGCACTGGCTCGAGGCCCGCGAGTACTTCCGCCGTCTCATCGACACCTATCCGAGCAGTCAGTTTCGCGCCGACGCGAAGCTCGGCGTCGGTGATTCGTACCTCGGCGAAAACCGCGCTGACTCGACGATTCTGGCGGCCAACGAGTTTCGTGAATTCCTGCGTTTCTTTCCGCTCGACAAGCGCGCGGATTACGCCCAGTACAAGCTGGCGATTGCCAATTCGAAGCAGATGCTCGGGCCTGAGCGCGACCAGACGGCGACGCTCGACACGCTGCGCGAGGTCGAGACCTTCATCAAGAACTACCCCGACAGCCCGCTGCTCCCCGAGGTCCAGGCGCTCCGCCGCCAGACCCGCGATCGCCTCTCTGATGCCGAGTTCCGCGTCGGCGTCTTCTATTACCGCAACCGCGTCTACAGCGGCGCATTGCAGCGACTGACTTCGGTGATCGAGAACGATCCGGAATACACGCGTCGTGACGCCGCGTATTACTACCTGGGCGAAACGATGCTCAAGGTCAACCTGCGCCCGCAGGCGGTGGCGATGTTCGAACGGCTGGTGAAGGAATTTCAGTCCAGCGAATATCTCAAGAAGGCGCAGAAGCGACTCGCCGAAATCAAGGCTCCGGTCAAGACTCAGGCCGAAATCAAGCGTTGACGCGGCCGCGGCTCGCTTCGGCCGGATCGGCCGCGGGCGTCTGACGCGGCGACAACTGCGGCGCCAGCGTCGCGGCTGGCGACAACGGCGTGGGCACCAGCGCGCTGTAGTGGCGCCAGTACTCGAAGGCCGAGACCAGCGCCGCAATCGTCGCCACCCACAAGGCGACCTGTCCGACCACGAAGAACTGCTGCGTGTGCCCCTGGCCGAGGATCAGGACCAGAATCGCGACGACCTGCGCGAACATCTTCACTTTGCCGAGCGGCGAGGCCGGCAGCGTCTGCCCCCGGGCGTGGACGATGCTGCGGAGCACGGTGACGGAGAATTCACGGCCGAGGATGACGGCGACCATCCACGCGGCGGCGAGCCCCAACGACACCAGGGACACCAGCGCGGCGGTCACCAGCAGTTTGTCGGCGAGCGGGTCCATCCATTGACCGAGCGGCGTCACCTGGCCGCGGCGGCGGGCGAGGTAGCCGTCGAGCCAGTCCGTGAACGACGCGATCGCGAAGATCGCCGCGCCGATCACCTCGTTGCTGACGCCAAACACCAGCGGACCGTCGAATTTGGTCAGCATCACGACCACGAGCAGCGGCACGAGAAAGATGCGGCTGAGCGTGATCGCGTTCGGAAGATTCACCGGGGGCGCCCTGCGGGCAATTGTACGGCAACGCCCGGGTTTTTGTTAGGATCTCAGGTTGCATGAGAGCCATTTTGCTGGCCGGTGGGAAAGGCACGCGACTCCGGCCGCTGACGCTGCACACGCCGAAGCCGATCGTCCCGATTTTCGACCGCCCGTTTCTGCAGTATCAAATCGATCTGCTGCGGCAGGTGCCGGAAATCGACGAGATCGTCCTCAGTCTCAACTACCAGCCGCGCCGCATCGAAGAAGTGTTCGGCGACGGCTCCGATCTCGGCATTCACCTGCGCTACGTCGTCGAGCCGAGTCCGCTCGGGACCGGTGGGGCGATCAAGTTCGCCGCCGGCGAGTACCGTGGCGGCCCGCTGGTGGTCTTCAACGGCGACGTCTTCACGTCGGTCGATCTGCCCGCCGTCCTCGCCCTGCACCGCGAGCGCCAGGCCAAGGCCACGATTGTCCTGACGCCGGTCGACAACCCCAGCGCCTACGGTCTGGTCGAAACCGACGCACGAGGGAACATCGAGGCGTTCGTCGAGAAGCCGAGCCCGGATCAGATCAAGTGCGACACCATCAACGCCGGGATTTACGTGCTCGAACCCGAAACGCTCGATCGGATTCCCGGCGATACCGTGTACTCGATCGAACGCGGGTACTTTCCGTCGCTGATCGCGAACCACGAGACGTTCGTGGCCTACGTCTATCGCGGCTACTGGATCGACATCGGGACGCCGGAGAAATACCGGCAGGCGCATCACGACATCATGGATGGCCGCTTCTCCGCGCCGCCGTTCGCGGCCGGCGCGGGAACCGCAATGATCTCGCCGCAGGCGCGGGTCGAGCCCGGCGCGGTGATCGAGGGGCCGTGCTTCATCGACGAAGGCGTGGTCGTCAAGGCCGGCGCGCGCATCGGCCCGTACTCGGTGATCGGCAAGCACTCGCATATCGGCGAGCATGCGGTCATCGACGGCGCGATCCTGTGGCCCAATACCTGGGTCGATACCGACGCCCGCCTCGGCCGGATCACCGCCGGACGCCACTGCCACTTCGGCCGCAACGTCCAAATCGCGGATGGCGCCATGTTCGGGGACAAATCGCAGATTACGGACTATTCAATTGCAGGCGCCAGGCCCTAGGCCCTGGGCCCTGGGCGCTAGGCCGCACAGACCACCGAGAACCATTCAGGGCTAGGGCCCAACGCCAAGGGCCCAGGGCCTGACAAGGATCTATGAGCATCCCAACGAGCATCTTCAAGGCATACGACATCCGCGGCCTCTACCCGTCCGAACTGACGGAAGCCGGCGCGCGGGCCATCGGCCGCGCCTACGTCGCTTATCTCGACGCCCGGCGCATCGCAGTGTCGCGCGACATGCGGACGTCGTCGCCGTCGCTGGCGGCAGCGTTCATCGAGGGCGCGCGCGAACAGGGTGCCGACGTTGTCGACTACGGCATGTGCGCGACCGACATGCTCTATTTCGCGGTGGTGCGCGACGCTCTCGACGGCGGCGCCCAGATCACCGCCTCGCACAATCCGAAGCAATACAACGGCATCAAGATGGTGCGAAAGGAGGCGTTTCCGCTGTCCGGCGACGCCGGTATCGGCGAGATCCGCGACATGGTGACGTCGGGCAACATTCCGGCGCCGTCGCGGCCCGCGGGTTCGCTGACCCAGCGGTCGCTGCTCGACGAGTACGTCGCCAAGGTGATGTCGTTCATCGATCCGGCGATCATCCGGCCGTTCAACGTCGTCCTCGACGCCGGCAGCGGCATGGGCGGACTGGTCGCGCCGCGGCTGTTCGACCGGCTGCCGTGCAAGACGACGCGGTTGTGCTTCGACATCGACGGCACGTTTCCCAACCATGAAGCGAATCCGTTGATCGAGGAAAACCGCCAGGACATCGTCGAGCGCGTCATCAAGGAGAAGGCGGACATCGGCATTGCCTGGGACGGCGACGCCGACCGCTGCTTCTTCATCGACGGCAGCGGCGAGTTCATCGCCGGCGACTTCGTCACCGCCCTGCTCGCCGAAGCGGCGCTGCTCAGGTCACCGGGCGATCGGATTGTCTACGACGTGCGCGCGAGCTACGCCGTCAAGGACATCGTCGCCAGGCACGGCGGCACGGCGCTGATGAACCGCGTCGGGCACGCGTTCATCAAGCGCCGGATGCGCGAGGAGAACGCGGTGTTCGGCGGCGAAGTCACCGGCCACTACTACTTCCGCGACTTCTACTACGCCGACAACGGCTTCATCCCGGCGCTGCTGATCCTCGAACTGATGTCGCGCAAAGGCCAGACGCTGCACGAGCTGCTCGCGCCGCTCCGCGAGAAGTACTTCATCTCCGGCGAGATCAACACCAAGGTCAGCGACATGTCACTGGTCGACGTGAAGCTGGCAAAGCTCGCCGAGAAGTATCGCGACGGCCACACCTACACGATCGATGGCTTCTCCGCGGAGTTTCCGGATTGGCACTTCAACGTCCGCGGCTCGAACACTGAGCCGCTGCTGCGACTCAATCTCGAAGCACTGACGCCGGAGCTGATGGTGAGGCGAAGAGACGAAGTGCTCGGGGTGATTCGGGGGTGACGTCCGTGCTCTTGTGCGGGGTGCTAAGTGCTTCTGTGCTCAGCGAGCCGGCGCACAACCGTACGTAGCACACCGAACAAAAGCACAGACACCTCTTGGTAAGATAAGCGGACGTCCTGGGCGGGCTTAGCATAGTGGTAATGTCCTGGCTTCCCAAGCCAGTTAGACGGGTTCGATCCCCGTAGCCCGCTCCACTAAAAACTGGCGCGCCCTTCATCGCCAGATGCGAACAGAGGGTGTGTCGCAGGATCTGCACACCCGCCTGCGGCAGTCCCGCCACCCGCTGAGCACTACGGATGGCCTTGATGACCCGGTCCCGTGTGATGGGCGTCCCGTCTTCCAAGCGGGCAGCGGCGGTGCGTCGGGCGGCGAACTTGCAATTGGTGTCGTCGGCCTATCACGCCAGTCTTGGGGATGGCGCCGGGTGCCAGTCCGCCGATTTTCTGGCACATTGGCTCTGGCGCCAATTCCCGGGTTCAGCGCCGCCAGTATCGCGCAACTCAATCGGGGAGAACTCGTTGCGTCTGGACCAAGCGGGAACATAATGCCCGCGAACAAAGAGTAGCGCCGACATCGAGCAGTCGCGGAACCGGTTTCCACCGGCAATTGGCGCGTGCTCCTCATACGACGGTAGGCACACAAGAACAGGGCAGGCGTATACTCGAAGACCAGAGCGCAACATGACTCCCAAGTCGGCGGTGGTCCACAGCGATCCGAAGATCATGAGCGGTACGCCGGTCTTCGTCGGGACGCGTGTGCCGGTTCAGTCGCTTTTTGACTACTTGGAGGGCGGCGACACCTTGGACGAGTTCCTGCGGCAGTTTCCCTCTGTGAAGCGGGAACAGGCCATCGCCGCCCTCGAACAGGGTCGCGACAGTGTAATGACCAGTGCGCGTCCTACTTGACGAGAACTTGCCCCACGATTTGATCGCTGCTTGGTTGGGCACGACGTATCGACGGTTCAAGGTATGGGTTGGGCGGGCGTCGAGAACGGCGAACTACTTCGCCGTGCAGCGGGCCAGACTGACGCCTTCATCACTATGGATCGTCGGCTTGAACGACAACAGAACATTGCGGCGCTGACCTTCGGGGTTGTGCTACTCGGGGCGCGGTCAAATAGGGTTCAGGACCTTCTGCCACTCGCTCCCCAATTGCTCGCCGCGCTGGATCGGATCCAGGCCGGAAGACTTGAGCACGTTGGTGCCTAACAGCGCGCTGGAGCCGACAGCGCACCTGGAAGAAAACAGGATTGCGCTGCGAGGGCTAACATCGCGCTGCACCCGACGGCCATCGTGTCAGGAGCGGCAGCGGCCGCGGGTGAGCGCGGGCGTTAGACGGACGATCGGGACGCGCATGAACAGACAGGAATTGCCATGAAGCCATTCGGGCCAAAGATGCCTGTCTTTGCAGTCACCGCCGTGGCAATCGTCATCTGTCTCGCTGCAACGACCGACGGACAAGGGCAAACCAGCCCAACCCAGCGTCCATCACCAGCCAGATCGGCTGAGGCTGCCGTCGATCAGTTGTTTGCCCAGTGGAACAACTCCACCTCGCCCGGTTGCAGCCTGGGAATCACGCGTAATGGCGCGCTGGTGTACGAACGGGGTCATGGGATGGCGAATCTCGACTTGGGGGCCGCCCTTACACCCGCCTCTGTGTTCAACGTCGCCTCGGTCTCGAAGCAATTCACCGCCATGGCCGTCCTGCTCCTCGCCAAGGGTGGCCACCTCTCGCTGGACGATGAGGTGCGGAAGTACATTCCCGAGCTGCCTGATTACGGAACCAGGCTCACGATCCGGCACCTGCTTACACACACCAGCGGGTTGCGAAACGCGTTTGGCCTCCGCGGGCTCGCCGCACCCCGCGACGACGGCACTGACGAGAACGATGAAATCGTCATGATGCTCGCGCGTCAGCGGGCCCTCGACTTCACGCCTGGAACCAGGTACACGTACAACAATGGCGCGTACATCATGCTCGGCGTTCTCGTGAAGCGCGTGAGCGGTCAGTCCCTTCGCGCCTTCGCCGAGGCGAACATTTTCAAACCGCTCGGCATGGCCCACACGCATTTTCACGACGATGTCGGGGAGATCGTGCCGAACCGCGCGTCAGGTTATACACGTGGCCCCGGCGGTCTCCGTGTGACGAACCCTGCGGATGAAGGCGGGTTCGTCGGTAACGCCGGCCTGTTCACGACGGTCCGCGATCTTCTCATCTGGGAGCAGAATTTCTCCGTCGTCCGCGTCGGTGATCCGGCGCTGGTCGCGGCGATGCAGGCGCCCACCACTCTCACGGGTGGGGGCATCAGCTCTTATGGCTTCGGACTCGAACTCGGAGAGTACCGAGGTCTGAGGACGGTGGGGCATACGGGAGACGAACCGGGCTGGGTCGCTCACGTCGTCCGGTTTCCGAGTCAGGAGTTTACAGTCGCTTTGCTTTGCAACTTCGACGCTCCTGCCGTAACCACGTTGACCCGCCGTATCGCTGACATCCACCTCGGCGACGCGCTGACAGACCTCGTGACCTCACCGTCTGAGGTCGCCACGTTGACAGGACCTCCAGTGGCGCTCGCTGCCGATGATCTGGCTGCCGACGTGGGTTTCTATCGCGACGCTTCCACTGAGGGGCTCCTGCGTG
>DASUGM010000255.1:0-4899 GCA_036274055.1 Vicinamibacterales bacterium | reverse complement strand
GGACCGACCGGTTCCCAGTTGACGAGATCGCGCGAGTGCCAGATCACGAGACCCGGGTAGGCGTCGAACGACGAGAACGTCATGTAGTAGTCGGCGCCGTCCTTGAGGATCGAAGGATCGGGATGATCGCCGGCCATGATCGGGTTGAGGTAGAACCCGTTGCCGAGGTCGGCCTTGCGCTGGCCTTCGACGCCACGCGGCCAGATCGGCTCGACTCGCGCCGCCTGTCCGGAGCCGGATGACACTGGCGCCCGCCCGCACGCGGCGCCGAGCATCAGGGTCAGACCAATCGCCAGTGGTTTCACAGTCGGTGCTCCGCGCGACATCACAGCCAGCCGTGCGCGCGCACCCAGGCGATCCATCGGTCCGGCCAGTCGGAGGTCGGACCGAGGCCAGGCGAAAACCCGAAACCGTGGGCGCCGCGTTCGTAGAGATGCACTTCGGCGCTGACGCCGCTTCGCCGCATCGCCTCGGCAAACATCGTGCTGTTGGCGAGCGGGACGCTGCGGTCTTCGGCCGTGTGGACCAGAAAAACCGGCGGCATGTCGCCGCGGGTCTGCGACTCGAGTGACCAGCGATCGATGAGCGCGGTCGATGGCGACGCGCCCAGCAGGTTGCGGCGCGACTCGGCGTGCGCGTCCGGATCGCGCATCGTGATCACCGGATAGAGCAGCGCGACGAAATCCGGGCGGGCGCTGACGGCGTCGAGCGGCGCCCCGGTCAGGCCCTCGGCCGCGTCGAACATCGTCGCGGCCGATGCGGCGACGTGACCGCCGGCCGAAGCGCCGAACAAGCCGACGCGATCCGGCCGGATGCCAAACTCAGTCGCGCGGGATCGCACGAGCCGAATCGCACGCAGGACGTCCTGAAGCGGCGCCGGTTGGCCGAACTCCGCCAGCCGGTACTTGAGGACGAACACTGACACGCCGAGCGGCGTCAGCCGGGCCACCGCGCCCGCGCCTTCATTGGCGATCGCCAGCCGCGCGTATGAACCGCCGGGACAAACGATGACCGCCGTGCCCGACGGCCTGCCCGTGGGCCGATAGTGCAGGAGCGACGGCTGCTGCACGTTGGAGACGCGCCCGTCGACTTCGCGCTCGACGCCGCCCCCGGGCCGCGCGCCGGGGACGCCCTCGGGCCAGAGTGCAATCGTCGCGGCCGGCGTCTGGACGCTCGCAACCAGCATCGCGACGAGCGTCGCGCGCAACGCCGGCGTCATCGTGGCGGTTCGAGCATGGCGGCCGGCGCGAGCACGTCCGGCGTCACGCGGATGAGCCGGATGCGGCCCTTGAAGAACGAGACGAGATTCTGGCGAACGCCGATCGACGTCTTGCCGGCGCCGAGGGTCCTGAACGCGACGTCGCCCTGCAACTCGCGGCGGCGGTCGACGAAGTGCGCCATTGTCTTGCCGTCGTAGGTCAGCGCCGCGGCGTGCCAGCCGCCAGCGGGATGCGCGATCGAGCGGTCGAGCAACGTCAAGCCGATCTCGCCGTGACGAAGATAGGTATCGAGGCTCCAGGTCGCGGCAGCGAGACGCAACTCGATGAGCGCGCGATTGCCGGAGCCGGCCTCTTCGAAGTGAACGAAACGCTGTTCCTCGCTGCCGTCGATCGCCGGCTCGAACAGCACTTCCACCGTGAAGCGCGCCAGACCCGCCAGCGGGTTGGCCTCGACGATGAGGCCGTCGCGGGCGCCGTCGAAGGCGATGGCGCGCCCGCCGGGCGCATCGACGACGCGTGGCGCGCCGACGGCCGTCACCGCGTGCCCGCCGATCTGCGTCAAGTTGTCGATCGTCCAGACGATCGGCGCCGCGGCGCGGGCCGCCGCCGACGGCGGCGGCAGCGCGCCGAGCGCGACTCCAGGCGCGGCGAGCGCGAGCGCCGCGCACGCGCGAGCCGCGAGCGTCATCGCCCGCGCGTTCCGTCGAGCGCGCGAATCAGCACGCTCATGTTGCGCACGTAGGCGGCAATCGAGATACCGGTCAGCTGCGGATCCGGAAACGGCGACGTGTCGGTGTCATCGCCGACGTGCGTCCGCGAGAAATCGCCGGGAGCGACGGTCATCGATCCCTGCCGCATGAATGGATGGCTGTTGTATCCGAGCGGCGCCGGCCAGTAGCCGTCGGTGTTGAGGCCGCTGACGACGGTCTCGACCGCGACGTTAGCGGTGGTCTCGACCGCAAAGTATTTCGGCAACGGGACCTGTCCGTTGCCCGGCTGGAGCGGCGATTGACGGGCGAGGTCCGCCGGCGACTCGGCCTTCGCGTCGGCCAGCCGTTTTCTCAGGCCGGCAACGTCGATGTTGCGAAACGAACTGTAGTGGCCGATCGTGTTCTTCGGGTCGTAGTCCACGTAGTACCGGCCGTTGACGACGTTCGAGCCCTCGCGGTGGACGTAGAGCGGACGATTGGTGCCCAGCTCGATGAACGTCGGATGCGTACGTCCCGCCGGCGCAATGCCGGCTGGCAACGCCAGGCTCGCCAGCCAGTCGATCGCTTCAGGAATGCGCGCCAGGAATTTCGTCTGGCCAGTGATCCGATAGAAGCCGATCAACAAGTCGAGGTTGGCGGCGGTCGTGTGGGTCACGAGCGCGTCCGGTTCGTAGGTCCGCGCGCCGACCGGCTTCAACTCGGTCGTGTACTGCAGCGCCCAGCCCGGCTGGGGCGCGCCCTGCTGCGTGACCAGGAACGCGTTCATGCCGCGGACGATCGGGTCAATCATCCGCGCATCGCCCAGCGCCTGGTAGCACTTGAGCAGGAAATCCATGTTCTCCGCGGCGACGTCGTCATTGAAGGTCAGGAACGACGTGTAGTCGGGCTTGCCGTGATGCGAAAACTCGTGCTGCAGCGGATAGCGCTGCGGCCACGCGCCAATCGGGTACTGGCTGTCGAGAACGAAGGCGATGGCGCGGTCGAGCGCCGGCTTGTATTTCGGATCGCGTTTCTCGACATAGAGCCGCAGCAGAAACTTCGACGCCTCGGCCGTGCCGGCGTCGTCGAACGTCGCGTTGCCCCAGTAGTGCTGGAATTCCTCGAGCCGCCAGGCATTCCGGCCGACCGTGTCGTACCACTCGCGCAGCGATCGATCGCCGGCGAAGTCGGCGAGATAGTTCCAGCCGCCCGACGGATGCTGGCTCCAGATCAGCGCGCCGGCGACCTGCTCGGCGGCCGTGTAGTAGTACTCGTCGCCGGTCGCGTGGTAGGCGTCCAGATACAGGTGGCCCATCGTCGGCGTACCCGGAGGCTGGATCCAGATCATCGTCTTGCGCGCTTCCATTTCGCCCCAGCGGCGCGAGCGGTCGGGGAGGTAGTTCCAGACGTAGCCGCCGTTGGTCGCGACCTCTTCGACCATGAAGCGGGTCGCGCGTTTCATCGTCGCGACGATGCGATCGCGATCGGCTTGCGCTGCGGCTCCGGTGGCCTGAGCGGTGGCGGCGCCGCGGGGAAACGCGGCGGCGGCGACCGCGACGACCAACAGCAGCATCGGTTTACGTCCCGGGCTGAACATACGGCACCACTGCGAAGAGGCGGCGTTCATCGCCGCGGGGATCGTCGGCCACGCGCGAGCGTGCGTCGATCAGGAGCGTTCGGCGGCGCTCGAGATCGTATGCCGGCCAGGACGGGATCGCACGGTTGACCGGCCGGTTCGTGCGCGCGAAGGCAATCAGCATCTCGCTCATCAGGTCGGCGACCGTGTGGGCCGCCGCGCCGGTGCCCACCATTTGCGGGGCGAGCGCGACGTTATCGAAGATCAGCGGCACATCGAGCCCATGATGGGCGCCCCAGCGGCCGCCGTCCACCGGGCTCCTGAAGTCGAGCTGGTAGACCCAGGTGTGCGCCCTGGCCACCGGCTGCACGGCCCGCCGTTCCGCTTCGATGACTTGTCCCCGCCACGAGCGTGAGGCGGTCGTCGACGCAAAGAAGACGTCGGCCGGGGAGTACTGCGGATACCACTTGCGATAGGCGGCGATGACGTTGCCGCGATCGAGCGTGCCCATGAATGGCGACGCGGCTTGGAGTTTCGCCTGCAGGGTCTCCCAGGTCAGGTCGAAGATCGACGGATCGCCCCGCCCAATCAGCGTGCGCGTTTCGTCGCGCGTGTTGCCGAGGATCATCGGCAGATGTGCCGACTGCGGCGGCGCATCGGGGTCGAACGGATCGCGCGGCACCGAGCGCCCGTCCTTGACCGGTCCGAGATAGCTGGCGGCGCGGCTGACTTTCATCAGCTGCTCCATCGGCAGCGTCCGCAGCGTCTCGATACGATCGGCGGGTATCGCGAGCGCGTCCAGAACCTGGCGCGCGTGGGTCGTCGCGGTCTCGACGCGGCTCGCGGTGATCTGCTGGCCGCTCATCGTCAGCACGCGATGAAAGAGCCCGCGCGCGGCCGGCATCGCCATCAGCGTCGCGCACTTCGCGCCGCCGCCCGATTGGCCGAAGACCGTGACGTTGCCGGGGTCGCCGCCAAAAACGGCCGCGTGGTCGCGCACCCACTGGAGCGCGAGAATCAGGTCGAGCATGCCGACGTTGCCGGAGTCGGCAAACGCGTCACCGCCGATGCCGGCGAGATGCAGAAACCCGAACGCGTTCAAGCGGTGATTGACAGTAATCACGACGGCATCGCCGCGGCGTGCCAGGCGTGCGCCATCGGTCTCGACGCGATTGCTGGTGTCGCTCGAGAACGCGCCAGGGTGGAACCAGACCAGCACCGGGCGGCGCGCGCTGTCGCCGAGGCCGGGCGTCCAGACATTGAGGTGCAGGCAGTCTTCGCCCATGGCCCAGGCGTTGCTGGTCGGTTGCGGCGCGATCGGGCCGAACGTCAGCGCGTCGCGAATGTCGGTCCACGGTTCGGGCGGCGCGGGCGGCCGGAAACGGCGTGGTCCAGTGTCGGCGCCGTAGCGGAC
>DASUGM010000254.1:0-4868 GCA_036274055.1 Vicinamibacterales bacterium | reverse complement strand
CCGGAGTGCGTCGATGACGCGCTCCGGGCTTTCTTCATGAGGCCAGTGGCCGGCGTCGGCGATTTCTTCGACCGAAGCGTGCGGCGCCAGCTGTTGCCAGCGCGCGAGAAACGCCGGACCGAAAGCTCGATCCTTCATGCCCCAGATCAGCAACGTCGGATGGCCGGCCAGGCGGTCGGCTTTCGCAACTAACTGCGCGTAAAAGCCCGCCGACTGCGTCAGCGCGCGCGCCAGCGCGTGCAGCACGAGCACGCGGGCGCCCTTGTCCGTGAAGACCTCGAGATACTGCCGGTGCAGCGCCGGCGTCAGCTTCTTGCGGTTGCCGTAGGACGTCGGCACCAGCACCCGCAGAGAAAAATTCAAGTGGCGGTACATCCACCGGCCCAGCCCGCCACCGAGCAGCCGTGCCGCCCGCAGCATCGAGGGGTCGTCAATCGGCCACATGAACGAGTTCATCACGACGAGACGACTGACGCGCTCGGGCGAGTCGAGCAGCAGCGGCAGGCCGATCGGCCCGCCGAAGTCATGGACGACCAGCGTGAACCGCGACAGGCCGAGCGCCTCGACGAATGCACGCAGCTCGCGCGCGTGCGACTCCGGCGCGTAGTCGAACTGGCGCGGCCGATCGGACAGCCCGAATCCGAACAGATCCGGCGCGACGCACCGCGCCTGCGGCGACAGCGCCTTGATCAGATGCCGGTAATCGAATGACCACGTCGGCGTGCCGTGGACGAACAGAATCGGATCTCCCGACCCTTCGTCGACGTAGTGCATCCTGCCCAGCGGCAGATCGACATACCTGGGCTCGAACGGGTATTCGGAACGATCGAGCCAGGCGGGGAGCATCGTGGCACTCATGTCAGGCCCTTGGCCCTTGGCACCAGGCCCTCGTCGGAACACATCGCGCCATCCTGAGGTCACAGCTAAGGGTCCAGCGCCTAGGGCCTAGCACCCAGGGCCTGATCTTTCATCGCCGCCCACACGGTTTCGACATGGCGGCGCTCCGTCTGTATCGCCCCGATTGAGACTCTGCACATCCAGCGGCCGTCAAGGATCGCGGGCGTGAGATACGCGACGCCCGATTGATTGACCCGGTCGACCCATGCGCGCGTGTGCGTATCGAGCGCGTCACCGGTGACGCCGGCGGGCTCGTGGCGTACGCAAACGGTCTGGAGCGCCACCGGCGCGAGCACGCGCCAGTTCGGCGTCGCGCGAACTTCGGCTTCGAGCCACTTCGCGTTGGCGAGGTCGCGGCGCAGCCGCGCCTGGAGGCCCGAGATGCCCTGCTCGCGAATCAGGAACCAGAGCTTGAGCGCGCGGAATCGCCGCCCGAGCGGCAGGCCCCAGTCGCGCAGGTTCTTCACGACTTCATCGGCCGCCGACTTGAGATAGCTCGGGCTGGTCGACATCACGCGCACGAGATGATCCGCGTCGCGGACGTAGTAGACGGAGCAGTCGAACGCGGCGCCGAGCCATTTGTGCGGATTGATGACGACCGAGTCGGCCGCTTCGATGCCGCGCCACAGGTCGCGGCATTCCGGCAGAATCATCGCCGAGCCCGCCATCGCTGCGTCGACGTGCAGCCAGAGCCGATGGCGCGTCGTAATCTCGGCAATCGCGTCGATCGGATCGATTGCGGTCGTCGCCGTGGTCCCGGTGGTCGCGACGACGGCACAGGGCAGGCGCCCGGCGGCCAGGTCGGCGTCGATGGCGGCGGCGAGCGCGTCCGGGCGCATCGCGAAGGAGTCGTCGCAGGGCAGCAGCCTGACGTGTTCGCGGCCGACGCCGCACAGGAGCGCTGCCTTTTCGACCGAGCTGTGGCTCTGCTGCGAGCCGTAGATGACCAGCGGCCGCGACTCGCCTTGTAAGCCGCCGCGGGCCAGCGCGAAGTTGGTCGCGCGTTCGCGCGCGCAGAGCAACGCGACCAGCGTGCTCGTCGAGGCGGTGTCCTGGATCACGCCGCTCCACGCCGGCGACAGGCCGAGCATCTGCCTGAGCCAATCGGTCGCCACTTCCTCGATCTCACTCAGGGCCGGGCTCGACTGCCAGGCCAACCCGAGGACGCCCAATCCGGTGCTGGCGACGTCACCGAGCACGCTCGATAGCTCGCCGTTGCACGGAAAGTAGCCGAAGAACCGCGGATGCGCCCAGTGCGACAGGCCGGGCACGACGATCCGGTCGAGGTCGGCGAGCACGTCCGCGAACGGTTCCGGATCGTGCGGCGGCGCCGGCGGCAGCTGACGGCGGACGTCACCCGGCGCGGTGCGCGCCATCACCGGCAGCTGATCGACCCGGTCTCGATAGTCCGCGATCCAGTCGATGAGTTGATGACCGCGGCGGCGGAATTCGTCGGACGTCACAGACAGAGCTTAACCGGTACCTCGGGTACTTCGGGTACGCGGGGTACGTCGGGTACCAGGAACGCGGCTTCGCCGGGCTCACTTACTCAACAGGTACCGGGACAGCGACTCAGATCCCGGTTCCGGTCGGAGTACCTGTGGAGAAAGTGGCACGGCGAAGCCGCGTTCCTGGTACCCGACGTACCCCGCGTACCCGAGGTACCCGACGTACCCGAAGGAGACCCGTCGTACCCGAGTAGAATTCCCCCCGAGGTTTTGTCGATGCGCATAGTCATCCGTCTCGTGTTGGGATTCATCGTTGCTTCCATGCCGACCGTGCTGCTGGCTCAGGCCAAGCCGGCCGGCAAACCGGCGCCCGTTGATTTGGCGATGGCCAAGCCTGGCCGCGATCCCAACCAGCCGCTCGACGAGGAATACACGAAGAAGATCAAGGAGTACACGACCGAGACGTTCTTCCTCTCGCCGCTCGTGGACTACATGCCGGCCGCCAAGGGCGTGCCGACGCCGACCGCGATTCTCGGCGACATCGCCGGCGCGCCCGGCAAGCTGCCGTACACGAAAGAAGTGCACGACTACATGGAGCTGCTGGCGAAGTCGACGCCGCGCGCCAAGGTCTACACCATCGGCAAGAGCGAAGAGGGCCGCGACATGATTGCGATCGCGGTCGCGTCCGAGGCGCTGATGGCGAAGCTCGACGCCAACAAGGCCGACCTCGCCAAGCTCGCCGATCCGCGCACGATTCAGATGAATGACGCGGTCGCCGACGAGATCGCCCGCCGCGCCGCCCCGGTCTACTACATCACCGGCACGATTCACTCGACCGAAGCCGGCGCGCCGACCGCGCTGATGGAACTGGCCTATCGGCTCGCTGTTGACGACAGCCCCTACATCCGGAACATCCGCGAGCACGTGATCACGCTGATCACGCCGGTCGTCGAAGTCGACGGCCGCGATCGCGTCGTCGATCTCTACAACTACCGCAAGAAGAACCCCGATAAGACCGTGCCGGGCGCGCTCTACTGGGGCAAATACGTCGCGCACGACAACAACCGCGACGCGATGGGCGTGACGCTGAAGCTGACCGAGAACGTGCTCAACACCTACGTCGACTGGAAGGCGCAGGTGCTGCACGATCTGCACGAGTCCGGGTCGTTCCTCTACGACAACACCATCGGCGACGGTCCGTACAACGCCTGGCTCGACCCGATTCTGACCAACGAATGGCAGATGATCGGCTGGAACAACGTCAACGAGATGACGCGGATGGGCATGCCCGGCGTCTTCGCGTTCGGCACGTTCGATACCTGGTCGCCCGGCTACCTGATGTTCATTGCCGCGACCCACAACGGCATCAGCCGCCTCTACGAGACCTTCGGCAACGGCGGCAGCGCCGATACCGTCGATCGCACGCTCTCGCCCAACGAGACTTCGCGCACCTGGTACCGCCAGAATCCGCCGCTGCCGTTCGTGAAGTGGTCGCTGCGCAACAACAACAACTACGAACAAACCGGTCTGCTGGTCTCGCTCAACTACCTCGCCAACAACCGCGTTTATTTCCTCCGTAATTTCTACGACAAGAGCAAGCGTTCGATCACCAAGGCGAAGACGGAAGGTCCGGCCGCCTACGTGTTGCCGGCGAGTGATTCGCGGCTTGGATCGCAGGCCGAGCTCTTGCGCGTGCTGCAGAAGCAGAAGGTCGAGATCTCGCGCGCCACCGCGCCGTTCAGCGTCCAGGTGCCGGTGCGCCGGCCCGCCGGCGGCGCTGGTCGTGGCGCCGGTGGTGGTGGTGGCGGTGGTGGTGCGGCCGGAGCCGGCGGTGGAGCGCCGGCCGGCCAGGCCGCGGGGCAGGGCGCGAATGCTCAGCCCCCGGCGCCAGCGGCGCCGCAAATGGAGACGCGTGAATTCCCGGCCGGCAGCTACATCGTCCGCATGGACCAGCCGTACTCGCGAATCGCCGACGCGTTGCTCGACTATCAGTACTGGGCGCCGAACGATCCGCAGTCGACGCCGTACGACGACACCGGCTGGACGTTCCCCGAAGCGTTCGGCGTTCAGGCGGTGCGCGTGCTCGACACGAAAGTCCTCGACGCCGCGATGACGCCGGTGACCTCCGCCGCCAGGCCGCTCAGCGGCGTGACCGGCTCAGGGTCGGTCTTCGCGATCAACCACAACGCCGACAACGGGTTGATCACGTTGCGCTACAAGCTCAAGAGCGCGGACATCCAGATGGCGGAAGAGCCGTTCGAAGCCGCGGGGCAGAAATTCAACCGCGGCTCGTTCATCATCACCAACGTCGGGCAGTCGGATCTCGATAAGGCGACGAACGAAATCGGTCTCAAGGCGTATGCACTCGCCTCGGCGCCGTCAGTCAAGACGCATCCGGCGCGCGCCGCACGGGTCGCGCTGATGCACACGTGGCAGAGCACGCAGACCGAAGGCTGGTGGCGGCAGGCGCTCGACTTCAACGGCGTCGACTACGACTACATCAGCGTCCAGGATGTCGCGAAG
>DASUGM010000253.1:0-2502 GCA_036274055.1 Vicinamibacterales bacterium | reverse complement strand
CCGATCATCATGCTCACGGCGAAGGCCGAGGAGATCGATCGGGTCGTCGGTCTCGAGGTCGGCGCCGATGACTACGTGACCAAGCCGTTCAGCACGCGCGAGCTCGTCGCCCGCGTCCGCGCCGCGCTGCGCCGTGCCCAGATGCAGCCGGACGACGAGGAGATCGGCGTTCAACCGGCCCGGTTCGGCGCGATCACCGTCGACCCCGCCCGCCGCGAGGTGCTGCGCGACGGCACGCCGCTCGGGCTCAAGCCGAAGGAGTTCGACCTGCTCTGGTACTTTGTCCGCAACCCCGGCCGGGTCTTCACCCGCGAGCAGTTGCTCGAACGGGTGTGGGGCTATGACTTCGCCGGCACCAACCGGACGGTCGATGTCCACGTCCGCTGGATCCGTGAGAAGATCGAAGAGGAACCGGCACACCCTCGCTATCTGCGCACGTCGCGTGGCGCCGGCTACCTGTTCGAAGGGGACGGACGGCGGGTCAGGGCAGGCTGACTCCCACCGCTGGTCCCGGCGGTGTCACGCTACATTGATGACATGAAGACGCTGCGATTTCGGATCGCCGTGGTCTACACCGCCCTGATCGTGGCGGCGATGGCGGTGCTCGGCCTGATCTTGCTTCGCACCGAATCGGCGCGCTTTCAGGACGATCTGGACGAGCGGCTGCTGGCCGAGGCGCGTCTGACGACCGAGGCGGCGGCGCCGCTGCTTCGCCAGAGTCCCTCGATCGAGATGCTCGACCCGCTGACCGAACGCCTGGGCGTCGAAGGCGGCGTCCGGGTCACGATCATCGCGCCCGACGGCCGGGTACTGGGCGACTCAGATGACGATCCGGCGCGGATGGAGAACCACGCGAACCGTCCGGAGGTGCAGGCCGCCCTCGGCGGTGCGGTCGGCCGGGCCAGACGAGAGAGCGGTTCGCTCGGCGACGAGATGCGCTACATCGCCGTGCCCATCCGCGGATCGCCGGCGCCGGGCGAGAGCAGCGGTCCGTTGCTCGGCATCGCCCGCGTCGCCACTCCCACCAGCGCGGTCGATGCCGATCTGCGCCGGATCGCGATCAGCGTGACGATCGCCGCCGCGCTGACCGCGCTCGGTGCGGCGGTGCTGGCGGCGCTGATCGCCGGCCCGGTGACGCGGCCGCTGGAACAACTGCGTCGAGCGTCCGCCGGCATCGCCGCGGGCGCCTTCGGCCAACGGGTCGAAGGGGGCGGCACGACTGAGGTCCGCGAGCTGGCGGACGGATTCAATGAAATGGCGGCGCGTTTAGAGGAAACCGTCGATGCGCTGGCCTCGGAACACTCCCGCCTCGAGGCGTTGCTGGCGGCGGGCGCCGACGCTATGTTCGCGCTGGACCGACACAGCGTCATTCGCTACGTCAATCCATCGGCAGAGGCGCTCTTCGGTCGCTCCGTCGGCCGCTCGTTCGCCGAGGTCGCCCGCAATCACGAACTGACGGGTGTGGTGCGCGCCGCGCTGACCGCCAACGAGCCGGTCGGCGCTGCGGTCCACATCGAACCGCAGAACCTGTGGTTGCAGGCGTTCGCCAATCCGATCGAGGGTGGCGGCGAATGGGCGCTGCTGCTGATCCTGCACGACATCACCGAGGTCCGGCGCGCCGAGACGACCCGACGGGACTTCGTCGCCAACGTGTCACACGAGCTACGCACGCCGCTCGCCGGCATCAAAGCCGTGGTCGAAACGCTGCGCGACGGAGCGATCGACGACCCGGAGGCGGCCGAAGCCTTTCTCGTCCGTGTCGATATGGAGGTCGATCGGCTGGTGCAACTCGTCGAGGAACTGCTGCAACTGGCGCGGATCGAATCCGGCACAGCGCCGATGGTGATGACCGAGGTACGCCTGTCCGGCCTGCTCGCCACAAGTATCGACCAGTTCCGGCACCAGGCCGAGCGGACCGACATCACCCTTCGTCTGGATGTGCCGGACCTGCCGCCGATCCGCGCCGACGCCGATCGGCTCAGCCACGCAGTCGGCAACCTGATCCACAACGCACTGAAATTCACACCACCCAGCGGAACTATCACCGTCGCCGCGACCTGTCTGGACGGCGCCGTGCGAATCAGCGTTTCCGATACCGGCAGCGGCATCGATCCCGCCGACCTGCCCCGAATCTTCGAGCGGTTCTACGTCGCCGACCGCGCCCGCAGCCGCCGTGGCACCGGCCTCGGGCTCGCGATCGTCAAGCATGTGGTCCGCGCCCACGGGGGCCGGGTCTGGGTAGAAAGCACCCTCGGCCGAGGCTCCAGATTTACGATCGAGATCCCATACCGGGAGCCCGGTCGGAACGTCGGGCCGCGCGGTGAGAGCGTCACCGCCGGCGACTGATGCGACCGGACGTCTTCATGCGTCCTGCAGCGCAATCGGTCGTCGTACATGCCCACCTCGCACGCTGGTTCCAGAGCCACATCTACATGCCGGACCCAAGCCAATATCCGGTCGATCCCCGATAGACCCGATCGACCGTACCGCGCATACTCAGGC
>DASUGM010000252.1:0-8654 GCA_036274055.1 Vicinamibacterales bacterium | reverse complement strand
GTGACGCGCGGCGCGCGGGGAGCCAAGCCCCGGCAAAGACGGCGGCGGCCACCACCAGAGCGGACGTCGCGATCACAAGAGGATCGGACGGCGCGACGCCGACCAGAAGGCTGCCCAGCGCGCGTCCGAACTGCCAGGCAGCGACCGCGCCCAACCCGGCACCGGCGCCGGCGACGATCACTGCATCGCGTAGCGCCAATCTTGCGACGTCACGCCGCTCGGCGCCGAGTGCAAGGCGAAGCCCAAACTCGCGCCAGCGTTGGCTGACGCTCGAATGCGCAAGGCCCCAGACGCCAACGGCGATCATCAGCAGCGACCCGGCTCCGACCACGAGCGTCATGCCGCGTATCATGAGCCGCTGCTCGATCAACTGCCGCGCGAGATCTTCGAGGACACCTTTCCGTTTCGGCGACAGGCGCTCATCGATCGCGGCGACGAGTGGCGCCAGCTCGGCGTCGGCAGCGATCGCCGGCTGTGGTCGCCGTGCCAGGATGAGCAGCCTCTCGACGTCGCCATCGAGCGGGAGATACAGCCGTGAAGTCGGTCCTCCGCGAAGCCCCATGTCGAGGAGGCCGGCGACGACGCCGACGACTTCGCGCGGCTCACCTTTGCCTGAGCCGACTTCGATGACCCGGCCAATCGCACTCTGCCCAGGCCAGTAGTGCTGCGCGAACTTCTCACTAACGATGGCTTCACGACGCGCCGCGCTGTTCGCTGTGAATATTCTGCCGGCGACAACACGGATACCGAGCTCGCCGAAGTAGGGCCCATCGATACGAGACACGAAAACGAGTTGTCGACCGGCCGCCTCCGCCTTGTCGGGCACATTGACGTGAATCCAGTCGTACTCATTGCCCGCATACGGCCGTCCTGTCGTCAACGCAATGCTGCCGTTCCCGCTGTGCATACGCTGGCGCAACTGCTCGACGACTCGTGCCCGCGCGCCTTCGTCGAGTCCTGCCTTGCCGAGGTCGACTTCGACGAACGCCACCTGACTCGGATCGAACCCCCGCGGCTGGGCGAGCATCTGATCGATCGTTCGCGTCAACAGTCCCCCGGCGGCGAGCAGGGCGCAGCCGGTCGTAACCTGCGTCGTCATCAACACGCGGCGAAGCCGGATACTCGATGACACGACCCGCGCACCTGAGACGCTGGTGGTCCTCGTGTTCGCGCGCACGAAGGCAAGCGGTCCGAACAGAGAGACCGCGCCCAGCACCACTGTCAGCGCGCCTCCGATCAGCACCGCGCGACTATCTAGAGCGACGGCGAGGCTCGACACTCGCAGCGACCCGGCAATCTGCAGGCGGCCGAGCGCCGCGAGTGCAACAGCCACCACAATGCTGGCCAGCGCTGCAGCTGCGGCCATTGCCATCGCGTGCTCGACTATTACGAGTCGTAGCAGCCGCCAACGGCTCGCGCCGAGCGCCTGGCGAATCGCCAACTCGTGCCGTCTTTGAACGAGACGGCCGACGAGCAAGCTCGACATGCACGCCGCCGCCAACACGAGTGTCAGGCCGACCGCGATGCCGATCGGTTTCAGGATCACGGCGAGTTGGTCACGATCGTAGGAAAACGGTGTCTTCCATGGACGATCAAACAGCAGCGCGGCGCGGTGGTCCTCGCCTTCGGCCGCGGCGCCGATTCTTGGCACCGATCGGATCACCGCGGTGTAGCGGGATCGCGTGCGCGGCAAGTCGCCGAGTGACGCCAACCGCACGCCGCCCATGATCCAGCCGATGTCAGCACGCTCCGCCAGGCTCTGTACGCGTGAGCCGTCGGGGAAGGTCTGCGCGATCGCCAACAGGGACTCTACGGTAATGGGAAGCCAGATGTCGGCGCGCTCGGTTGAGATACCGCCACGAAAGCCGGCAGCGACGCCGACGATCGCCATCACCCGGCCATTCACTCGCAGCGGTTGTCCCACCGCCGCGGCTGTTGACCCGAACAGTTCGCGTGCGACCTTGCCGCTGATGACGACGACTTCATGCCGCGCGAGTTCGTCGTCTCGATCGAGTAACCGGCCCGCAGCCGCGGTGACGCCGAGCGCGTCGAAGTACGCGCCGCCAACGTATGCCCCCGGCCACAGCGCCGACCGAGTGTTCGCACTGAGCTGAAACTCCTCAGCGGTCCAGACAAAGAACTGATGTTCCGGCGCGACGGCCGCGAGCTGTTGCGCGAGCTGATACGAAATGTTTTGCGGATTCTTGCCGTTGTTCGCTGTCTTCAGCACGGTGAACACGCGATCGTCAGCTTGCATGCCGGCCGGCTGGCGCAGGAACGCTGCGTCAGCAAGAAGAGCCGCGACCAGGGCTGTCGCGATGCCGATGCTCCCGACGATGGCGGCGAGCACGGCCGTTAGCGGCGTGCGGCGCCAGCCCATCCACGCTCCGCGCAGGTCGAGCCACAGCGACCTGACTGTCGATTCGCGGCGCCGCTGGATCTTCTCGCAGTTCACCGCGACCTCCCTGACCGGACCAAAGCGCGTGGCGGCTTCGCGGCCAGCCTCGGCCGGCGTCATGCCGCGGCGCAGGTTGTCTTTGATGCGCAACTCGACGTGCGCCGCAAACTCGTCGCGAACGTCGTCCTGGATGCTGTCGCGAGCGCTGATGCGACGCCGCCACCATCTCATGACGTCAATCCGCCTTGACCAGGCGCGAAACCGCCTTCGCGAACGTCGCCCAGTCGCGCTTCTGATCGGCGAGCCGTGTCCGACCCGCGGCCGTCAGCGCGTAGACGCGCACCCGCCGGCCGGTCTCGCCCTTGGCCCAGCGCGCAGTGACCAGGCCGCGCTCCTCGAGGCGGTGCAGGGCTGGGTAGAGCGACCCCTCCTCGACGCCGAGCACGTCGCCGGTCTCGGTCTCGATGAACCGCGCGATCGCGTAGCCATGCTTCTGACCGCCGCCGAGCGCCTGCAGCAGCAGCAACTCGAGCGCGCCGCGCAGCAGCAGATCGGCGGTGTTGCCTCGCGTCATAGGCATAGAGATCTATGCCTCTGGCCTCCGGTTGTCAAGAGCCAGGCCTTCAGCCATCGGGTGATGGGCGATCGGGTGATCGGGCGATGGCAGAGCATCGGGCGATCGCGCGATCGAGCGAAGGCTGAGCTGTACGCGGGACTGTCGACTGACTCGCGATCTGCTCAGGCCAGCCGGCTCCGTCTCAGTTCGCCCCTTGCCCGATCGCGCGATCGCCCCTGCTCTGCCATCGCCCGATCACCCGATCGCCCATCACCCGATGCGCGAGGCCCTACCAGATCTTGCCTCGCGCGGCGACCGGAATGACCTCGAGGATCTGCAATCCCTCGGTGAGCAGCAGTTCGCTCGCCAGGTTGGTGACGACGCAGGTGTGGTTGGGAACGATGCGGACACGATCGCCCGGGCGGAGCGCGCAGTCCCCGTTGACGCGGGCGACGGCGTGCTCTTCCGACAGCTTGTCGACCGTTATCGACAAATCCGGAAGCGCCGCGTCGAGCGAGGTGAAAACCAGGCCGTGTCCGACTTCGTCGTTGAAGCCGCGGACGCCGTCCTGGCTGAGCGTCTTGCTGCCAGCGTCGAAGACCACGCGCGTCGACGCCGGACGGCTGACCACGGTCGAGACGATCGACATCGCGCAGTCCTGGAGCGACGCGGCGCCGAGGCCTACCTGGGTGCGGTCGTTGAAGACGTACGTCCCCGGGCGCATTTCGGTGACCCCGGCTTGTTTGTTGATGAACCGCGCGCTTGGCGTCGAGCCGACGCTGATCTCGGGGACGTCGACGCCGGCGACGCCCAGGTTGCCGGCGATCGTCGTCAGGAGCCTTCGCTCGTGGGCGGCAAGCGCCTCGATTTCCGCGGCCGACTGCGCGGCGTAGCTGTGACCGGCGTGACTGAGCAGGCCGCGAAAGCGCAGGCCGGCCATGCCCGCGATTCGTCGGATCACATCGACCGTGCCAGGCGCGTCGGGATCGACGCCGCAGCGATGGGTGCCGACATCGATCTTGACGAGCACGTCGAGCGTACGCCCGGCGGCGCGCATGATCTGCGCCCACGCCGACGCCACCTGTTCGTCGTCGACGATGATCGAGATCCGCGCGCGATCCTGGAGCGCCTTGACGCGCTCGGCGTTGGCCGGCTGAATCGGATAGGGCAGCCGGATGTCGCTGATGCCGGCGGCGACGAAGACCTCCGCTTCGCCGAGCTTGGCGCAGCAGACGCCGACGGCACCGGCGTCGAGCTGCCAGCGCGCAATCACCGGGCTCTTGTGGGTCTTGGCGTGGGGGCGCAGGCCGACGCGCGCGGCAGCGGCGCGCGCCTGCATCGACGCGATGTTGGCCCGGACACGGCCGTGGTCAATGCAGATGCGCGGCGTCTCGATCGACGAGAGATCCATCCGGAAAGCATACGGGGACGAGGGTGTTTTGCGCGAGCAACCCCCGTCCCCGTCACCTGCCGTCTGGAACTGCTACGCGCGTAGAAATCCCAGCGGCTGCTTGTAGGTATATCCCGGGAAGATCCGCGCCAGATTCTTGGCGCCGAGATGCCCGCTGACGACCTCGGCGAAAACGTCGCGGAAGTCGGTGGTGATCGCGAGGTCGCGTCCCTGCCAGAGCTGATCGCGCTCGAGGCCCGGCCACTTGCCGTAGACCTTGCCGCCCTTGATGTTGCCGCCGAGGATCAGCATTGCATTGCCGTGGCCGTGGTCGGTGCCGCGGTTGCCGTTTTCCTTCACCGTGCGGCCGAACTCCGACATTGTCACCACGACGACGTCGGCCATCCGGTCGCCGAGATCCTGAGCGAACGCCGCAAGGCCGCCGGCGAAGTCGTCGAGGCGGTTGGCGATCTGGCCGACCGCGGCGCCTTCGTTGGCGTGGTGATCCCACTGGCCGAGCTCGGTGAACGCGACTTCGAGGCCAAGGTCCGCCTTGACGAGCTGCGCGATCTGCCGCATGGCGTCGCCGAATCCGGAACGCGGATACACGGCCCCATTCGCCGGCTCGTAACGCGCCGGATCGATCCCTTTCATCATCTTGACGGCGTCGAACGCTTCCTTGCCGGTCGGCGCGAGGACCTTGTCCGCCGCCGCGGCGTACTGGGCCTCGAACGAGTTCGACATCATCTCGGTGGACATGCCGGCGCGGACGCCGAATTGCGAGAGCTGGCCGATGGCCAGCGCCGGCGCCGTGCCCTGCAGCGTGCGCGGCAGTTGCGGCGCGAGCGCGACGGCGCGGAACGGACTGGCGCTCTCGTGCTCCTTGGCGTGCAGATATCGGTTGAGCCAGCCGTCGCGCGTGCTCTTGAGGCCCGGCGTGCCGCTCTCCATGTAGTCCTGCGCGTCGAAGTGCGAGCGCGTCTCGTCATGCGAGCCGCAGGCGTGGACGATGGCCAGCTCACCGCGCTTGAAGGCCGGTTCGAGCGACGCCATCCGCGGATGCAGACCGAAGAAGCCGTCGAGATCGACGGCGCCGTCGACGCCGTTCGGCCGGCCGATCGCGATCGACGGCCGGTTGGCGTAGTACGCCTTCTCGCCGTGCGGGACGATCATGTTGAGGCCGTCCACGGCGCCGCGCTGGAAGATCGTAATCAGGATCTTCTGCCGCGCCTCGGCGGCCTGCGCCGCGCGCGCCACGAACGCCGGCGCGAATCCGAGACTCACCAGCGCCAGGCTGCCGTTTTTCAGGAAGATGCGACGGGTCATCATCTCAGTTCTCCAAAATCCGGCCCTGGGCGCTTGGCCCTGGGCCCTGGCGTTGTGCTGAGCACTCCGCCTCTTCGTGCACGACCAGGGCCGAGGGCCCAATGCCCAGGGCCTATCTCTTCTGAAACTCCGGCGATCCGAGCGCGAGCGCGACGAGCTGCTGCGATGATTCGGCGCGCGCGAGCGTCTGCCTGGTCGCATCGGAGACCTGGCCGCCGAGCAGCCCCGTGATCACCTGATCGCGTGACGCGTCGCTGGTATCGGGCGCAATCCTGGCAACATCGACCTGAATCGGTCCCCGCGCCATCATCTGCTGCGCTCTGCCGCGGCCTTGCGGACGGGTGAAGCCGCCCGGCTGATTCGGATTCGGCGGCGGGCCGCCTTTCCGGCCGGGTTGCTCGGCCGGCTGGATCCGGCCGCCATCGAGCAGCTGCACCGCGAAGTTCATGCGGTTCAGCAGCGCGCCGGTATTGACCCAGGCGTCCGCCGTCATGCTGTAGCCGGTCGGCGGCTGAGCGCCGAAAACCGGCATGCCGAGATTTCGCAGCGCGACGACAATCGGCTGCGCATTGGTCACGGTCGCACCGGTCGCGCGAACCGCCGAGATCACGAATTCGAGCGGCGTCTTGACCTTGGCGCGGTTGGCGTCCGCCGCGAAGAACTCCGGCGATGTGACGATCGCGCGGGTGACGTCGCGCAAGTTGCCATTGCTGTCCGTGAACACCTTGGCGGCGCGGTCGACGAGCGCCTTCGACGGCTCGTCGGCGACGAACCGCTGCGCCAGCTTGTAGGCGATGTGATGCGCGGTCGCCGGATGCCTGGCGAGAATGTCGAGCGCACGCTCGCCCTCGTCCATGCCGCCGGCGCTGAACGACACGCCGAGAAACTGCTTCGGCCCGGTGTCGTGCATCCGCGGGTTGAACACGAACTCGCCGCCTGCCTGGGGCCGATCGATCGTCCAGCCGGTGAGGATGCGCGCCAGCTCGATCACGTCCTTCTGCGTGTAGCCGCCGTCGACGCCGAGCGTGTGCAGCTCCATCAACTCGCGCGCGTAGTTCTCGTTGATGCCGCGCTGCGGCCGTTTCTGCTGATCCTGCTGCTGTTGCGCCCGGCGCATCATCTCTTCGCGCTGCCGCGCACCGACGTTGGGATTGCCGAGCCGGACCTGGAACTTCTGGTTGACCGCAACCGGCGGGTTGGGCGTCTGACTCTGCCAGTTGTCGAGGTAGAAGAGCATCGCCGGGCTGTGCGCGACGGCGCCGAGCATGTCGCGGAAATTGCCGAGCACATACGGCCGGATGGCGTCGCGCTCGTACTCGGTCAGGTACTGGCGCACCTGTCCCTTGCCGACGAAGACGTTGAAGTGGTTGAACCAGAAGTCGGACAGCACTTCTTCGAGCTGACGATCGGAGAGCGCCGCGCGCAACACCTTGGCCTGCATCAGTTCGTTGGTGATGTTCTGCTGCGCCTGCTGAATCTGTCGCTGCTCGGGCGTCAGCTGGACGTTGGGCTGCGGTGGCGTCGGCGGCTGCGCGGCGCCGGTCATCGTCATGTCCTGCCCGACCGCGGGTTTGGGCGGCGGCTGTTGCGCCTGTTCCTTCTTGAGGTCACGCCGCTGCTCGTTGGCGGGCTGGTAATATTTTTCGGCGAGGTCGCGTGTGCTCATCGAGAGCGTCGTGAATTCGGCCAGGCGCGCGTCGAGTGCGCTGTTGTCGATCTTCGCCGGATCGAGCTGTTCGTTGATGTATTTCTCCAGGCCGATCGCCTGCACGCGTTCGACGTCGCCGGGCCGCGGTCCGTAGCCGAGACGATTCAGCACGTGCGTGATCGTCTTGGGATCGGCCTTCGACGGGACGCTGGACTTCTGGGCGCTGAGCGCCGGTGCGAGTGAGAACACGCCCGTTGCGAGCGCCACCGCGACGAGCCGGCGGGATGGGGTGTGGGTGCTAGGCGTCATACAGTGGAATTAGACCTGTACAGCTCTAAAAGGAAACAGGTTTACGCGACCTTCACAAAAATGCCACTCGTCACCGCTGACCCGGTCCGGATCGAGCAAGTCCTCGACGGCACCTATCCTATTTGGAATGAAGGGCTTACGCGAGAAGCCTACGGCCGGTGGAATCGCGCTCAGATGGCGACGGCGTGGGGCCGGGAACACCTCAGCCGCCTCGCCCTGCTCGACGGCGACACGCTGCTCGCAAGTGCCAAACGCTACGACCTCGATGCCCTGATTGACGGGCGCCCGACCGCGGTCGTCGGCATCGGCGCGGTGTTCACGCCGGTCGAGCGGCGCGGCCGCGGCCACGCGGCGACGCTCCTCGATGCGATGTGTGACGACGCCGTCGCGCGCGGCTGCACGCATGCGCTGTTGTTTTCCGAGATCGGCGCGCCGTTCTACGAGCGTCACGGGTTTGTCGTGATGCCCGACGACGAGATCACCATCGAGGTCGAGCCGAAACGCGGCGGCGCGCCGGCGATGCTGGTGCGATCGGGCGAGCGCGCCGATCTCGATCGCGTCGCCGAGATCTCGATGCTCTACGCGCGAGGGGCCGGCTTCGCGCTCGATCGCTCCGCGACGATGATCGAATACGGCATCGCCCGCCGGCGGTTGCTCGCGGGCCTGGGTCCGGCGGGGATGCGACGGCTCGAATTCTTCGTCACCGAAGAGGGCAGCCGCGCGGTGGCCTACGTCGTGCTCGCGTACGGCAAGCACGGCGTCGTGATCGAGGATTGCGGTGATCGCGATCCGTCCGGTGCGCGCGTCGGCGCCATGCTTCAAGTGCTCTCCGCGCGCACACCAGCCGACCCGCCGCTCCGTGCTCGGGCGCGGCTGCCGCAGACCTTTCGTCCGCCGCAACTCCGCGTGCTGGGCAGCCGGCCCATTTCGTCAGACGTGATGATGATCAAGCCGCTGGTGCCTGGCGCGAAAGTGCCGGCGTCGCACGTGTACTGGCAGCTGGACGTGTTCTAGGGGGTCAAACAAG
>DASUGM010000251.1:0-16486 GCA_036274055.1 Vicinamibacterales bacterium | reverse complement strand
CGCCCCTGCTCTGCCATCGCCCGATCACCCGATCGCCCATCGCCCCTGTCTAGAAGGACGGTCGGATGTTGAACACGAACATCCAGCCGCGGCCGGCGCGCTGCAGCGGCCGGGCGAGGTTGAACTCGGTGATCATGAAGCCCATCACGTTGACGCGGGCGCCGACGCCGACGCTGCCGACCCAGTTGCGCGTGCCGCCGGTGAATTGCGGCGATTCGTGCTTGTTCCACGCCACGCCGCCGTCATAGAACCCGAACAACTCGACCGGCACCGGACCGTAATCCATGTTGCCGGTGAACAAGCCGACGGCCGGTGCCCGCACCTCGAGGTTGGTGACGATCATCCGGCTGCCGATCAGTCGATCGAATTCCGGACAGTTGCCGACGATCGTGATTGAGCACTCGGTTGCCTGGAACGAGTTCGGATCGTAGCCGCGAACCAGCGTCGAGTAGCCGAGGAAGTAGGGCACCAGACGCTCGTCTTCGGCGCTGATCCCGTACCGGCCGGCATGGACGATGCGGCCGGCGATCGTGATTGGCTTGACTGGCATCACGTAGCGGCGGTAGTCGAGCGTGAGGTTGGTGATGTTCAAATCGCCGAACGTCGGCGAGATCTCGAAGCGGAACCGATCACCCACGATCGGTCCGACCGGGCCCATCGCCGCGACGTCGTGGATCAGCGCCGTGCTGACGTCGACCAGATTCAACGACTCTTCTGCCGGTAGATCGATCTTCTCGTCGCTGATCAGCTGCCCGCTGTTGTAGTCGTAGATCCGCGTCCGGGTCTCGTTGCTGAAGCCGATGTGGCGGTAGCCGCTGCTGAACTCCGCGCGCAGGCCGCGGCTGAACGGATATGCCAGCAGCGCGCCGACCTGGCTGTAGGTCTGCCGGTAGAGCTGTGTTTGCTCGACATAAACAATCTGGCCGTTGTTGTTGAACAGGCCGTTGCCGGCGGTGCCCTGAAGGACCGGCACGTGCTCGCCGTAGAGACCCCAGTTCCACCGGTGGCTGCGGTTGAGGTAGTTGACCGCCCCCGAGATGTCCCTGACGCCGCCGTTGACGCCGGCGCCGATGCCGAGCAGGTGATTACCGAGCGTGTCACTGAACAGGAACGAGATGCCGCCGTTGACGAAGGTGCCGAACTGGCTGACGCTCGACACGCCGACCGACTGGCCGACCTCGATGAGCTCCATCTTGCCGCTCTTCTCGGCCTCCTCGAAGGTGGCAGTTGCCGGCGGCAAGCCCGCCGTCGGCGACGCCAGCGCCTGACCGACGTCGTTGCTGGCGCGCTTGGACGGCGGCAGCACCGCCTGATCGGGCAGGTTCAACCGCGGCGGCGGCGCCGGCGTCTTCGCCGAATCGAGAAGCAGCAATTCGTAGCCGCTGTCGCGAAAGACGTTGACCGCGACGCGTTCGCCGCGCGACACCGACAGTGCCGGGCTCGTGGTGGTGATCCCCGAGACGCCGGTCGGCACGTCGGTGACTCGCGCCGCCTGGCCGTCGACGAGGCGGTAGATGTTCTGCCGGCCGTCGGCGTCGCTGATGAAATACAGCGTCTTGCCGTCGGGGGCCCACTGCGGATTCAGCGCGTTGCCGGCGGTCCCGGTCTTGACCTCGTGGACGGCCGCCGGGTTGTCGATCGGCATCGACGCCAGCCCCATCGTCTTGAACGCAAGGGTGGTGAGATCCGTGGTGAACCGATCGGTGATGAACGTCAGCTCCTTGCCGTCCGGCGTCCACGTCGGCTGCAGATCCGCGTACGGATCGCTGGTCAGCTTCTTCGTCGTCTTCGCCGCAAGATCGAGGAGGTAGAGGTCGGTGTAGCCGCCAACCTGCGCGGAAAACGCAATCGTTTTGCCATCCGGCGACCACGCCGGCTGGAAAATTTCGCCGATGAAGTCGACCGGGAACTCTTCCAGCACGCCGCCCTTGAGCGCGTTGAAAATCGTCAGTTTGGCGCGGCCGTCGCTGACCGTGCCGACGGCGAGTTTCTCGCCCATCGGATCCCACGCGCCGGCCGACGCCAGGAACTGCAGGCTCTGGAAATGCGGATCCGACGCGGTCTTGGTGAGCCTGCGAATCACTTTGCCGGTCATCGCGTCGGCGATGTAGAGATCGATCGACAGTCGATCGCGCTCGGACAGAAACGCGATCTTGGTGCCGTCGGGGCTCAGCGCCGGGCCGACGTTCATGCGGCCGGCGCCGGTCTTCTGCGAGATCACCACCGCGCCCGGCACCGTCGTCGGCTCGCCCTTGCGCGCGGTGACGCCGTAGGTTTCGCGAATCGCGCCGTGCCAGGCGGCCGCCAGCTCATCCGCGTTCATCTGCACGGCCGCGGTGATGATCTCGATCGGACTGAGCCGGCCGAAACCGGCGTCGCCGGCCGGCGCCATGCCGGCGAGGATCTCGCCGATCATCGCGTCGCCCCAGCGGCCGCCGATGTAGGCCCAGAACGCGTGGCCAAAGCGGTACGGGAAGTAGCGCGGATCGTCGAGCTGTTTCAGCGTCGGCAGGCGATCTTCAATCGCCGCGTCGCGCAGCCACATCGCGGTCTGCGCGTGCTTCGGGCCGAGCGAGAGATATTCGGCCATGCCCTCGATGAACCACAGCGGGATGTAGCCGGCGTTGCGATCGAGGATGTCGTACTGGAACGCGTGCACCAGCTCGTGGCCGAGCACGTGGTCGGTGTCGGCCATGCTGGCGGCCATCGGCAGCACGACGCGCCGGCGGGCGCCTTCAGTGACGCCACCGGTGCCTTCGTCGAGCTCGCCTTCGACGACGTTGGTCTGTTCGAATTCCGGATGGCTGGCGTAGAGGACGACGATCTGCCGGCCGCGCAGGTTGTGGTCGAGCAGCTTCGACAGCCGCACGTACCAGCGCTCGGCCATCCGCGCGGCCTGCGTCGCAGCCTCGGCCTCGCGCGAGTAGTAGTAGATGTCGAAGTGCTCGGTCTTGAGGACCTTGAAGTCGAACGCGTCGTACTGAACTTTGTTGCGGCCGAATTGCGCCGCCGCTGCAGATGGCAGGAGGAGCAGGGCAACGAGCGACGCGAGCGCGAGGACCCCGGCGCGGCGTCCAAACGAAGGATCCAATTGTGACATTCGGCTCTCCGAAGAAGGTGCCGGCCCTCGCAACTGCAAGGCGGGTACCAAATATAGACGGGGGGCCGGTCTCCAATTGTGAAACAACGGCAAGCGCCACTGACCTCCAGCGGCCCCGCCGGTATTCCACTATCGGAGACCGTGAACGGCCTAGCCGGCCAGTTCGTCGAACACAGCGTTCAGCGTCCGGGCGGTGAGATTGCCGTGCTCCTCGAAGCCCTTCAGCGGCCCGGTCATCGCGGCGACTTCTTCTTTCGTTCGGCCCGCCGCGCGCTGCGCCCTCACGAATTCCATGAGCGTGGTCAGGTAGCTTCGCAACAGCTCAACGTCGGCGCGACTGCCGGTCAACGGGAACTTCGCGCCCGCATGGCCGAAGATGAAGATCGTATCGGCGGCGTGATCGCCGCTGGCTTTCGCCAGCATCTTGATCCAGTTGCCGACGTTGGTCCCGCCCGGCCGGTCCAGCACCGGCTCACGCCGGTTGAACATCAGATCGCCGAGGTGCGCGACGTTCGCGCGTTCGAAGGTGATCGCGACGTCCCCGCCAGTATGCGCCGGCCCGTAGTACGTCGTCCGTACCCATTCGTCACCGAACTGCTCGCGCCAGACCGCGCCGAACGTCCTGTCGGCGTAGACCGGCACGGCCGGCGGCGTCGCGTTCGGGTTGCTCTTGGCCGCCTCCACCGCGCGATCGTAGGTTTCCTTTTGAAGCACGACGGCGCGCTCGTGCGCGAGAATGTGTTTCGCGACGCCCTTGAACGCGCCGTTGCCGGCGGTGTGATCGCCGTGGTGATGCGTGTTGATCAACAGGTCGATCGGCCGGTTCCCGGTCTGCGCGGCCAGCCCGTCGATGAACAGCTTGGCGCTGTCCGGGAACTGGCTGTCGACCGCGACGATCGCCTTCGGATCCGTCAAATAGCCGATCGTGCCGCCGCGCCCGGTGAAGAAACCGACGTTGCGGCGAATTGGCGTGAACACCGGCGTGATCGGCGCCGGAGTCTGCTGCCGGGCGAACAGTACGCGGCTTCCAGCCACGGCGGCGGTCGAAGTTACGAGAAAATCTCTCCTGGATAGATACATCTCATCAGCTCCGTGCGTTGTGCGCGATGCGCCGTGCGTCATGCGCGTGCATCGTGCGTTCCTCAGTCGTTGAACCGATATTGATTCGTCATCGCGGCCCAATCGGCCACGATCCGCCACATCAAGTGCACTGCGCACACGCACACGCACACGCACCGGCGCACCGGCGCACTGGCGCACGGCATTTGGGACTATTTCAAAATCTCGTCCACCGTCACGACCCGCACCGGCCCGAAGTTCGCGGCGCGGATGCCTTTTTCGATCTTCGTCAGATCGCCGACGACGACGACGGCGAATTTGTCGCTCTGCAGATATTGCCTGGCGGCGCGTTCGACGTCCGCGACGCTGACTGCCTGAATCTTCGGCACGTACTCGCTGAAGAACGATTCCGGCAGTCCGTAGACCGCCAGCTCGGCGAGGTTGCTGGCGACGCCCCGGGTCGTCTCGAACGCGCCCGGGAAACTGAGCGCTTCGAGGTTGCGCGCCCGGGTCAGCTCCGGCGTCGACAGCGGCGTTTTCATGCCTTCGAGTTCTTTGAAGAACTCGGTCAGCGACTCGACCGTCTTGTCGGTCTGGACGTTGGCGGCGGCGACGAACGGTCCCGGCGCGCCGCGCATGTCGAACGCCGACGAGGCGCCGTACGCGTAGCCCTTGTCCTCGCGAAGGTTCATGTTGAGGCGCGACGTGAACGACCCGCCGAGCACTGTGTTCATGACGTCGAGCACGAAATAGTCGGCGGTGTTGCGCGCGACGCCGACCCAGCCCATGCGAATCGCCGACTGCGCGGCTCCCGGCTTGTCGACCAGGATGATCTCGCGGGCGCCGTGCTGCGGCGTTGCCGGCAGCGTCGGCTTGGGCACCGTGCCGACGTTCTTCCATGCGCCGAGCGCCTTCTCGAGCTTCGGCATGATGACGTCCGGGGTGACGTCGCCGACGACGAGCAGATACGCGTTCTGCGGCTGGTAGTAGGTGGAGTGGAACTGCTTCAGCTCACTGATCGTCATCTCGCCGTTCGAGGCTTCATTGCCGATCGCTGGCGTGCCGTAACGGTGGCGCGGCCCGAAGACCGTTCGCGCGAAGCTGGCCGAGGCGAGCGCCGACGCATTGTCGCGCGTCTGCAGCAGCGACGTCAGCCGCTGCTTGCGCACGCGATCCATCTCGGCCTGAGAGAACGCCGGGTCTAGCAGGACGTCGGCGAAGATCGGGAGCGCCGCGTCGAGCTTCGAGACCATCGCATGCAAGTTCACGCTCGACGAATCCCACGAGCTGCCGGTGCTGAGCGAGGCGCCGAGGAAATCGATTGCGTCCGACAACTGCAGCGCGTCGCGCGATCCCGCGCCCTCGTCGAGCATCGCCGCGGTGAAGCTGGCGAGGCCGTACTTGCCAG
The DNA here is from genome assembly GCA_036274055.1 of Vicinamibacterales bacterium. Classification (GTDB taxonomy): domain Bacteria; phylum Acidobacteriota; class Vicinamibacteria; order Vicinamibacterales; family SCN-69-37; genus DASUGM01. Next base: position 10,919 of record DASUGM010000251.1, on the reverse strand, counting down.
TCGGATCGGCCGCCGCGCCCGACTTGACGATCGCGGTGACGTCGACGACCGGCACTTCGTGCATCTCGACCACCCACACGTTCAGGCCGTTCGAGAGCACGCGCTTCTGCACCGGCGGCACCTTCAACGACGGCGCCGGCCCCGGTGCCGGGGCCTTCGATCGATCGGGCGCCTGCTGGGCCGCCATCGGCGCAGCGATCAGGCAGACGCACAGGAGCACCATCGCACGAGCGCACATTCGCACGGGATTCATCGCGCACCTCCCGCCTTCTTCGGCTCCGGCACGACCGAGAGCTCGAGTCGCTTGTCGGGCACCAGATAGGTCTTCAGCACGCTCTGAATGTCCTGCGGTGTCAGCTTCTGATAGCGGGCGAGGTCGGTCGCGAAGTAGTCCGGGTTGCCGGTGGCGAAGTAGTAGGCGTTGAGCTGGTCGGCCTTGGCGGCGATTTGCTCCATCTGGCCGAAGAAGCCGGCCTCGTAGCCGTTCTTCACGCGCTCGACCTCGCGCGCGTCGGGTGGTGTCGCGCGCAGCTTGTCGAGTTCTTCGTCGACGATGCTCTTGATGCGTTCGAGCGTCTTCTCGTAGGGATCCGGCGACGGCCGAGCCGTGACCATGATCAGATAGCGTGAGCCGTAGCGTGCCGAAATCTGCGCGGCGGTGACGTCCTGCGCGAGCTGCAGGTCATAGACCAGCCGTTTGTAGAGCCGCGAGTTCTTGCCGCTGCCGAGCACGCCGCTGAGGATGTCGAGCTCGGCATCGCCCGGCTGATAGAGCGCCGGCGAATGCCAGGAGAGGTAGATCCGCGGCAGCTGGACCTTGTCGGTGAGCGTCTCTTTGATGACACCGCTCAACGTTGCCGGCGGCACCGTCAAGGGTTCCACTTTGGTCCCGCCTTTGACGTCGCCGAACCAGTACTCGACGCGCTTGCGCGCCTCCGCGGGATTGATGTCGCCGGCGATCACCAGGCTGGCGTTGCCGGGCGCGTAGTATTTCTTGAAGAACTCCTGGACGTCCTCGTGCGTTGCCGCGGTCAGGTCTTCCATGTAACCGATCACCGGCCAGTGATACGGATGCTCCTTCGGATACATCAGCTCGGTCATCTTGATCTGCGCCTGCCCGTACGGCGCGTTCTCGTAGCTCTGGCGCCGCTCGTTCTTGACGACGTCGCGCTGCCCGTCGACGAGCTTCGGCGTGACGACGTCGAGCAGGTAGCCCATGCGATCCGATTCGAGGAACAGCGCCAGATCGAGCGCGTTCGACGGCAGCTGCTCGTAGTAGTTGGTTCGATCGGTGGTCGTCGATCCGTTGTTGGAGCCGCCGGCGGCCTCGAGGAGCGTGTCGAATTCGCCTTCCTTGACGTTCTTCGAGCCTTCGAACATCAGGTGCTCGAAGAGATGCGCGAAGCCGGTGCGGCCGAACTTCTCGCGGCTCGATCCGACGTGATACCAGACGTTGACGGCGACCTGCGGCACGCTGTGATCCTCGTGCAGGATCACGGTCAGGCCGTTGGCGAGCGTGAATTTGGTGTAGGGCACCGAAAGTGTCGGCGCGGCGGCCTGCTGCGCGGCGGTCGGGAGGATCAGGACGGCTGCGATCGCCATCGCGAGCAGCGGTTTCTTCAGGGACATCACGTGAGGACTCCTCGTGGACTAGTCTACTGCCATGTTTTCGGCGCGTTTGCCCGGCCGGCTCGAGCCGAACCGGTTCAGCCGGGCGCTGGCGCGCGCCCGCGCCAGCGGCAGGACCTTGGTCGATCTGACGGAAACCAACCCGACCAGGGTCGGGATTTTGTACCCGCCGGCGCTCGTCTCGGCCCTCGCCGATCCGGGCGCGGCGTCGTACGCGCCAGAGCCGCGCGGGCTGCTGAGCGCTCGCGCGGCGATTGCGAAAAAGGGACCGGGTCGATTTTTCGACCAGGCGGCGGCGAAAAATCGACCCGGTCCCTTTTTCGACCCCAAACAGACTGTCCTCACTTCAAGCACCAGCGAGGCCTACTCGCTGATCTTCAAGCTCCTCTGCGACCCGGCCGACCAGGTCCTCGTGCCGCACCCGAGCTACCCGCTGTTCGACCTGCTGACCCGCCTCGACGCCGTCGACGCCGCGCCGTACCTGCTCGAACATCACGGCATCTGGTCCATCGACCGCGAGAGCCTGATACGGGCAACGACGTCCCGGACCCGCGCGGTGCTCGTCGTCAGTCCGAATAATCCGACCGGGTCGATGCTGCGCCGCGACGATCGCGAGTGGCTCGCGATCTACGCCGCCGAGCGCCAGCTGGCGCTGATCGCCGATGAGGTCTTTGTCGACTATCCGCTCACCCCGCGCCCGGACGCGGTGTCGCTCCGCGGAGAAACGCGCGCGCTGACATTCGTGCTCGGTGGCTTGTCGAAGTCGGTCGGCCTGCCGCAGATGAAGCTCGCATGGATCGACGTGACCGGACCGCCAGAGCTCGTCACGCCGGCACTCGAGCGTCTCGACGTGATCGCCGACACTTATCTCTCGGTCTCGACGCCGGTCCAGCTCGCCGCGGCGCGCCTGCTCGACGAAGGGTCCGCGGTGCGCGCGCAGATCCTCGCGCGCCTCAAGCAGAATCTGGCGGCGTTGAGTCGCCTTGTCCAGGCGCATCCCGCCGTTTCCATCCTGCCGCCTGAAGGCGGATGGTCGGTCGTCGTTCGCGTCCCAGCCCTCCACCGCGAGGAAGAACTCGTCCTTCACCTGCTCGAAGATGAATCCGTCATCGTCCACCCCGGCTATTTCTTTGACTTTCCCAGTGAGGCCTACCTGGTCCTGAGCCTGCTTCCGGATCCCGCCATCTTCCGCGACGGCGTCGCCAGGCTGCTCCGCGCCGTGACGGAGCCGCGCGCATGACGCCACGCCACGCAGGCGCGATGGCCCCGCTGTTCTCTTTGCGTTCGTCGAAGAGCTGGGGGATCGGTGAGATCGCCGACTTGCCGCTGTTTGCGCCGTGGCTCGCCGCGGCCGGCTTCGATCGACTGATGCTCCTTCCGATCAACACCGTCGGCGGCGGCGAAACATCTCCCTACGCCGCGGCCTCGACGATGGCGATCGATCCGATCTACATCGCGCTGCGCGCCGTGCCCGATTTCCTCTACGCCGGCGGCGTGGACGCGCTCTCCGCCGACGCCCGGATTGCGCTCGCGATTGCCGATCGCTCGTCGGCGATCCGCTACGACGCCGTCCGCCGCGTCAAACGCGAAGCCTTGTCGATCGCCTTCGCGCAGTTCGCCGACGACGAATGGGCGCAGCTGACGACGCGTGGCGCGGCGCTGGCGGCCTATATCGCGCGCGAGCGCTGGTGGCTCGACGACTACGCGCTCTTCATGGCGATCGCCGACGCGACTCCGGCCACGTCCTGGCGGCAGTGGCCGGACGCGATCCGCCGCCGCGATCCCAAAGTGCTCGACGAGGCGCGCCGCCACCTGTCCCGCGAGGTCCTGCGGCATCAGTACTTGCAGTGGATCGCCGACTCGCAGTGGCAGGCGGCGCGGGCCACGACCGCCGCGCACGGCGTGGCGCTGATGGGCGATCTCCCCTTCGTCGCGCGCACCGACAGCGCCGATGTCTGGGCGCGACCCGACGAGTTTTTTCTCGACGTCTCGGCCGGCGTCCCGCCGGATGCCTTCAGCGACACCGGGCAGGACTGGGGCCTGCCGACGTATCACTGGGCGGCGATTGCCGCGACCGACTACGCCTGGATGCGACGGCGTGCTCGCCGCATGGCCGACTTGTTCGATGGCATCCGCATCGATCATCTCGTCGGCCTGTACCGGACGTTCGGACGGCCGCCCGACGGCGAGCCGTTCTTCAATCCCGACGGCGAAGCGGCGCAGACATCGCAGGGCGAGATCCTGCTCGGCATCTTCCGCGACACTGGCGCCGCGCTGGTCGCCGAGGATCTCGGCACCGTCCCCGACTTCGTCCGGGTCTCGCTCGCGCGCGTCGGTGTCCCCGGATCGAAGGTTCTCCGTTGGGAGCGACACTACGATCTGCCCGGCCAGCCCTTCATCGAGCCCAGGCTGTACCCGGCAGCGTCGGCGGCGATGACCGGCACCCACGACACCGAACCACTGGCGATGTGGTGGGACACGCTGGGCGTTGCCGACCGCGCCCAGGTGCTCGCGCTCGAGGCCTGCAGCACGCGCGGTCTCGACGACCCGCTGATGTCGTGGACCGACAGCTTGCGCGACGCGCTGATCGGCGCGACATTTCACTCGGCCTCGACGGACGTCTTCCTGCCGATCCAGGATCTCTTCGGCTGGCGCGATCGGATCAACACGCCCGGCACCGTCGGCGCGCACAACTGGACCTGGACGCTGCCGTGGGCCGTGGATCGGTGGGCGGCGCTCCCGGAGACGCGCGCTCGGGCAGAGTGGCTGAGCGCGCTGGCGGTCGCGTGCAGGCGAGCCGGGAAAGAAGCATCTGCCAAGAGCGAATCACAGGGAGAAGAATGAGAAAGAGCATGAGGTGTTGCAGAGTTGGGAACCTCTCATGTTCTTCTCACTCTTCTCCCTGTGATTCGCTTCTGGCAAGCCGCAATCCAGTGCAGCGAGCCCCGCCTCAGCCGCGCCCAGCCGCGCCCGTCCGCATTGAGCCGTTGGTCCCGACAAGATAAGGTCCCCGGGATGCCTCGCGCCGGGCGGCTCTTCGTGCTCGCCACGCTCTTCTGGACGTTCATCACGCTGATGTTCTGCCTGCAGACGTGGCTGCTCATGCGCGCATTTCCCAACGAAGCCGCGTCGTTCCTGCGCAGCATCACGTGGACGAGCACGTTCTACCTGGTCTGGATTCCCGGCACCGTGCTGGTCTGGCTGCTGGCCGAACGCTGGGATCCGTCGCGAATCGGCTGGCGTGCGGTGGTGTGGCGGCAGTGGTGGCTTCTCCTGGCGCTGTGGCCGCTCAATGCCGCGGTGACGATCCTGATCGCGACGTCGATCACCGGCTGGGGCAACGAGAATTTCCGGCAGATGTTCTTCGGCCAGATCCGCGGCCGGATTTACCTGCACATCATGGTCTACATCGGCATTGCCGCCTCAGGCTACGCGATGTCCTGGTACGCGCGGATGCGCGATCGTGACGCCCAGGCGGCGCGTCTGCAATCGCAGCTGTCGGCGGCGCGCCTCGACTCGCTGCGCGCCCAGTTGCATCCGCACTTCCTCTTCAACAGTCTTCATGCCATCGCCGCGCTGGTGCGCGAACAACGGAACGACGAGGCGGTCCGGCTCGTCTCGGGTTTGGGAGACCTGCTGCGCCGCGTGCTCGACACCGCGGATCAGCGGCCGCGGCTGGCGGAGGAGATCGAGCTGGTGCGTCGCTACGTGGAGATTCAGCGGGTACGTTTCGGGGATCGGCTCGAGGTCGTGATCGACGTCGATCCGGCGCTCGACGACCTGCGCGTGCCGGCGCTGCTGGTTCAGCCGCTGGTCGAAAACGCCGTCCGCCACGGCATCGAAACCCGCGAGGAAGGCGGCCGAATCAACGTCCGGGCCCGCGCCGACCGTGATGATGTGGTCATCGACGTGGAGGACAACGGCCGCGGCCTGCCCGCCAACTGGAGTCTCGACGGCACTTCGGGAACCGGGCTTCGCAACCTGCGCGCGCGGCTCGCCGCGATCTACGAGGACCGCGCCCATTTGTCGATCGGACGGTCGGCGTCGGGCGGCGCGACCGTGTCGATTCGCCTGCCGCGGAGCATCACATGACGTCGGCGCCGCTGCCGCCGATCCGCGTCGTCCTTGTCGACGACGAGCCGCCGGCGCGGCGGACGCTGCGCCTGCTGCTCGGCCGCGATCCATCGATGGCCGTCGTCGCCGAGTGCGAGAACGGCCGCGAAGCGATCGAGGCGATCGAACAGCACCGGCCCGACGCGGTGTTTCTCGACGTGCAGATGCCCGGTATCGACGGTTTCGGCGTCCTCGACGTCGTCGGCGCCGATGCGGTGCCGGCGGTGGTCTTCGTCACCGCCTACGACAAGTACGCGCTGGCGGCGTTCGAGGCGCACGCGCTCGACTATCTGCTCAAACCGTTCACCGACGAGCGCTTCGCCGACGTGCTCGGCCGGATCAAAGCGAGGCTGCGCGATCAGTCGATCAACGATCTCGAAGCGCGGATTTCGGCGCTGATCGGCGCGCGCGAGCGGCCGCGCCAGCTCGTGATCCGTGACGGCGGCCGCGTCATCGTGATTCCGTGGTCGGAGATCGACTGGATCGAGGCCGAGGACTACTGCGTCCGCATTCACGCCGGGAAGGAAAAGCCGCTGGTCCGGCGCACGCTGCGCTCGCTGCTCGACGTCCTCGATCCGGCGCAGTTCGCGCGCATTCATCGGTCGAGCCTGGTCAACCTGCAACGCATTCGTCAGGTCAAGCCGCTGCCATCCGGGGATTACGAAGTGCATCTCGTCGATGGGACCAAGCTGCGGATGAGCCGCGGGTATCGAGATGTAGTACTGGCGGGGCTGCATGAGTGAAAAGCGTCTGATCCAAAAGCGGACATGAAGGAGTGAAGCGCCGGAAGGTCTGAAGGAGCCCTCTTGTTTCGGACCTCAAGAGATTTCCTTCATGCCCTTCACCTCCTTCACTCCTTCATGTCCCGCTCTTGGCTGCACCCGTCCGCATCTCGCCGCACCGCGCGATCCAGCCCCGTGGCCCCGCCGTCCAAAGCGCACGGAGGTTTTCGCGTGCGCACGATCAAGTTTTCGACCATTGCCGTTTTGACATCGTTCGGCCTGTCGCTTTCCGCGCAGGCGCCTGACGGCGCCGCCGCCAGGGCGCTGCTCACGCAGTCGATTGCCGCGATGGGCGGGGAGGCAAGGCTTACATCGCTGTCGTCGCTGACGCTCGACGGCATCGGTCACTACTGGGCGCTCGAGCAGTCCGAACGGCCGGAAGGGCCGTTTCTGGCAATCTACCGGCAGCGCGTCGAGGTTCGCGATCTCGCGAACAAGCGCCGCTGGTCGCAGGGCCAGCAGCGGTTCTGGAGCGCGGCGCAATGGACCGCGCCGAGCGTGACCGTGATCGCCAACGGCGTCGCTGCGCGTCAGTCGGGCACGCGCTGGGGGCCCGGCTCGCCGAACGACGTCGCTGATTTCGACGAGACGCTGGCGCTCGCGCCGGAGCGATTGCTCTTCACCGCGCGCGACGCCGCCGACCTCCGCAAGGTCGCCGACGCAACGGTCCAGCGCATGCGCCACGACGTCGTATCGTTCACGCGCAACGGCCAGAAGCTGAAGCTCTTCCTCAACGGCTACACGCATCTGCCGACGCAGCTCGAGATCGTGAAAGACGATCGCTTCGGGATCTGGGGCGACGTCACCGAACGCCGCCTCTACTCGTTCTGGACGCGCGAGGCCGGCGGCCTGATGTATCCGCGGCAGACGACGACGCAGTGGAACGAGCTGCCGTACTCTGACGAAACGGTGCTGGCGCTGACGGTCGACGCGCCGATTGACGAAACCAAGTTCGCGATTCCCGACGACGCCAAGGCGGCGTTTGCCAAACTCGCCGCGTCCGCGCCGCCGCCCGGCGCGCCGTTGATGGCGAATCTCACCGTCGACGAAGCGCGGATGACCCAGGTGGCGCCAGACGTCTGGCAGATCGCCGGCGGCTTCAACGTCGGCGTCGTCAAACAGCCCGACGGCCTGGTCGTCATCGAGGGCACGACGTCCGGCAGCTACAGCAAGGCGATCATGGCGCTGCTGGAGAAGAAGTTCCCCGGCGTCGCGATCAAGGCGGTGGTCACGACCTCTGATGCCTGGCCGCACGTCGGCGGCATGCGCGAGTACATCGCCAACAGCAAACCGATCTACGCGCTCGACTTGAACGTGTCGATCCTCTCGCACATCGCCGAATCACCACGGACATTCTCGCCAGACACGCTGTCGAAAGCGCCGCGGCCGCCGGTCTTCAAGCCGGTCGCCGCGAAGACGACGCTGGGCAGCGGCGAGACGCGGATCGAGCTGATTCCAGTCCGCGGCGAAATGGGCGAGAGGATGATGCTCGCGTGGTTGCCGGGAAGAAGCGTGCTGTATTCAAGCGACCTGATTCAGCCCAATCGCCCCGGCGTGCCCGGGTTCTTCATGATCGGGATGGTGGCCGAAGTGGATGCGGCGGTGCAGCGGGAGAAGATCACCGGCGTCCAGACGGTCTTCGGGATGCACCTGCCGCCGACACCGTGGGCGACGGTGCAGGAGGCGCTGAAGAAATAGCCCGACAGCACCGTGAAGGAGATTGAGGATGTTGCAGGAGCGTGAAGGAACTCTGGTTTGAGAAAACCCAGGTCCTCCACGTTCCTAAACTTTCCTACACAGATCCTTCACGGTGCTGTCGATCTTAAAACCGCAGTGAATATCTCGCCGACACGCCCCGTCCCGGCGCGTCCATGCCCCACGAAATCCCGCGGTAGTTCGTGTCGCCGAGGTTTTCGAAGTCCACGAACACCGAGTGCGGACCGCGGTGCCAGCCGAAGCGGACGCCGAAGACCGCGTAGCCCTCGACCGCGGTGAACAGCGCCGGCCCGCCGGCGAGCACGCGCGCCTGCACCTGCGCCAGCGTTTCGCCGGTGGCGATCAGGATGTCGTCGGCGTTCTGGAAGATGCCGTCAGCGCCCGGACTGATCAACCCGCGGACGCGCGCGCCGCGCCGGAAGAAGTTCTGGATGCTGCCGTTGGAACGGCCGGCGCCGATGCGGCGATCGCCGGCGTCGAGCGTGGACAGATCGTCCTGTTCGCCCGCGAAGTTCAGATACGGCTCGACCCACCAGCTCGAGTTCTTCCGGGTGTAACGCGCGTAGACCGTGCCGCCGGGCGCCGGCGTGCCGCCTTCGATGTTCGGTGGCAGGTCGGTGTTCAGATCGCGGGCCTGCATCCAGGTGTAGCGCGTGCCGATCTTGATCTCCTCGGTGGCGTCGAAGTCGCCCGACCACTCGAAGCCCCAGATCCGCGCGTCGTCGAAATTGGCGCGGACCAGTACCGGCGCCGACGACAACGCGACAAAGACGACGCCGTTGGCGTTCTGCTGCGTCACTGGCTGGCCGCCGAGCGACACCGTGCCGACCGCGCCTTGGGGCAGGATCAGCGACTGCTTCTGGATGTTGCCGTCGATGTTGTTGACGAAGAAGCCGGCCGACGCGCGCACTCTCGACGTCGAGTAGCTCGCCGCGAAGTCGTAAGTCAGGCTTCGCTCCGACTCGACCTGGACGGCGTCGCGGCCAGTGGTCACGGCGTTGGCGTCTGCGGTGGTGCCGATCTCGCCGCCGAGGCCTTCGATGTCCGGCGCCGCGACTTCAAAGCCCGAGCCGGTCAGCCCGAGCGTGCCGAGGTCGGTCATGTGCGGGGCGCGGAAACCCCGCGAGATCGCCCCGGTGAACTTCCAGTTCGCCACCGGCGTGATCGCGGCGCCGAGGCGGAACGTGAACGACGACACGTCGAGCGCGTCATCCGGCCACAGCGGCCGGCCGTTGACGATCGGCGCGTCCGATGCGTGAGCGCGGTAACTGTTCCAGCCGCCGCGCACCGCGCCGACGAGCGTCATCAGGTCCGGCTTGACGTCGTAGGTGACCTGTCCGAACAGTCCGCTCTGGTGATAGGTCGCCTGATCGGGCACCCGCGGCCGGCGGTCGGTCACGGCGCTCGTCGTCGGATTGACGTCGAAGGCGTCCGAGGTGAGCTTCTCGAAGTAGGCCTCACCGCCAATCAGCAGGTTGGTGCGCGAATTGACCTGCTTCGAGGCGTTGGCCTGGAAACCGTTGGTGCTCGTGCGTTCCGGCTCGTGGCCGATGAACGCGTTCGGATCGCCGTTGCCGCCCTGATTGACGCGTTCTTCACGCTGCGTGTTGAACGAATAGGTCGCGCTCATCCGATCGAACCACGCGCCGGACAGAAATTTCTCGATACGCGTGTAGAAGACGTCGACCTGAATGTCGTTGAGCTGAGCGATCAGGTTGCCGTCGCCGCCGAGCAGTTGATCCCAGCGGTTGGCGCCGTCCTGGCGCGAGCGCATGTAGTTGGCGGTGATTATCGTTGTCGATGAGGGCACGAAGCTGCCGCGCACCTGGAACGCGTTCTGGGTGAAACCGGTCCCTTCGGTTGTCGGCTCGTAGAGATCCTCCATCCGCGGGCCGTAGAAGTCCTTCGACGACAGGCCGAGAAAGCGCGCGATCGCCGAGTGGGAATCCTCGCCGCCGCCCGGACGGACGTCACCGCTCTTGCGCGCAGAGAAGCTGCCGTGGATGCCGGCGTTCTTCCGGGAGTGGTTGAAGTTCACGGTGCCGACGCCGCCGGTCTGCGCCGTTTCGAACCCGCCGATGACGGATCCGCCGGTGTGCGGCGCGGTGTCCGGCGAGAGCGCCGGCGTGTGCGAAAGAAATTGCACGCTGCCGCCGAGCGCGTCGCTGCCGTACTCCGCGCTGGTGGTCCCGCGCAGCACTTCGATCCCGTCCAGCCACGAGGAGTCGAGGCCGTTGAGGAACGTATTGACGCCGCCGCGCTGCGCGCCGTTCGAGAAGCGGACACCGTCTATGAAGACGTTGACCTTGTTGCCGGTCAGGCCGCGCACGTAAATGCCGGACATGCCGGGGCTCGTGCGCTGCAGGTGGACGCCGGTCTCGCCCTCGACGGCCTGAGCGGTCACGGTCTTCGCCCGCTGGAGGATGTCGGTCTCGGAGATGTGGTTGGCCTGCATCGTCAGCGTCGCGCGATCGGCGGCGACGCCGGGCGAGGCGGTGACGGTGACGTCCTCATCGGCGCTGACCGTGTCGAGCACGAGGTCGATCATTTTGCCGTCGGCGCCGACCGTCGCCACGCCGCGTCGCGGTTCGAGCGGCGGGTAGTGGACTTCGACGATGTACTGGCCTGCCGGCAGGCCCTTGACCGTGAACGTGCCTGATTTGTCCGTCGTCGTCGTGG
>DASUGM010000250.1:0-4042 GCA_036274055.1 Vicinamibacterales bacterium | reverse complement strand
ATCGTGCTGGCCGGCAGTGCCGTCGTCGCCAGCGCGCTGCCGGCGAAGCGCGCGGCGGGAATCGATCCGGGCGGGGTGCTGAGATAGGTCGTTTTTCTTTTAGAGTCTCGACATGAAGGCAGTGTAGGAAGTGTAGGCAGTGTAGAAGAGCTCTTGGTTTTCAAAACCAAATGATCTTCTACACTACCGACACTTGCTTTACTGCCTTCACGTCCCGTCATCTAACAAAAGTGCTCTTTTGACCGCCGCTTCGCCCGCCGCCGCTCCCGCTCTCAGGACGTCGCTCCGTCGCTCCAGCTTGCTGATGTGCAGATCGGTCACCCGAACCGCCGAGACCTCAGCGACCCCGACGCGGCCGGTGTCGATCGTTCTGATCATCTCGGCGTACGGCCCGGCCCGGTCGAGGTAGCGGAGCGCGAGGGTCGCCGACACGCGCCGCAGGCGCGGCGCGACGAACCAGCGATCGAACGCCGAGGCTCGCGGCCGCATGCCGCCGCCGCGGGTCAGCAGGACGACGACGTGGGTGCAGCCATCGGCGACGGCGGCGACTACGGGAATCGGTTCGGAGAGAGAAGCATCGAGGAACCGGCGGTCGGCGTGCAGATGCGGCGGCCCGGCGACCACCGGCATCGTCGCGCTGGCGCGGAGCGCGGACATCAGCGCCGCGGCGGACGGGAAATCGCGCAGCACGGCGGCGACCTCGTGCTCGAGATCGGTCACGATCACCGACAGCGGTGCGGGCGATCGCAGGACGGCGGCCGTGTCGAGCGGCTTGCGGCGGACCGCGACCTCGTCGAGCAGGTAGCCGAGGTCGACGATCGGCCGGCCGGCGAGCGCGCGGCGCAAATCGATGAAGCGCGCGTTGTTGATGTCCTCGTAGTAGATCCGCGTGCCGAGACGGGCCTGCCCGGCGAGGAAATACGCGCCGTTGATCGCGCCCGCCGAGGAGCCATAGACCGCGTCGAAGGCGCGTCGGGCGCCCCGCGCCTCGAGCGCCGCGACCATGCCGGCGGAAATCACGCCGCGCATCGCGCCGCCCTCGATCGCGAGGCCGAGCCGCGCACCGTCGTCGAACGGCGGTGCGCCGCCGCGCGCCAGCCGCGCGCGCAAAACCGCGAGCGCGTCGGGCACTACTTGAAGATGCTCTTCGGCATCTTGACGTGGACGCCGTGATTCGGCCGATCGACCAGCTGCGTGATCGCGACGTTGCCAGCGATGCTGGTGAGTTGATAGGCCTGATGTCTGGTCAGGCCCTTCACCGCGACGAGCAGGTCGACCATTTCCTGAATCGCCGCCTTCGTGGCGACGGTGAGGTCGGGATCGGTGGCCATCGCGATGTAGTCGGTCGCGGTCTCGGCGCGCGGCCAGGTCAGCTTCATGTCCTTGCGGACGGTCAGCTGAATTTTTCCGCGCAGTGACGTCTCGATCGCCGTCTGATCGACTTCGCCATCGCCCTGCGCGGCATGGCCGTCGCCGACCTCGAACAGCGCGCCGGGCACGAAGACGGGAATATACAGCGTCGATCCAGCGACCAGTTCCTTGTTGTCGAGGTTGCCGGCATGACGGCCCGGCGGGTTGCTGCTGACGCGGCCGAGGTCCGGCGCCGGCGCCACGCCCATGCTGCCGAAAAACGGCCGCAGCGGAATCACGATGCCGGGCAGGAACTCCGACGTCATCGTCTGGCGATCGAGCTTGAGGATCCTGGTGCCCGCCGCGCGGTCGCAGTTCTCGGCGACGAAGCCGCTGCAGCCGTTGTAGCCGTAGTCAATCGGGAGATCGATCGACAGGATCTTGACCTCGAGCGTGTCGCCCGGCTCGGCGCCCTCGACGAAGACCGGCCCAGTGAGGATGTGTCCGCCGGGGCCACGTCCGGCGTTGCCGGTCGGAAACGCCGCGACGATCTTCTTCAGCGATTCCTGAATGGCCTCGTCCGCCACGCCGGCCCGCGCCAGCCCGGCCGGAGAGTTCGTCAGCAGGGTGTCGACGTCGATGATGTCGCCTGAGGCGATGCGCAAGGCCGGCTTGGCTTCTGACCAGTAGTAGCCATAGGCCACGGTCTCCGGGGTCGCTTCCAGCCGGTGCGTCTTCGCCGCTTGAGGCGCGCCGATCGCGGTCGCGAGCGCGACGATGAGGAATACATGCTTCATGGCGCTGACTCCGCCCTACCTTCTCACGGCGACGCCGGCCTTGAGCGCCTTGTACGCTTCGACCAGCATGCGCTTGATCTGATTCCAATCGGGCTTGGTGTTCGGATCATCCCGCATCTTCATCGCCCCGACGCGGTACTCGGCAAAGCCGGCGACGCGGTCCTGGCCGACTCCGTAGCGCATCGCGTAGTCGTCGGCCATGTGGCTGGCGATCGTCTCGGTCGCGTCCTGCCCGGGCATCCGGCTCGACGCCAGCCAGTTGAGCCGCGTCCGCGCCGCCTTCGCCGGCTCATAGTTGATCTTGGTCCAGCTCTGCTCGATCGACGCGACCGCCTCGAGATCCGGCAGCGCCCGCTCGAACCGGTTGGCCATCTCGCCAACCGAGATCATCATGCGCGACTCGTAGAACCCGCTGCGCAACGCCCGCCACCAGGTATAGCGGAACTGCTCGCGCATCATCTTCGCGCTGATGAAGAACAGCGAAAACTCGCTCTTGTCGGCTTGAGCCTTCCAGGCTTCGGTCTCCAGGTCGGCGACCACTTCGGGATCGAATGCCGCCAGGTCATGCGGCCGGGCCGGCGTCTGAAAGAACAGCCCGTAGGCGCCAAGTGCAAGAATCAGGAGGATGATGATTCGCCCCGGTCGGAACATGCGGGAATATTACCCGAGCCTCTGAAACTTTCGGGCTCATGCCGCACTCCAACTGTCGAGACCAATCAGCCATGACGAAACCCAACGAAACCTTTGACGTCGCCCGGACTGATGAGCAGTGGCAGGAGACCCTGTCGCCCAAGCAGTACGACGTGTTGCGCTGCCACGGCACCGAGATGCGCGGCACCAGCCCGCTGAACAAGGAAAAGCGCGCCGGCACATTCAAGTGCGCGGGCTGCGGTCAGGAACTGTTTTCCTCGGAGACCAAGTTCGAGAGCGGCACCGGATGGCCGAGTTTCTACGCGCCGCTCGCCGGGGCGGTCGGCACCGAGACGGATGGCTCGCACTTCATGACCCGGACCGAGGTTCATTGCAGCAAATGCGGCGGCCATCTTGGCCACGTGTTCGACGACGGGCCGCATCCGACCGGCCAGCGCTACTGCATGAACGGGGTCGCGCTGAGTTTCGAGCCGGCGACTGAGTGAAAGACAGTTGTCACAAGAGCCTTCAACATGGAGGACATGGAGAAGACCTCACTTCTTTCGAAAGACTTGCGAGATGCGTGCTGGGAGACAAGCTCAGATTCGGATGGAGCATCTTGACGCGTTCTCTCTCAGTACGCATCTCGCAAGGCCTTCCAAAAAGAGTAGGTCTTCTCCATGTCCTCCATGTTGAAGGCTTTTGTGACAAGCGCTTTTTACTCATCTCAGCAACAGGAGGAATGACATGGGCAGCACAGTGATGCCAACCCCCGAACAGGCGCTGCATGGCCGCGAAGCGGCGATGCCGGTGCCGGATCGGCACGCCGTCAACGGCACGCCCCTGCAGGGGCCGTTCCCGGCGGGGCTCTCGCAGGCGATGTTCGGCCTCGGCTGCTTCTGGGGCGCGGAACGGAAGTTCTGGCAGAAGACCGGGGTCTACACGACCGCGGTCGGCTACGCCGGCGGCTACACGAAGAATCCGAACTACGAAGAAGTCTGTTCGGGGCGGACCGGGCACAACGAGGTCGTGCTCGTCGTTTTCGATCCGAACAAGATTTCGTACCCCGAGCTCCTGAAGACGTTCTGGGAGAACCACGATCCGACGCAGGGCATGCGCCAGGGCAACGACGTCGGCACGCAGTATCGTTCGGCCATCTACGCGTTCGATCACGAACAGCGCGCGGCCGCCGAGCGATCGCGCGACCGCTACAACGAAGATCTCGCCGAGCACGGATTCCGCAAAATCACCACGGAAATTCTCGA
>DASUGM010000249.1:0-4288 GCA_036274055.1 Vicinamibacterales bacterium | reverse complement strand
ATCGACATGCCCGTCGATGGGCCAAACTGATCTAAGACATCGTCAGCGACCGGCGCCAGTCTCTTAACCGGTTTCTTCGGTGTGCGGGCCATGGGAACTCCCTCATGCTAAGCCCCACACACAAAATTCCTGACAGGCTCTTCTTCTCGGTCTTCTCCCTGTGAATCTGCTCTTGGCAGATACTTTTTTATTCAGCTCACCTCAGCTCAGAATCTCCGTGACTACATTCCCCGCCACATCGGTGAGCCTGAAATCTCTCCCGCTGTACCGATAGGTCAGCTTGGTGTGATCGATCCCCATCAGGTGGAGAATCGTCGCGTGCAGGTCATGGACGTGCACCGGTTTTTCGATCGCCTTGAACCCGAAGTCGTCGGTGGCGCCGTGCACCATGCCGCCTTTGATGCCGGCGCCGGCCAACCACATCGAGAAGCCGAACGGATTGTGATCGCGGCCGTTCTGCGCGCCGCCGGCGCCCGATCCAACTTCACAGACCGGCGTCCGGCCGAACTCGGAGCCGCACACGACCAGCGTCTCGTTGAAGAGTCCGCGTGATTTGAGATCCTTGATCACCGCCGCAAACGGCCGATCCGAATCGAGCGCGTTGCGCCGGTGTGCCTGGATGTCGGAATGGTGATCCCACGGATCGCCCTTGGCGTAGTAAACGTGGACCATGCGCACGCCCTTTTCGACCAGCCGCACCGCCATCAGGCAGCCGCGCGCGGTGCTGCCCGGCCCGTAAAGTTTGAGCGTCGCTTCCGTTTCCTTGCGGATGTCGAATACCTCCGGCGCTTCGGTCTGCATCCGGTAGGCGACTTCCATCGACTGGATCGCGGCCTCGAGCTGCGGGTCCTTGATCTGCTCACGATCGGCGCGCAGCTTGTCGAGCTGTTCCAGCAGATCGAGATCGCGCTTCTGCTCCGGCAGCCGGAACTCATCGTTGTGGATGTAGTTGACGAGTTTCTTCGGATCGAAGTCCTTGCCGATGATCTTGTCGTAGCGCTCGACGCGGTCGGCGATGAACGTGCCCTGGTGCACCGCCGGCAGGAAGGCGTTGTTCCACAGCGGCGGTCCGACGGTCGTCGGCACGTCGGGACAGAGGACGACGTATCCAGGCAGGTTCTTGTTGTCGGTGCCGAGGCCATAGGTCAGCCACGCGCCGAGCGACGGCCGGCCGACCTGGGTGTGGCCGGTGTTCATCATCAGCATCGACGGCTCGTGGTTCGGGATGTCGGTGTACATCGAGCGAATCACGCAGATGTCGTCGATGCACGAGCCGACCTCGGGAAAGATCTCGCTGACCTCGATGCCGGACTTGCCGTACTTCTTGAACGTGAACGGCGACCGCATCAGCGAGCCGGTCTTGCGTTCGGTCGCGATCGATCCACCCGGCAGCGGCTGGCCGTGGTACTTGTCGAGCGCCGGCTTGGGATCGAAGCTGTCGACCTGCGACAGCCCGCCGTTCATGAACAGGAAAATGACGTGTTTGGCCTTCGCGGGGTGATGCAGGCCTGGGCCCTTGAACGCGGCGGCGCCCGGCGCCTGCGCCGCCAGCAGATCCGCGGCGGCGAGTGAATCACCGACCAGACCGGCGAACGCGAGCATCCCGAAGCCATTGCCGATCCGGCAGAGCGCGTCGCGTCTGGTGACGGGGCGAGATTGTTTATGGGACATACGCGCGCCTCAGGAACTGAGTAAGAAGCGTCCGCCAAGAGCGAATCCACAGGGAGAAGCCCGAGACGACCACGAGAAAACCGGGAAGAGTGGTTCTTGAAACACCATTCGTGCTCTGACTCATGCTCTTCTCGGCCTTCTCCCTGTGGATTCGTGTTTGGAGCACGGCGAAGCCTCAGGACACAAACACGAACTCGTTCGCGCTCAGCAACACCTTGATATATCTCCCGAGCGGCGTCACCGGCAGCAGCTTGGCCTTGTCGTCGGGCTTGGCCGCGCCCGGCACGACGCCGCCCATCATGCCATCCGCAATCGCGGCGTCGGGCTTCGGGGCCGGCGGCGCGTTCGGATCGGCGGGCTTGGCAGCCGGTGCATCCTTCGCTGCCGGGTCTTTCTTCGCGGCCTCGGCCGCCGCCTGCATGTCGGCTTTCGCTTTCTCGCTCTCGCGTTCGGCGCGACGCTCTTCGTAGACGCGCATCGGCTCGGCACGGAGGAACTCCACGCCGGCCTTCAACTCCACGGCTTCCGGCGTGCGGCCGTAGACGGCGCGATAGGCTCTGGTGACCTGCGACGCGTAATCCGGCTCGTCGATGAACTTCTGGGCGATCAGCTCGGCCTGCTGCTGCACGAAATCGCTGTTCATGAAGAACAGCCGCTGCAGCGGCACGTTGGTCGAATAGCGCTGCTCGGCGGAAATCGTCGGCGCCGGAAAGTCGAAGAGCTGCAGGAATGAATCGAGCCGATAGCGGCTGACGCGGCCGTAGATCGTGCGCCGCTTCAGCTCCGGGGTCAGCGCCAGGCTCGGTCCGCCGATTTTCAAATCGAGCTGGCCGGAGACCCGCAGCATCGAGTCGCGGATCTCCTCGGCGGTCATGCGCCGCCGGTTCATCCGCCAGTAGAAGCGATCCGCGGCATCCTTGGCGAAGTTCGCGGCGTCATCGTCGCTGCTGAGCTGGTAGACGGTGCTCAGCATGATCTCGCGGTGCAGCTTCTTGATCGACTGACCGTTGTCGAGGAACCGCTGCGCCAGGTACTCGAGAAGTTCCGGGTGGGTCGGCCGCTCGCCGAGCTGGCCGAAGTTGCTCGGCGTGTTGACGATGCCGGTGCCGAAGTGCCCCTTCCAGATGCGGTTGACGATGACGCGCGTGGTGATCGGCTGCTTCAGGATCTCGTTGGCGAGATCGAGGCGGCCGCTGCCGGTGGTGAGCGGCGCCGGTTTGTCCTTGCTCAGCACCGACAGGAAGTGGCGCGGCACCGGATCGCCGGGACGCATCGGATTGCCGCGCATCGCCAGCGGCAGCTCGACAGGCTTATCGACGTCCTTGACACCATGCACGTACGGATATTCCGGCGGCATCGCTTTACGCAGCGCGGCAACGTCGGCACGCAACTCGGCGATGTACTGCCGGCGCTCGGCGCTCAGCTGCCGCTCGAGCCCCCAGCCGCTGAACGACAGCAGGCCCGGCATCAGCTTGTCGGGATCGGCGTTCGGCTCGGCGTCGAAGAGATCGTACTGGTAGACGTCGATCCACAGCTGCGTCTGTTCGGTCGGCAGGCTCTTCAGCTCGAGCCCGCAGCCCGGGCAGAAATCGTCGTTGGTGACGAACTCGTTCGGCTTGTTCGACCGCTCTTTCTTCTTCGTGCCCGGCAGTGCCTTGGCGCGGATGACATCGTTTTCCTTTTCGATCTCCTTGTGCGCGAACATCACCTCGACCAGCCGGGCCTGGAACTCGTCGGCGAGCTTCTTGGCCTGTTCCTCGGTGCCGCCGTTATTCGCGATCATCGCCTGCCAGGGTTTGAGATCCGGATAGAACCGCGGCGGCTTGCCGAGGAAATGAATCCAGCGATCGAACAACTCGAAATCGAGCTTCTCAGCGTCGACCACCCCCGCCTTGTCCGCCTTCGGCTCGCCGGTGACCCGCCAGGCGGCTTTCATGTACTTCGCCGCCTGCAGCGTCAGCGCCTCGCCGAGCTGTTGGCGTTCCTTCGACAGGAACTCGTTGAGCAACTCCGACTTTGACTTGATCTTCTTTTCCTGCGCTTTGTACTCATCGACCACCGACGCCGGGGCCTGCGGGTACTCGTGGTACGGCGAGTTCAGGAACACGCCGGCAATCGCGTAGTAGTCCTTTTGCGGAATCGGATCGTACTTGTGGTCGTGGCAGCGCGCGCACGCGACCGTCATCCCGAGGAAGCCGCGGGTGACGACGTCGACGCGATCGTGCCGTTCGTCGGCGCGAGTGACTTCGACCGACCCGTTGTCGTAGTACCACGGGCCGAGGCCGAGCAACCCGAGCGCCGGCAGCATGCGCGGCCGCTGCGCTTCGTCGACCAGATCGCCGGCCAGTTGAGCGCGGACGAACTGGTCGTAGGGAATGTCGTCGTTGAAGGCGCGCACGACCCAGTCACGATAGAGGTAGGCGTTCGGGTACGGCGCGTAACCGCGGCCCTGCGGGTCGAGGCTGCGCGGATCGTCTTCGCCGTAGCTCGCGACATCCAGCCATTTGCGGCCCCACGCCTCGCCGTACTGCGGCGACGCCAGCAGGCGATCGATGACTTTTTCCCACGCGTCGGGCGAGGTGTCCTGCTCGAAGGCGTCGATCTCTTCGGGCGTCGG
>DASUGM010000248.1:0-12138 GCA_036274055.1 Vicinamibacterales bacterium | reverse complement strand
CGATCCATCAGGCGAGACGTCGCTCGGGACGCGAATGTTGGTGCGCGAATCGAGCAGCCGCGGCTCCCCGGTCTTGAGCGTGACGGGATCGAGCGGGATCTCGAATGGATTGATCGATCCAATGCGCGACCGGAACGCGAGCCGGTTGCCGTCCTTCGAGAACGACGGCAGGCCCGACGACGCCTGCGCGCCCATCGTCACCGGCTCGGGCGCGCCGGTGGACGTGCCCGTCGCGGGATCGACAGGAATGCGCCACAGGTTCATCGCGCCGCCGCGGTCGCTCGAGAAATACACGTCGCGACCGTCGGGCGTCCACACCGGCGACCAGTCGATGGCGCTGTCGTTGGTCAGCGCCATACGCGCGCCGCCGGCCTCGCTGACCGTGAACAGATCGCGCTGACCTCCGGTGTTGCTCCAGTAGACGATGCGACGGCCGTCGGGCGACCAGGACGGCTGTGCCGCGTCGCCGTCGACGACCCGGCGCGGTTGTCCGCCGGCGGCGTCCACCACGTAGAGCACTGAATCGCCCTGCCGGCCGGATGGATCGATGATCTCTTCGGTCGTGAACGCGATGCGCTTGCCGTCGGGCGACCAGGCCGGATGGAACCCGAACTCGGTGACCCGCCGCACCGACTCGCCGGTCGCGCCGGCGATGAAAATGCCGCCGGCCGTGTCGGACTCGTGAAACGCGATCGATGCGCCGTCCGGCGAAAACGCCGGGCCGCCCTCGTTGCGCTGCGGATCGTTCAGAATCGGCGTCGCGTTGCGGCCGCCGACTCGTTGCGTGTAGATGTCCCAGCTGTTGTTGATGCGGACGACGTAGGCGACCGTCGTGCCGTCGGGCGAGAGCGACGGCGCGGTTTCCTCGCCGGCAAGCTCCGTGATCCGCGTGAAGGTGTCGAAGCGGGCCGCCGCGATCGTCGTCGAACCGCGCGGCCACCAGCCAGCCACGGCGACAACCGCGGTGACACCGGCAAGCAACCACGGCAGCACATTCGCGCGCGAGCGGCGCGCCACCGGTGGCGCCGGCACCGCAGCCGCGCCAAGCGTGGACGACGTCGAGCCCGACGTCGTCGTCAACGTTTCGAGCGCGAAGGCGAGATCGTTCGCGGACTCGAAGCGCAGGTCGGCCGTCTTTTCGAGGCAGCGCCGGACGATGCGGTCGAGCCCCGGAGGAATGGCCAGCTTCGCGAGATCGAGATCCGGCGGTTCCCTGGTGAGGATCGCCGTCATGGTGTCCGCAGCCGTCTCGCCGCGGAAGGCGCGCTGACCCGAGAGCATCTCGTAGAGCACCGCGCCAAACGCGAACATGTCCGCCCGATGGTCGACCGGCAGGCCGCGGACCTGTTCCGGCGCCATGTACCCGAAGGTGCCGAGCACCGTGCCGGGTGTCGTGTCCGCCAGCTGCGTCAGTTGGGGCTCAGAACCGTCGGGGCGCGGGGCCGCCGTCTTCGCGAGACCGAAGTCGAGAATCTTCACGTGGTCGTCGCGCGTGATCATCACGTTCTCAGGCTTCAGATCGCGATGGACGATGCCTCGCGCGTGAGCGGCGCCCAGCCCCCGGGCAATCTGGAGTGCGTACGCGGCCGCCTTGCGCGGCGGGATCGGCCCGTGCTCGAGACGGGTCCGGAGCGTTTCGCCGTCGATCAGCTCCATGACGACGAAGGCCGCGCCAGCGTGGCCTGCGCTGGCTCCGGCGTCGGTCGAAGGGCCGTGGCCGAATTCGAAGATCGAGAGGATGTTCGGATGCGAGAGCTTCGCGACGCTGACGGCCTCGCGCTCGAACCGCGCCATGGCGGCATGGTCTTCGGTCAGCGCATCGGCGAGGACCTTGATCGCGACCTCGCGATCCAGCCGCGCATCCCGCGCACGGTACACGGCGCCCATGCCGCCGGCGCCGATGGGAGCGATGATTTCGTACGAACCTAGCCGAGTGCCTGCGGGGAGCGCCATGGGCGCGCCTATCCTACCGCGACACAAGCGCGGAGCCCCGGGCGGACGTTTCCAGATGGTGGATGCGACACCGTCATCAAGGCGCGCTGAAGCCGTAGAATCACGGCATGCTCCGACCCTCAATCGTCGCCTTGACGCTCGCGTGTATGGCGGCCTCGCATGGAGTTCAGCCGGCTGTGACGCAGATGCCGAACACCCTGTCACCGGCAGAGAAATCCGCCGGCTGGCGCCTGCTCTTCGACGGCGCCTCGTCCGCCGGCTGGCATTTGTACGGCGAATCGGCGCTTGCCCGCCATGGAGCGCAGCGCGACGGCGGGGTGGTGGGCTGGGAGATCGCGGACGGCGCGCTGGTGGCGCTCGCCCAGGGCGACGGCCACGACATCGTCACCGATGACGAATTCGAGAACGTCGAGCTCGTCGTCGACTGGAAACTCTCGGCGCGCGCCAACAGCGGCATCTTCTACAACGTCGTCGAAGAGGGCTACAAGGTGATCTACGCCACCGGCCCGGAGTACCAGATCATCGACGACGACGGCTGGCCGAGCCGGCTGGAAGAGTGGCAACACACCGGCGCGAACTACGCGATGCATCCGCCGCTCGCCCGCGCGGCGAAGCCGGTCGGTGAATGGAATCACACGCGCATCGTTGTCGATCGCGGTCACGTCGAGCACTGGCTGAACGGCGCGAAGACGGCCGACTATACGCTGTGGACGCCCGAGTGGGAGAAGCTCGTCGCCGCCGGAAAATGGAAGGACTATCCCGGCTACGGGCGCGCCAGGAAAGGCCGCATCGGCCTGCAGGACCACGGCAACAAGGTGTGGTTCCGCAACATCAAAGTGCGGACGATCACCGCTCCTTGATGAAGATGTTGCGCCAGCGGATCTCGCCGCCGTGCGTCTGCAGCTGAATCGGACCGCGCGCCGGAACCGGCTGCTTGCGATCGAAGTAGTTCTCCATCACGGCGTTGTCGACGACCAGATGACCGTTGAGCCAGACGCTGACCCGCTCCCCCACCATCACGATTCTGACGTTATTCCATTCGCCGAACGGCTTGTCGGCGAGCACCAGCGGATCCTTGCCCGGCGCACCGCGACTGTTGTTCCATAATCCGCCGCTGCCCTTGTCGGCGCCGTTCTTGAACTCGGCGGGATTGGTGTGGTCCCAGATCTGTACTTGCGGGCAGCCACGGAGATAGATGCCTGAGTCGGCGAGCGGCACGGTCTTGTAGAGCAGCTGCAGCTCGAAGTCGCCGTAGTCCTTGATCGTTGTCGCGTACTTGCCGGCGCCATCGTTGACGAGCTCCGGACCTTCTGCGCGCCAGTGCGCGCGCATGTCAGCCGTCCACTCCGCATCCTGCCTGGCGCGATCTTCTTCAGACATCGCGAGATATTTGCGATGGTCGAAGGTGTCGCCACCGCGCCAGCCGCTGAGGTCGCGGCCGTTGTAGAGCGCGGTGAATCCGGCCTGCTGCAGCCAGACCTCCGAGCCGGGCTGCGGAAGGACCTGTTCCGAGCGCGGCAATGTGAGTACCTGAGCGACGAGCGCGAGGACAGTCAGGAAGCGAACCATCGCATCTCTCCCTTCAAAGCTGAATTGTGCGACCCTCACGAGCCGACTGATCTGCCGCAAGCACGATTCTCAAGCTGTCCAGCGCGCTCCGCCAATGATCGGTCAGGTCGACGCCGTCGCGGATCGCCGTGAGGAAGGCCTGCTGCTCGCGGCGGCAGAGTTCATCATGGTCGGGTTCGTCGTCAATGGCGATGATCTCGTCCGCGCGCGCGAACGATCCGTCGGGCGCGAGCTCGGCGCGATGCACGCGCAGCGCTTCGGTTTTCGTGTGCGATCCGAGATCGGCCGACCGGCCGGCGCCGCCCGCGTCCGTCGCGACGATGCTGACGCTGCCATGCGGGCCGATGACGTCCTTCACGAAAAACGCCGTTTCGCTCATCATCGGACCCCAACCGGCTTCGTACCAGCCGACGGATCCATCCTCGAACGTCACCTGCAGCTGTCCGTAGTTGACCTGGCCGGGGGCGATGTCCTCGGTGAGCCGCGCGGCGATGCCGTTGACGCTGGTCGGACGCGATCCGGTCATGCGGCACATGACGTCCACGTAGTGGACGCCGCAATCCACGATCGGCGACGTGCTGCGCAACAGATTCCGGTGCGTCGCCCATTCGGCGCCGGAGCTTTGCTGATTGAGGTTCATCCGCATGACCAGCGGCGTGCCGAGCGTCCGGGCGATTCCGGTGAAGGCCTGCCACGCGGGATGCACCTGCAGGATGTAGCCGACGACGAGCGCGCGTTTCGCGCGCCCCGCGGTCTCAATCGCGCGCGCGGCGGCTGCCATCGAATCCGCGAGCGGCTTTTCGACAAAGACGTGCGCGCCGGCCTCGAGCGCGGCCACGGCGTAGTCGGCGTGCGTCTCCGAATAGGTGCTGATGCACACGGCGTCCGGCGCCGTGACCGCCAGTGCGTCGGTGAAGTCGCTGAATTCAGGGCGCCGGCCGTCAAGAGCCGCGTTGAGGCGGCGCCGGGATTCCTGGCCGCGCGAAACCAGGCCGACGATCTCGAAGTCGTCCGGCATGCTTTGGTACGCGCGCGCATGCGACGCGCCCATGTGCCCGCAGCCGGCGACGAGGACGCGCAGACGCGCGCTCACGCGAGATCGAATCCCTTTCGGTACTCGCGCGTGAGGAAACTGTTGGCCGCCGCATTGTTCGTGACCCGCATCGCGGCGCCGTCGTACTGCAGGCGCGTGCCGGCGCGCATCGCCGCCACGCCCAGCAGCATGATCTCGGTTAGGTGGGCCGCGTACGAGAACGGGCACGAGATCGTGTCGGTGCCTTTGATCGCGTTGACCCAGTTCATCTCGTGCGCCTGGTTCGGCACGCGCGGCATTCTCTCCGGCGGCGCGCCGACGCTGTTGTGCAGTTCCACCGGCAGCAAGCGGGGCCGGATGCCGGTCGAGTTCTGCATCAGCTTGCCTTTGGTGCCGACGTAGATCACGCCGCCTTCACCGATCAGCTTGACGTCGCCCAGTTCCACGGGCCGCTGTGGCATGAAGCCGCCGTCGTACCACGTCATCGTCACCGGCGGCATGCCCTGGCGCGCCGGAAACTCGTAGTAGGTCGTCGTCGCGTGCGGATAGCTGAGACCGTTGAACGGCGTCGAGATCGTTTCGATCGACGTCGGCAGGCCGAGCTTCAAGCCCCACACCGGATGATCGACGAGGTGCGCCCCCATGTCGCCGAGCGCGCCCTGGCCCCAATCGACCCAGCCGCGCCAGTTGAACGGGTGGTAGATCGGGTGGTACGCAACGTCGGGCGCGGCGCCGAGGAACAGATCCCAGCGCAGCCCCTTGGGCACGCCCGACTTCACCTTGTTCGTGAACGCATTGGCGAGCCGCCGGCTGACGCCGTTGTTGTTCCAGCCGACCGTCTTCCAGTCGCCGTTGAACTTCGCCGGACGCGGCACGCCCTGCGGCCAGTAGCCGAGCGGCCGGTTGGTCCACACGTGTACCGCGGTGATGTCGCCGATCACGCCGGCGGCCAGGTAATCCTGCGCGCGCCGCGCCTCGTCGGTCGAGTGCCCCTGGTTGCCCATCTGGGTCACGAGCTTCGGATTCTTCGCCGCCATCGCCGCGAGGTGACGCGCTTCCTGCACCGACCAGCACATCGGCTTCTGCACGTACACGTGTTTGCCCGCGGCCATCGCCGCCGACGCGATCGGGGCGTGCATGTGATCGGGCGTCGCGACGATGACCGCGTCGATGTCTTTCTGCTGCGCGAGCATCTCGCGATAATCGCGGTGACGCGTGAGCCGGGGAAGCTGCTCGTCGACAAACCGCTGAAGGTTGGTGTTGCCGGGGGCTGGTTCCCACTTCGCATCGGCCGCGCGCTGCAGCTGTGACGGGCCCGGCATCTCCCACGGCAGCGTTGGCGGCGGCGTTGCTGCTGGCCCCGGCGGACGCGGCGCCGTGGACCGGGCCGGTGCCGGCTGCAACGCCTTGCGCCAGGCCGCAATCCGCCCGTCATAGAGCGCGTCGTCCACGTCGCAGATGGCGACGATGTTCTGGCTCATCACCGCCTGGGCGTTGACCGCACCCATGCCGCCGATGCCGACGACGGCGATGTTGAGGAGGTCGCTCGGCGGCGTCTGGCCCCGACCGAGCACGTGGCGCGGCACGATCATCCACGCCGCCGCGGCGGCGGCGGTCGCAATGAATTCCCGGCGCGTCGCGCCGTCGGGCGAAGGCTGATCAGGCATCTTTGTCTCCAGTGAGACGTCGCGTGCCGCTACTTCTTCTTCAACAGCGACGTCCAATTGGTGGTCACGGTGAGCGGAATACGCGAGTCTGGCGTCACGTTGCCGACGGGCATGGGGACCAGGAATGTCTGGCCGTCGCCGGCGACGTCGTATCCATAGGCGGCGCCAAGCGATTGAAAGACCAGGAGGAACAGCGGCGTTGAATTGCCGGGTACGAAGTCCCGATCCGAATTGATGGCCACCGCGATCAGCCGCTGCTCGGTATCCATGTAGAAGAGCTCGCGGCCGTCGCGCCGCCATCGTGGAGCCGTCCCGCCTCGGGTCGAAATCGGCCACTTCCCTTTCGACGGATCCGGAAATGACTGCACGATGACCTCGTACGCGCCGGACTCGTTCGAGGTATACGCCAGCCACCTGCCGTCGGGTGAGAGCGACGCCTGGGGGTAGTCGAACTCATTCGCCAGGTAGGCCGTGGGTTTGCCGCCCGATCTCGCCATGACGTACAGACCTCGCAGGCCGGGAAGACCCCGCGCAAACACCACGAACTTGCCGTCCGATGTTTCGTCGAGCGGAACGACGCTCTGCCCGGACTCCTCATAGAACAGGCTCGCCGGCGTCGCGCCGCTCGCCGCTCGCTCGTTGATCTTCGCCTGTCCACTGACGGGCCCATCACCAAAGAGCACTCGAGTGCCGTCGGCCGACCACGTCGGGTTGACGGCCGGGCGACCCGAAGTCAGCGGTGCCTTGACGTTGCGAGCCAGGTCGGCAATCCACAGCGCGCGACCCGCGGCCTGGGAACGATCGCCGGATTCCTCGAGCAGCGCCGCCCGGGTTCCATCCGGAGACAGTCGCACGACGTAGCTCGACACCCGTGGTCCAACGGTCTTGACCGACTTTCCAGTTCGATCGAGCCAGTTGAGTTCCAGGTCGGCGGCGCCAAACCGGCTGTCGGGACTGCTGCTGTAAACCAGCACGCCGTTATCCGAGACTGTGAACCCGGCTCGTCCATTCGCGACCATCGAAGCCACATCCGTGCCGACGACCACAGGTTCTCCGGTCAGTTCCTGGCGGCCGAGATCCAGGGTCTGCGCGAACAGGTTTTCTTGTCGGACAAACAGGAGCAGGTTCGGCGCCGCGAACCGCGCGTACTCGGACGACACCAGCTTCCGCCGGTCGGCCGCGTCGATGGAGCCGATGAAGATCGCCCATTCGCGGCGATCGCTGCTCTGCGCCTGGTAAATGAAGTGCCGTCCATCGGGCAGGAACTGCGGCCAGAGGTGGGCGATTTCTTTCCTGGACGCGTCGAGCGTCGTCACCGGCACGGGGACACCGCCGCCGGCCGGCAATCGCTGAATGCCATTCGATGCCTGACTCGAGACCAGAATCACGCCTTCCGAGTTCCAGCTGCCGCTGGGGTTGTTCGAAGGCAAATCGCCCAGCGCCTGAATGCTGCCCGTCTGTAAATCCACCGTCCGGAGTCGGCTTCCCCTCGCCGCGTCCTGCACGAAGAAACCGAGGTATCGCCCATCGGGCGACCAGAACGGAGACTGCGGCATCACCGCGCCAGAGGCGCTCTCGGTGCCGGGGATCGGCGTGACCTCGATCGAATCGAGCCGGCGGAGCCAGAGCCGGTCAGATTTGCCGAGCTCGGGCGACGCCGCAAAGGCGAGCAGCCGGCCGTCGGGCGAGATCGCAAAACGGGGAACCGCTCCGCTGAATCGCCCGTCGCCTGGCGGCAGTACACCAAACCGCACGATTGCCTGTTCGATCTCGCGGCCGGATGCGGATCGAACAGCGAACACGATCGCCGCCACCGCGGCCAGAGTCGCGACCGATGCCCAAATCACGCGTTCCATACGGCCGATCCCGGAACGAGTTACGGACGGCGCCGTCACGTCTGACGATGGACCGGTCGCTTCGTCGAGCTCGAGCCTCGCATCGCTGATCGCGCCCAGCCGCCGCTTCGGGTCTTTCTCGAGACAGCGCCGAAGCAGTCGTCTGACGGACACTGGCAAGTCCGCTGGCAGCGCCTCCCATTTCACGTCTTCCTTGAGCACGCCCGCCAGTGTGATCGAGACATCTTCGCCTTCAAACGCGCGCCGGCCGGTCAGCATTTCGTAGACCACGACGCCGAACGCCCAGATGTCCGCGCGACGATCGACGACGCGGCCGCGCGCCTGCTCTGGCGCCATGTAGGCCGCCGTGCCGAGGATCATTCCCATCTGCGTCGCCCGAGCGGTGAGCGTCGGAGAATTCGACACCGACGCCACGCCTGCCGGGTCGGTCGGGTCGAGCGCCTTGGCCAGACCGAAGTCCAGCACCTTCACCGTGCCGTCGGCGCGGACTTTGATGTTCGCTGGTTTCAGATCGCGGTGAACGATGCCCTGGTCGTGCGCGGCTTCGAGCGCGTCGATGATCTGCCTGGCAATGGCGAGGGCATCAGCAATCGGCATGGCGCCGCGCGCGATGTGCGACGACAGGTCCTCGCCCTCGACCAACTCCATGACCAAGGCGTGCTGTTCGAGTCCATAGATCGCGGCGATGTTTGTGTGATTGAGCGCGGCGAGCAGCTGCGCCTCGCGCTTGAACCGCGCGACCCGCTCGACATCAGCGGCAAACGACTCGGGAAGGATCTTCAGGGCGACGTCGCGATTGAGAGCCGTGTCCCGCGCGCGGTAGACCTCCCCCATGCCGCCTTGGCCCAGGAGAGCGACGACCTCGTAGATGCCAAGGCGTGTGCCGGGGGCAGGTCGCATCGGTAGCGGGATTATAGGGCCTGACTCCGGCACGCCGCGGCGCGCGGCTAGGTACTCGCCGATTACTTCCGTCCGGGCGCGATCTGCCAGAGATAGTCGAAGAAGTTCGACACGACGACGATCTGGTTCAGCACGTCGCGGGTCTGATCTTTAGCGGCAACAAGCGCGAGCCGCTTGCCGTCGGGATGGATGTCGTAGGGACCCTGCTGGCCCAACGTGACATAGCTGGTCGGCGACCAGAGCTGGGGCTTGTCGCGCTGAAAGGAATTCCCAACGACTTTGTAAGGCGCGACCATTACCTTGCCCTGGTTCAGGAACAGCAGTTCGCTCGAGGTCGGGGACCACCGCGGGAACAAGCCACCCTCATTGGACACGCGCCAATGGCCGCCTGGACCGGGA
This sequence comes from Vicinamibacterales bacterium, assembly GCA_036274055.1. Classification (GTDB taxonomy): domain Bacteria; phylum Acidobacteriota; class Vicinamibacteria; order Vicinamibacterales; family SCN-69-37; genus DASUGM01. The sequence goes on along the minus strand of DASUGM010000248.1, from coordinate 2,761 downwards.
AACGGGCGCACATGCACATCCATCGTGCCGCCCGCCTCCTGCGAGAAGTACGCGATCCAGTTGCCATCGGGGGAAAACATCGGCTGCACTTCGGGACCAGGCGTGCTGAGAAAGACGGTGGGCTTGCCGGCGATCCATCCCTTTACCGGGTCGTTCTCCAGAGGGAGGATCATCAGGTCGATTCCCGTGCCCTTGTTAGTCTGCTGAAACGCGAGGAACTTTCCACTGGGATGGAACGACCACGCCTGCTGGGTGTTGGGACTGTCAGTCAGCCGCGTGACCGTGCCGGTGCCATCGCTGTTGGCCACGTACAAGTTCGAGACGCCGGAGCGGTCGGACGAGAACACGACATGCTGGCCGCTCGGCGACCAAATCGGATTGCCGTCGTTGCCGGCGTCGATGGTCAGTTGCGACATCGCGTCGCCGGCCCAGTCATACACCCAGACGTCGCGCTGCCTGCCGTCGCTGACCACAGAGATCGCGATGCGCTTACCATCGGGCGAAAAGCGCGGCTGCACCCAATCCGCCGTGGCAGCGCGGAGCACCGAGGTCTTGCCATCGCGCGTCATCCAGTCGATCGGGTTGACCGTACCGGTTGCGCTGCCAGGCGCGTAGACGAACGTCGCTTCCTGCGAGAAAGCCGTCTGGGCGCCCCCGGTCCCGACGTTGGCGGCGACGCCGTCCAAGATCGGCCGGGCCTCGCCCACGGTCTCGAGACGATCGAGATTGAAGCGCACGGCAAACAGCGTGCCCTGCTGCATGTAGATCAGGTGTCCGTCGGAACGATCGCCGCGCGCCGGCGCGGCCGGCCCGCTCGGCACGAAACGTCCGTAGTACCCGCCGCGTACGACGATCTTTCCCGCACCGCCATCGGCCGGCGCAACGAGGAGGTTGGCCGAGTCCCAGCCGCCAGTGGTCGCGTTCTCGCTGTAAAGAATGCCGCGCCGCGCGGGCAGCGCCTGGGGCCAGCGTTGCGTCACCGCGTTCTCGCTGAGCACGCCGAAGGGCACGGCGGCCTTGCCGCCCGATGCCGACACGCGCATGAGTGTCACGTCAGATGAGGAACTCGGCGTGAAGACGATGTCGTCCGTCTCCGTCCAGGTGCCGCCTCGACCCTGCGGCGCGTCACACAGGGTGAGCGCGGCACCGCCGGTGACGGCCACCTTCTTCAACTTGCCGCCCGCAAAGAACGCAATCCACTCGCCTTTCGGTGAAAAGAACGGGCTCGCGGCGCCCTCCGTGCCGGCAAGCGGAGCGGCCAACAACTGATCGAGCCTCCTCACATACAACCTCGCGACGCCCGCCTGCCCGGCAAAGGCGAGCGTCGTCCCGTCGGGCGACAGGATCGCCGCGGTTCCGACGTTGGACTCCAGTGATGCCTCCGCCCCGATATGGGCGAGCAGCTTTCGCGGAAACGGCGCGGGCGTCGATCGCCACGGCGCCCACGCCGCGAGGGTGGCGACAGCCGCGGCAACGCCGGTGACCGCCACGCCCCATGGCAGCGCGCGTCGCCACATCGGCACGACGACTGCTGGCGCTGCGACGACTGCAGGCGTCGTCGCGCCGTCCCGATCGACACCAGCGCCGGCTTCATCCAGTTCGAGCCGCGCGTCGCCAATGGCACTCAGCCTGCGTTTGGGATCTTTCTCGAGGCAGCGTCGCAGCAGGCGCCGCAACGGCACCGGGAGATCGGCCGGAAGGGCATCCCAGCGCACATCTTCTTTCAGCACGCTCGCCAGCGTGATCGAGATGTCGTCGCCCTCGAACGCGCGCCGGCCGGTCAGCATCTCGTAGACCACCACGCCGAAGGCCCAGACATCGGCGCGCCGATCGACGGCGCGGCCGCGCGCCTGCTCCGGTGCCATGTACGCGGCCGTGCCGATGATCATTCCCATTTGAGTGGCGTGCGCAGTCAACGTCGGCGAGTTCATGGCGCCCGCGGATGCGCCGGCTGGATCCGGACCAAACGCTTTCGCGAGTCCGAAATCCAGCACTTTCACCGTGCCGTCGTCGCGCACCTTCACATTGGCCGGCTTGAGATCGCGGTGGACGATGCCCTGCTCGTGGGCGGCCTCGAGTGCGTCGGCGATCTGGCGCGCGATCGGCAATACGTCGGCGAGCGCGAGCGGGCCGCGGGCCAGATGCGCCGATAAGTCGACGCCCTCGACGAGTTCCATCACCAGGAAGGCCCGAGCGGGGTCAGACCCCTGAGTGGCGGGGTCTGACCCCGTTCTGCTTTTCCCCGCGTCGTACACGTGCGCGATGTTGGGGTGGTTCAGCGCCGCCAGCGTCTCCGCCTCGCGTGTGAAGCGGGCCAGCCGATCGGCGTCGCCGGCGAACATCTCCGGCAGAATCTTCAGGGCGACGTCGCGGTTGAGCTTCGTATCACGGGCGCGGTAGACCTCGCCCATGCCCCCGGCCCCGATGGGCGCGAGAATCTCGTACGTCCCGAGTCGGGTCCCGGCGCTCAGCGGCATGGCGGGTCATTCTGTCACCCGGCTGCAGACCTGTGCGGTTTCTTTTGGGCGCCATACAATGCCGGACGATATGGACCCCGTGCCGTACGCCGACATCGACACGGTCTTTCTCGACGTCGGCAACACGCTGATCTCCATCGAAATCGATCGCGTCGCCGCCGAGCTCTCCGCCCGGCGCTGGCCGTGCAAGCCACACGCGCTCCGGCGCGCGGAAGCCGCGGCGCGTCCCGGCTATTCGCATCGCGTGTTCGTCGGCGGCGCTCGTCCCGATCGGAGCCTGTTTC
>DASUGM010000247.1:0-5670 GCA_036274055.1 Vicinamibacterales bacterium | reverse complement strand
GAAAATGGGGACAGGGGTCGGTCATTCACTGGTCCGACCCCTGTCCCCATTTTCGGCAAATCTGTGGAAAACACCGCCGTCCCCCTACCGCCGGAACGGAATCACGCCGCGGCGGCCGGGCGGCGGCATCAGATCGCCAATCGCGGCGAGCGTGCGCGGTTTGGCGCCGCGGTTGGCTTCGACCAGCGCCCGGGCCGCGGCGCCGAGACGCGCGCGCTCGACCGGGTCGCCGATCAACCGCACGATCGTCGCGGTCAGTTCGGCCGGGCCGGGCACTTGAATCGCCGCCTGGCTGCGCAGAAACGTGGCCGCGATTTCCGCGAAGTTCTGCATATGCGGACCGAAGACGATCGGTTTGCCGTGCACCGCCGGCTCGAGGATGTTGTGCCCACCCTGGTCGACGAGACTGCCGCCGACGAAAACCACGGTCGCGACCTGGAACAGATGCGCCAGTTCGCCAATCGTGTCGAGGATGACGACGTCGGCGCGCGGCTCGGCGTCAACGGCGAGTTCCGTGCGTTTGACGACGCGCAGGCCCTCGCCGCGCGCGAGCGCTTCGGCGTCGGCAAAGCGCTCGGGCTTGCGCGGCGCGATCACCAGCAGCGCCGTCGGATGCGCCCGCCGCACCGCGGCGAACGCCGCCAGCACGGGCGTTTCCTCGCCCTTTAGCGTGCTCGCGGCGATGATCACCGGCCGCGATGCGGGAATCCGGAAGTAGCGCTGCACGCGCGCGGCGCCGCGTCCCGCCACCGCCGCCGGCGCGTCGAGCGATTCGAACTTGAGGCTGCCGGTGACGATGACGCGCTGCGGATCGGCGCCGATCTCCACGATCCGGCGCGCCGACTCCTCGCTCTGCATGCAGAAGCGGTCGACGTCAGCCAGCACGCTCTTGAAGAACCCGCGCGCCAGCCGGTAACGCGGATACGAGCGCGACGAGATCCGCCCGTTGACGAGCGCGGTCTTGACGCCGCGCTTGCGGCAGGCGCGCAGCAGGTTGGGCCAGATCTCCGTCTCCATCATGATGAAGAGCCGCGGCTTGACCAGTCGCAGGGTGCGGCTGACGAACGGCGGCCAGTCGAACGGAAAAAAGAACACCGCGTCGACGCCCTGAAAGGTCCGCGCGATCTGCTGGCCGGTCAGCGTCGTCGTCGAGACGAAGAGGCGAAGGTCGGGGTAGCGCTCGCGCAGATCGGCAATCAGCGCCCGGGCGGTGAGCGCTTCGCCGACGGATACGGCGTGTATCCAAATCGACTCATCGCCATCAAAGTTGAAGGTAACCGGCAGGTAGCCCATCCGCTGCGCGAGGCTGCCGATGTACTTCCGGTAAAACAGGGCTTGATAGACGAACCAGGGCGACAGCACGACCGCCAGGAGGACGATGGCGAGCGTGTACAGCAGGTGCACGTCGGGGAATGATACCGCGTCACAACCGGGTCTTTCACGGGCCGGGCGGCCTTGTTAACATGTGGAGTTCTCACGCGCGTCGACATCGCGCCCAAGGACGACCAAGGAGCAGTCCGCACATGTCCATCAAGGTCGGCATCAATGGCTTCGGCAGAATCGGCCGCAACATCATGCGCGCGGCGATGGCGCACGACGACATCGACATCGTCGCCGTCAATGACCTCACCGACACCGCGACATTGGCGCACCTGCTGAAGTACGACTCGATTCTGGGCAACCTGAAGGCGGACATCAAAGCCGACGGCGACACGATCACGGTCGACGGCGACAAATTCCAGGTCCTGACGCAGAAGGATCCGGCGCTGCTGCCGTGGAAGGACCTCGGCGTCGAGGTCGTCTTCGAGGGTACCGGGAGATTTACCAAGCGTGAGGATGCGGCCAAGCACCTCGCCGCCGGCGCGAAGAAGGTCATCATCACCGCGCCAGCCAAGGGCCCGGACGTGACCGTCGTGATGGGCGTCAACCACCAAGCCTACGATCCGGCAAAGCACCAGATCATCTCGAACGCGTCGTGCACGACCAACTGCCTCGCGCCGGTCGCGAAGGTGCTGCACGAGACGTTCGGGATCAACAAGGGCTGGATGACGACCGTTCACGCCTACACGAACGACCAGCAGCTCCTCGACCTGCCGCACAAGGACCTGCGTCGTGCGCGCGCCGCGGCGCTGTCGATGATTCCGACGACGACCGGCGCGGCCAGCGCCGTCGGCGAAGTGCTGCCGGCGCTCAAGGGCAAGCTCGACGGCATCAGCATCCGCGTGCCGACGCCGAACGTCTCGATGGTCGACCTGACCGCGGTGCTGAACAAGAAGGCCACGGCGGACGAGGTCAACAGCGCGTTCAAGACCGCGGCTGACGGCGCCTACAAGGGCATCATCGAGTTCGTCACCGCGCCGCTCGTGTCGATCGACTTCCGCGGCAACCCGCATTCGGCGATGATCGACGCGCCGTACACCAAAGTGCTCGACGGCGACCTGCTCAAGATCCTCGCGTGGTACGACAACGAGTGGGGCTACTCCAGCCGTTGCGTCGATCTGCTCCGCTACATGGCCAAGCGCGGCGTGTAGAGCGTCGATCATGAAGACGATCAAGGATCTGGAGCTCGACGGCCGACGCGTGTTCATCCGCGTCGACTTCAACGTGCCGATGGAAGGCGACCGCATCACCGACGACACCCGGATCCGCGCCGCCGTGCCGACGATCAGGTACGCGCTCGAACACGGGGCGACGGTGGTCCTCGCGTCGCACCTCGGCCGGCCGAAGGGCAAGCCGAAACCGGAGTTCAGCCTGGCTCCGGTCGCGAAACACCTGGCGGCGATTCTCGGCCGGCCGGTTGCGTTCGCGCCTGACTGTATCGGCGACGCGGCGGTCGACGTCATCAAGGCCAACCCCCGGGGCGTGATCGTCCTCGAGAACCTCCGCTTCCATCCCGAGGAAGAAAAGAACGATCCGGCGTTCGCGAAGGCGCTGGCGGCGCTGGCCGACGTCTACGTCAACGACGCGTTCGGATCGGCGCACCGGGCCCATGCCTCCACCGAAGGCATCGTCCACCACGTCAAGGAATCGGCGGCCGGTTTCCTGATGGCGGCCGAAGTCGAGTATCTCGGCCGCGCGCTCGGTCATCCCGAGCGGCCGTTCGTCGCGATCCTGGGCGGCGCCAAGGTTTCCGACAAGCTCGAAGTCATCGAGAACCTGCTCGGCCGCGTCGACGCGCTGGTCGTCGGCGGCGCGATGGCGTACACGTTTCTCAAGGCGCAGGGCAAACCGGTCGGCAAATCGCTCGTCGAACAGGATCTGGTGGCGACGGCGGCCGATTTGCTGGCGCGCGCGCAGGCGCGCGGCATCACCCTCGCCCTGCCGATCGATCACGTGGTCGCGCCGAAGCTCGAAGCCGGCGCGCCGGCGGAGACGTTGCCGATCGACGACGAGAAGATCGGTGATCGGATGGGACTCGATATCGGCCCGAAGACAATCGCCGCCTACGAGAAGATCATCAAGACGGCGAAGACCGTCGTCTGGAACGGCCCGATGGGCGTCTTCGAGATCGACGCCTTCGCGGCGGGCACAATCGGCGTCGCCGGGGCGGTCGCCGCGGTGGACGGCACGACCATCATCGGCGGCGGCGACTCGGTCGCGGCGGTGACCAAGGCCGGCGTCGCCGGGAAGATGACGCACATCTCGACCGGCGGCGGGGCCAGCCTCGAGTTTCTCGCGGGGCAGGCGCTGCCGGGCGTGGCCGCGCTCGAGCAACTCAAAACTTGAAACTGGAAACTTCAAACTGGTTCTCAGGACCAAAAGATCTCAGAACCCAGTTTTGAGTTTCAAGTTTAGAGTTTGAAGTTTGACCAGGGAGTCTGCATGAGAACGCCCCTCGTCGTCGCGAACTGGAAGATGCACAAGACCGGGCGCGAGGCGCTCGCGTTCGTGCGCGAGCTCGAGCCGTTGATCAAGGAGATCACCGACGTCGAGATCGCGGTGGCACCGTCGTTCACCGCGCTGCCGATTGCCGCCGACGCCGCGACGCACACGCGTCTCGTCCTCGCCGCGCAGGACGTCCACCCCGAGCGCGAAGGCGCCTTCACCGGGGCGATCAACGTCGCGATGATCAAAGACGCCGGCGCGACTGCCGTGATCGTCGGTCACTCGGAGCGGCGCCGGCTGTTCGGCGACACCGACGAGCTCGTCAACCGGAAGGCCCGCGCCGCGCTGGCCGGCGAAATCACGCCGATCGTCTGCATCGGCGAAACGCTCGAGGAGCGCGAGCGCGGCGGCACCAATGCCGTCCTCGACGGACAAATTCAACATGGTCTCGACGGGATCAGCGCCGATCAAATCGCCACGCTGGTAATCGCCTACGAGCCGGTGTGGGCGATCGGCACCGGTAAGAACGCGACCGCACGTGAGTGCGACGAGGCGCATCAGCACATCCGCGGCCGGCTGCGGCAGTGGTTCGGCGGCAGCGCGGCGGATCGGTGCCGGATTCTCTACGGCGGATCGGTCAAGCCCGAGAACGCTCACGAGATGGTCGGCCTGCCGGACGTCGATGGTGCGCTCGTCGGCGGCGCCAGCCTGGACGTGCGCGGGTTCTTTGCGATTGTCTCCAAATGCAGGTCACAGGCCCTGGGCGTCAGGCCCTAGGCCCTAGGCACGGCCTAGGCGCTGGGCGCTGGGCGCTGGGCACTGGGCACGGGCCCTAGGCGCTGGGCACTAGGCACTGGGCACGGGCACTGATAAGCTGGGACGCTTATGTTGTACTACCTGATGCTGACCATCTACGTGCTGACCTGCCTGCTCCTGCTGGTCGTCGTGTTGCTTCAGCAAGGCAAGGGCGGCGATATCGCCGCCGCGTTCGGCGGCGCGAGCAGCCAGACGGCGTTCGGCGCACGCGCCGGCGCGACCGTGCTGACCCGCGCCTCGACGATTCTCGGGTCGATGTTCCTGATCGGCGCGTTCGTGCTGAGCTTGATGGGCCGCTCAGGCGGCGGTTCGGTCGTGAGTGGCGTCTCCGGTCCGGCGACGCCGCCACCGGCCGCCGCACCGGCGCCGCTGCCGATCGGCCCGACGACTCCGCCGGCAACAACCCCGCCGGCCGGCGGCGGCAGCACGCCGTCGACGACGCCGCCCGCAGGCGGCGGAAGTACGCCATCGACAACGCCGGCGCCAGCACCGGCCACGCCGCCGGTCGAAGGCGCGAAGCCGACGCCGCCGGCGAGCGGCGCAGGATCTTAAGAAACTCGAAACTTCAAACTTCAAACTCGGAACCAGAACGCCGAGAACCAAGTTTAGAGTTTCAAGTTTCAAGTTTTGAGTTGACGACGAAGTAAGTAGTAAGGCCACGCGGAAGTGGCGGAACTGGCAGACGCACCAGCTTGAGGGGCTGGCGCTCGCAAGAGCGTGGAGGTTCGAGTCCTCTCTTCCGCACCAACCTTTAAGTCTTAGGAAACCAAAGACTTGCCTGGCAGGGACGGCGCTTCGGCGCCGTCTGTGTTCGGCGTGTTCTCCTCACCGTCTTTGCAAGAATTTGCAAGACGGTCTGACTCCGCTCTTGTTCTTGCCTCCTCCACGCGCATCAACGCGAGACGAAGGCGGCGACTGGTTGTGTTGAGGTATCGAGTCGTCGTGCTGAGATTCCGGTGTCCCAGGAACTTCGACACGTCGGTCGTGAGCACGCCTGCCTCCTCAAACCGCGACGCCGCCTCGTGGCGT
>DASUGM010000246.1:0-7665 GCA_036274055.1 Vicinamibacterales bacterium | reverse complement strand
ACCGCGCGCGCGACGACGCGTGAACTGGGCGCCAACACCGTGCTCGAGCTCGACGCCAACGGCGATGTCTGCGCCGTCATCATTGCCAAGGTCAGCGAGGGCGAAGGCGACGGCCGGCTGCTCTACGAACAAGTCGCCTGAGCGGGCGGCGGGGGCTTCGCGCTGCAGGCTGCTGGCGTTCGCAAGGGATGGAGAGCGGAATTTCGAGCTCACCGCTGGCGGCCTGCAGCCCGCAGCCTAAAGTAGTGAGACCGTGAGCTCACTTTCTCGTGCCGCCGCCGGCGAACGGACGCGGGCATTGGCCGGCTTTGCGGCGCTACTCGCCGTCGTCGCCGCATTCGCGCCGATCTGGGCCGCCGAACCCGAGCGTGTCGCCGGGCTGGCGCTGTTTGCCGGCGCCGCGGCCGAAGCCGTCCAGGGATTCCGCCGCCGGACACCTGCCACTCAACACAACGCCTGGTCGAGCAGCGCCTACACGCTGCTCCTCAGTCTGCTGCTGCTGAATGCCTCCTGGCTGGCGGCGACCGCGCTGGCGATCTTTCTGACCGTGCCGTTTGTCATCGACGGGCTGCGCTACGCATGGCTGACGGTGAAGCAACTGACCACCGGAAAGTCCGCGTTGCAGGCGGCCGGAGCCATGGCGTGGAATCTGGCGGTTGCGGCGGCGATTCTCCTCGTCGGCCGCTACGCCGCGCACTGGGTCGTCGGCCTCGCCGCCGGCCTGCGGCTCGCGGCGACATCGGTCAATCTCGCGACCGCGCCGGTCTACTCCGAGCAAGATGCGGATCAGAGTGTCATTGCCGACATCGGCATCGATCGACCGGAGCGCCTCGCTGAAACCAGCGCGCAGATCGAGCGGTCCGAGGAGCAACGCGCCGCGGCCGATCGCAGCTGGATCGCGGCGTTGCTCGTCGTGCTGCTGACGATTCACGTCAGCCGGATGGGATTCGATCGCACGGCGCTGGGGATTGTCGCGCCACTGGTCGCCGTGCTTGGCGACGTCGTCTGCGCCCTCGTGCTCGCCTACTTCGTGATCGTGCCGCTCCGGCTGTTTGGCCGGCGAGTGACGCGCCGGCTCGAGGCGCGGGCGTGGGAGCGGGTGCTCGCGGTGCCGGCGCCGGTGGGTCTGGCGCGCTGGGCCGACCGCGCCGTGCGATGGTGGCTGACCTCACGGATGCGATTCGCGATTCGAGCGCGCTCGGCGCGCTACTCGCTGACCGTCGCGCTCGGGCGCGGCTTGCAGATCGGCCTGCCGCTGGCTGCCATCGTCGTCGCCTCGGTGCCGATCTGGGGCATGAGCTGGTACTTCGACACCGAGAACTGGGCGGCCGGCATGTGGAACTCGTGGGCCGCGCAGCGCACCGATACCTGGCGCGAGGCGATGGTCCGCGCCGTCGTCACCGGCGGCCAGACGACGATCGATGGACGAGGGTTCATGGTGACGCCGCCCGGCGTGGCCGCATCGGCGCCGTTCTCGTTCGTGGTCATCGGCGACACCGGCGAAGGCGACGCCAGCCAGCACGTCCTCCGCGACTCGCTGATTCGCGCTTCCGCGGCCGAGGACGTGAAATTCGTCGTGCTGTCGTCCGATGTCGTGTATCCCACCGGCGCGATGCGCGACTACGAGCTGCGATTCTGGCTGCCGTTCATGGGCGTCACCAAGCCGGTGTTCGCGATCCCCGGCAATCACGACTGGTACGACGCGCTCGAAGGCTTCGCGGCAACGTTCCTGCGACCCGAGGCCGCTCGGCTGGCCATGCGCGCGCGGATCGACGCCGACGACAATGTGTCGAGCACGACCGATGCGGTCATCGACGATCTCATCGGCAAGGCCGCCGCGCTGCGCGGCCAGTACGGCGTGCCGACCGGATTTCAGCAGGCGCCGTTCTTCCAGGTGCAGACGCCCGACTTTGCCTTGTTCGGCATCGATACGGGCGTGCTTCGCCGCATCGATCCTGAACAGCTGACGTGGCTGCGCGCGGCGCTGGAGGCGTCGCGCGGGAAGATGATGATGGCCGTGCTCGGTCACCCGTTTTTCGCCGGCGGCCATGACGTCTCAGCGGGCGATGAGGATTTCACGGCGGTGCGCAGCCTGCTGCGCGAGCACGGCGTCCAGATCGTCATGGCCGGCGACACGCACGACCTCGAGTACTACGCGGAGCGCGGCGACAGCGCTGCCGACGCGCCGCTCGTCCATCACTTCGTCAACGGCGGCGGCGGCGCGTATCTGAGTTTCGGCACGTCGCTCGCCTGGCCGGCGCAGCCGGCGACCACCGACTGGGCCTACTATCCGAACCACCGTGACGTCGTCGCAAAGATCACGACGACGACGCCGTGGTGGAAGTGGGGCGCGTGGTTCTGGACGCGTGAGTTCGGCGCCTGGCCGTCGTCGCCGGAATGGCTCTCGGCGATGTTCGACTACAACGTCGCGCCGTTTTTTCAGAGCTTCGTGGTGGTGACCGTCGATCCCGCCGCCCGCACCGTGACGATCCGGCCGTGGGGCATTCGCGGACCGCTGACATGGAAGGACCTCGAGCGTTCAGCGCAGGTGATGCCGCCGGGGACGGCGCTGGATCAGCCGGTGGCGTGGCTCATACGGCAATAGCGACCGTGCGCGGTGCGCAGTGCGTTGTGCGTCGTGCGGCCGTAAGCCGTAAGCCGTGAGCCGTAAGCCGTGAGCTGGTTGCGAGTCAGGCATGCTGCGCGCGTTTATCAGCGCGTCTTGTTGAAGTAGTCGTCGATTGCTACACGTTCGCGCAGGAACTCCTCGCCGATCTGTCTCCTCTTGACGAGTTCGATCAAGTCTGACGCCGCGCGAAGCCCGCGTACGACATCGTGGTCTTTTACGAACACCTGCCGCGTGTCGCGCGCCAGTTCTGCCTCGAGACGGCCGCCCTCGGATTTCGCCAACGTCTGCAGCGCCGCCAGCGCGTATAAGCGACCCGCGGGCCCCGCAATTGTCGCGACAGTTCGGAATCTGTCCACAGCGTCAGGCTGCGCCCATACGACATTGAATGCATGTCCTTGCCGCTTGGGTGGCATGCTGCCGAATTCAAAACTCGTCGTACAAACAAGAATGAGCTCGGCGTCCGCCACCGAGAGCGGCGTCGAATACGAACGATGCGCGAAGTCGAGTCCGCCGGTCGGCCGACAGCGCGGGCCATCTCCCAGTGCATCGACCAATTGATCTGCTGACGAGGGACCGTACGGAGGCGCCGGCGGCGGCACGGGAGGTAGCGAGCTCACCTCGCAGCCGAATGCAAGTGTCAGCAGGACTGCGAGCAGCGCTTGGTGTTTCATGTGGCGATTGGCTTACGCGCGTCCGTCGCAGCGGCGCAGGATTACACCAGGCACTTCGGATGCAAGCTGCTGTAAAGCGACGCTCACCAATTGTGTACCATGTACTACATGGCTGCCATTGGCATCCGTGAGGCTCGAAAGAATCTCAGCGTCTACCTCGATCGGGTCAAGCGCGGCGAGACAGTGACGATCACCGAGCACGGCCTGCCGGTAGCGATCCTGCAACCCGTGGAGGCGACGGACCATCCGGTCTTGATGTTGGTGGCAGCAGGTCGGGCACAACCGGCCACGCGACGTGCCTCCAATTTGCCCAAGCCAAGACGGCAGACCGGCCCGCGCTCGCTGAGCCGACTGCTCCGCGACCTCAATGGCGACACGATCTAGTGCGAGCAACCATGGCGAGCACCTCCGCACGACTTCACAACGACGTGCTCCGTGCCTAACTCACGCCGCCTTTCAGCACGAGAGCAAGTGCCCAGCCGCCGAGAACGAGATTCGCGGTAGTTGGCAACCAGAATCGAATCGGCTGCCCTCGACGTTCGGCGCCAAACCTGAGCCAGACGGAAAAGGTCAGCTCGGCCTGCCCGGTGCGAATGGCGTCGATGCCCTGCACACACCAGGCGAGTCCGACTAGGAATACGAGCGCCGTGTCCCACGGAGGTTCGGGTCTGCGCCCGACAATCAGCAGCAGCCCCAGTTCAATTACCCAGATCGCTCCACTCCAGCGGCGCCGGATGGGATCGGTGCGATATGGCTCAGAGCGCGATGTCATCTGATTCGAGTGGCGCATGCTAGCACGGCGATCTCAAGCCTCTGCGTCGCTGCGGGCTAGTGAAAATCATGCGACTCGAGTGTCGGGCCCGAGTATCTCAGCGCCTCGACGCGATCGGCTTTGACCGACACCGACCCCTGCTGATGCTGCAGCGTGCCGTCGATCAGCAGATACGGCTCGTCGACGATCACCCGCTTGTGCGCGGCGTAGACGTCGGGATTGACGATGATGTTGGCGATGCCGGTCTCGTCCTCGAGCGACAGGAACACAAATCCCTTCGCCGTGCCCGGCCGCTGACGCGTGATCACCGCGCCGGCAACGCGGACGCGCCGTCCCGGCCGGCCGCGGGTGAGATCGAACGCGCGCTGGACTCCGCGCGGCGCCAGCGAGCCGCGAATCAACGACATCGGATGCGGACCGATGGTCAGGCCGGTGCCGTCATAGTCGGCCGTGATGCGATCCAGCAGATCCATCTCGGGGAGCGGGGATTCACTGTCAGGCCCTGGGCGCTGGGCCCTGGGGCCTGGAGGTTCCTCGTGCTCCTGCTCTTCGTCGCTCAGCAATGGTCCGGCTGGGCGGCCGGCGCGTTCGGCTTGCCATAACGCGGTTCGACGATCGCCGCCAAATGACGCCAGGGCGCCGATCTCTGCGAGGGTTCGAATCTCGTCTTGCTTCAAGCCCGTACGCGTCACCAGTGCATCGAGTGTCGAGAACCTCGCCAGGGCCAAGGGCCCAACGCCCAGGGCCTGCTTTTGATTTTCAATTCGCCGTCCCGCTTCTTCCCTCAGCCCTTTCACATATCGCAATCCAAGTCTGACCGCCCCGTCTTCTTCAACGCGACAGTTCCAATCGGAAATCTGGACGCACACCGGCGCAAACCGCACCCCGTGGCGCTGCGCATCCTTGACCAGCGTCGCCGGGTGATAGAAGCCCATCGGCTGATTGTTGAGGAGCGCCGTGTAGAACGCCGCCGGATAGTGTGCTTTGAGGTACGCGCTGGCATAGACGATCAGCGCGAAGCTGGCGGCGTGCGACTCGGGAAATCCGTAGAGCGCGAACGACGTGATCGACAGCACGATCTGATCGGCAGCCTCGCCGGTGATGCCGTTCTGCGTCATGCCGTCGCGCAGCCGCGTCTCGATCTGCTGCATCCGCTTCATCGAGCGCTTGAAGCCCATCGCCCGGCGCAGTTCTTCGGCCTCGCCGCCGGTGAAATTCGCGACCACCATCGCCATCCGCAGCAGTTGCTCCTGGAACAGCGGCACGCCGAGCGTGCGTTTGAGCACCGGCTCGAGCAACGCGTGCGCATAGGTCACCGGCTGCTCGCCGCGCCGCCGCGCCAGATACGGATGCACCATGTTGCCGACAATCGGCCCCGGCCGGATGATCGCGACCTCGACGACGAGATCGTAGAAGTGTTCCGGCCGCATCCGCGGCAGCGTCGCCATCTGCGCGCGTGACTCGACCTGAAACACGCCGATGGTGTCGGCGTTCTGGAGCATGCGATAGACGGTGGGATCGTCGGGGGGAAGATGCGCTAGATCGACCTCCACCTTCGGTGGAACATCAAACTCGAAACTTGAAACTTGAAACTTAGGTTCTACAGTTTCTGAGTTTTGAGTTTGAAGTTTCGAGTTTGAAGTTGACTGAGCGCTCGTCCCGACGCTGTTGACAATGACGAGCGCTTCTTCAAGGGCCGCCATCATGCCAAGGCCTAAGAGATCGACTTTGACAATCCCCAGATCCGCGCAGTCGTCCTTGTCCCACTGGACGACGACGCGGCCTGGCATCGAGGCGTTTTCGAGCGGCACGACCTCGTCGAGCCGGCCCTGGCAGACGACCATGCCGCCAGAATGCTGGCCGAGATGGCGCGGCAGGTCCTGCATGTCGCGCCAGAGGTTGGCGAACTGACGGAAGCGCTGGTCGTCGGGATCGAGCCCGGCTTCGCGCAGGTTGCGCGCAATCGTCTCCTCCGGATCGACGAACTCGAACTGGCTCATCATCCGCGCCAGCCGATCGATCTCGTCGTCGTTGAGGCTGAGCGCCTTGCCGACTTCGCGCGCCGCGCTCCGGCCGCGATAGGTGATGACGTTGGCGGTCATCGCCGCGCCGAGCTTGCCGTAGCGCTCGTAGACGTACTGAATCACGCGCTCACGGCGGTCGCCGCTCGGCAGATCGAGATCGATGTCCGGCCATTCGCCGCGCTCCTCCGACAGAAACCGCTCGAACAGCAGCTCCATCCCGACCGGATCGACGGCGGTGATCCCGAGCGAGTAACAGACCGCGCTGTTGGCCGCCGAGCCGCGGCCCTGCACGAGAATCCCCTGCTGCCGGCAGAAATTGACGATGTCCCAGACGATGAGAAAGTAGCCGGCGAGATCGAGCTTCTCGATCAGATCGAGCTCGCGCTGAATCTGGGCGCGGGCGCGATCGTGATACGGCCGGTAGCGATCGCGCGCGCCGACCTGCGTGAGCCGCCGCAGAAACGACACCTGCGACTCGCCGTCCGGCACCGGGTAATCGGGAAAGCGATAGCCGAGATTCGCGAGCGTGAACTCGAGCCGCTCGGCCAGCGCCTCGGTGCCGGCCAGCGCCTGCGGCAGATCCGCGAACAGCCGGGTCATCTGCTGCGGCGTTTTCAGGTAACGCTCGGCGTTGACCGCCAGCTTCCGCCCCGCCTCGGCCAACGTCGTCTTGTGACGCAGACAGGTGAGGACGTCGTAGAGCGGGCGCGCCTCCGGCGTCGCGAAACGGACGCCGTTGGTCGCCATCACCGGCACGCGAAACGCCGCCCCGAGATCGAGCAGCGACTGGATCGCCGTCTGATCGTCGCGCCGGAAATGACGCTGCAGCTCGATGCAGACGTTCGGCCGGCCGAAGACGCCGACCAGCTGATCGATGAGCCCGCCGACGCCGTGGCGCTCGGCGGCGAGCGCCTGCCGGCCGACCAGCGCGATCAGTCCGGCGGCGTGGCCATCGAAGTCCTGCAGCGTGAACGTCGCTTCGCCCTTCGGCGAACGCAGCTTCGCGCGGGTAATCACTCGGCACAGATTGCGATATCCCTCAGGACTGGAGACCAGGACCGGTAAGGCCCAGGGCCCCAGGCCCAAGGCCCAAGGATGTTTAGTCGCCTCAGGCTTAGCCGTCGGTCCAGCGGGCGGACTTGGGCCCTGGGCCTGTGGCCTTGGGCCAATACTGAGCTCTGCCCCAACGATCGCTTTGATCCCCGCTTTCTTCGCGGCGCGATAGAACTGCGGCGCGCCGTAAACGCCATCGCGATCGAGCAGCGCCAACGAGGGGTAGCCGAGCTCGGCCGCGCGCTCGATCAGCGCCTCGGGGAGCGTCGCGCCGTCCAAAAATGAAAAAGCCGATGAGGTATGAAGTTCGATGTACGACATGGACGGTGCTCCATGTCATGGGCGATGGGCGATCGAGCGATCGGGCCATGGCAGTGCATGGGCGATCGCGCGATCGGGCGAAGGGCGAGATGAGAACTGGGGACGGCGAGGCATGTTTGTGCTCAACGAGTTGATCCGCGGCTATCTGTTCTCAGTACGTCCTTCGCCAGATCGCGCGATCGCCCATGCTCTGCC
>DASUGM010000245.1:0-49553 GCA_036274055.1 Vicinamibacterales bacterium | reverse complement strand
GACGCGCGGCCGCCGCGCCACCCGCGCCGGCCGCGCCGGACGCAGGCGCGCGAGCTCGGCGGTCAGCCCGACCAGAAACCCCGGCCAGCCGTGCCGTGAGCGCGCGGTGTCGCTCGCCGCGAGCGACACCGCGACGCCGCGGGCGCGGCCAAAGGCGAGCGCGGCTTCGCGAATCGCGCCGTCGCGCGTCGCGATCTCGACGCGCGCCGGCGCGTGCGCCGCCTGAATGGCGTCGAAGGCCAGCACCGCCGCGACCGCGGTGTCGAGCCGGCGCATCTTCTGCAGATACAGCTCGGTGAACCACCACAGCGAGTCGTCGCGGTAAGTGAAACGCTCGCGCATCGAGGCGCTGCCGTAGCGCGCGTGACGCAGCGATTTGATCCACTGATTGGTGTCGCCGCGGGCGCGGTCGCGCAACGCCGGCGTCAGCGCCGACGCGAGCTCGACGGTCACCGACGCGCCGCCGGCCGAGACGCACCGAATCGATGCCGTCATCTAGATTTGCACCTGCCGCGGCGGTTGGGCGTTGGCGTCGAGCAGATCGTGGGCAGCGCGGACGACGGCGTCGACGGTGATGCCGTCCATGCAGTCGGGCACGTGGCCGCGGCACCGCGCCGGCGGCAGCCGGACCTGGCCGCACGGACTACACGGGAGATCGACGCGAATCACTCGATGCTGCATCGCCAGCGGGCCGTAGCGTTCCGGATGCGACGGGCCGAACAGCGCGACGATCGGCGTGTGCATGGCGCCGGCAAGATGCATCGGTCCGGTGTCGCTGGTCACGAGCAAATCGAGATCGGCCAGGACCGCCGCCAGCGTCGGCAGGTCGACGTCGCCGGCGGCATCGATCACGCGCACCCCCTCGAGCGCGCGTGCGACTTCGTCGACCATCGGACGATCCCCCGCCGACCCGGTCAGCACGATGGTCGCTCCTCGTCCGCGCGCCAGATCGCGCGCGACGGCGGCGAACCGTTCAAGATGCCACTGCTTTGACTGGCGCCCGCCGCTGACGTGCACGCCGACGTGGGGCCGCGGCGCGTGGCCGAGCAAGGCGTGGGCGCGCGCCAGGGCCTCGGCTGGCGGCTGCAGCATCGTGTGCGCGCCGTGCCTGACGCTGCCGTCGCCGGCCGTCGCTCCAGCGGCGCGGGCGACAATCGCCCGCGCGTTGACGGCGACATGCTGGCGCGGATCGTAGGCCGCCGCGTCGGTGAGAAACGCGCCGCCGCCGCCGGTGAAGTAGCCGAAACGCCGCGCCGCTCCGGTCAGCCACGACAGGTAATTGCTGCGAATGTCCGGCTCGAAGTTGATCACCAGATCGTAGCCGCGCGCGCGCCAGCTCCGCGCCTTCGCCCGCAGCGTGGTCCACCGTTCGCCCGTGCCCTCGCGCGCCAGCCACGGAACGTCCGCGACTTCGAGCCGGGCCAGCCCGGGAATCAATCGCGCCAGCGGCGCGTTCCAACTGCCCACCGCAAGATCGATTTCGGCGTCCGGCCAAGCCGCGCGCGCGGCCGCAATCGCATCGAGGACCATCAGAAGGTCGCCGATGCGCTCGAGCCGCAGCAGCAGCACGCGTGTGACGGTGCCGGTGGCGGCACGGCGCCGGAACAGACGCAGCGGCGCCAGCGCCAGATCGGCAGTGCCGACCAGCACGCGCTCGCGGCCACGGGGAATCTGAAGATGATCGAACATCAGAGCGCGAGTCGTCGCGACCAGTACACGATCCAGATCAGCGCCGCCGCGGCAATCGCCAGCAGCGCCGGGCGCGGAACGACTCCCAGATAAAACAAGTAGAGCCACCACCAGTCGAGGCTGAACGACAGTTGCTGCGAGAAGCCGCGGTCGTCGGGGCCGGCCGGTGCAGGGATGTGCGGCGGCGACTCGATCCCCGCGACGTAGCGCAGGTTGGCCGGCACGGCGATCAGGGCGGCGGTGGTATTCCGTGCCAGCATCGACTCGCGCCATCCCCACTGCAACTCCTGGCGGGTCGGCTGGCTGCCGCGCGCGACAGCGTCGGCCTGGCTGACCTTGGCGTAGTCCATCAGCACTCCAGGCCATTGGACCACGAACCCGATGAGACAGACGGCGGCGCCCGCCGCGCGCAGCTGGCGCGGCGTCAACGCGCGCAGCCACAGCGCCAACCCGGCCGCGAAGTACGGCAGCGTGATCACCATGTATCTGGGGCCGTAGGCCCGCCAGCCCGTCCAGTTGCTGAGCTGTCCATAGAAGAAGAGGAACGCGGCGATCAGCGCTGCGAAGAACCAGGCGATGGCACGATCGCCGTCACGGCGCTCGCGCCAGAGTCCCCAGAGGCCAAGCGCAGCGAAGGGTGAATACAGCAGGATCGATCCGCCCGGGCTGAACAACAGGCCGGCGACGCCGGCGACCACCGACGCGCCGAAGCCCGGCACCGGGTCGCGCAGGTAGCCGGGCTCGAGCGGATTGCCGAAACGAACCCAGTTATAGATCAACCAGAACCCCAGGCCCGACGTGACGCCCGGCGCAAATGCCTTGAGCCGTCGCGTCCGAATCGCGGCGGTGGGCTGGCCAGCCAGCCACAGCCAGCCGGCGAATGGCAGCATCGCGATCATGATTTCGTGACGGGTCAGCAGCGCCGCGGCGAGCCACCATCCGGCGCGCCGGATTCGCCGGTCGTCGTCGTGACGAACGCCCTCGATCGCGCCGAGCACGGCAGCGAGCAGCGTCGCGCAGGCGAGCGGCTGATTGAATCCGAAGCGCGCGTAGGGCCACAGCAGGCTGCCCATCGCCAGGGTCAACGCCGCCCAGCCCGCGGCGGCCCGCGACCCGGCGACGACCAGGCCGAGCCGGAACGTCAGCCCCACGATCGCCGCGGCCAGCAGCGTCTGGCTCAGTGCGACGAGCGCTTTCGGGATGCTGTCCGGTTTGCCGATGCGCACACCGGCCGCGGTGATCGCGCGTCCGATCAGATAGAACGGCGCGTCCCACACCGATTGAGCGATGCCGAACGGAGAGTAATAACGCCCATCCGCGCCTTCGATCGCATTCGATCCGATCAGGTTGCTCGAGAGCGCGATGCTGCCGCGCTCGACGACGCTCGCGGTCAGATCGAAGGACACGACCGCGTCGGTGCTGGTCAGACTGCCGCCGGCGGTGACGAGGTAGATGCCGAGCGCAAGCAGGAACAGCGCGCGCCCGGTGCGGCGATTCGCGGCCTCCGGCGTTAGCCGAGCCACCATGCCAGCAGACGGAACGGCACCACGAAGCGCGCCAGCCACATGTCGAACGGCTCATGTGGCAGCGGCGCGACCGACGACAGGCCCTTCATGAAGAGTTGGTACTGTAACAGCAGCAATCCGTTGGCGACGAAGAGCGCCGCCGTCACGGCCAGGCGACGCACCCGCGCCGCCTCGGTTGTCGCCGCCTGCAGCCACGTCGCCATGCCGAGCACGAACAGCGGAAACAGCGACAGGAACCGGCGCGCGCCGAACGCTTCGCCGGCCCACCAGTCGGAAACGGCGGCATTGACGTACCACGACGCGAGCACGACGACGATCACGGCGACGCCCGCGTCACGCTCGCGCCGCGCCCACGTGATCAAGCCCCAGACCGACGGCACGAGAATCGGCGCCCACGTGAACAGCCCGTGGCTGACCGAGAACAGCACGCTCAACAGCGACGGCGTCCACCACTGCATGAACGACGGCCCCTGCGGAATCGCGAACGGCTGCCCGTAGAGCACGTTCCACACGGCCATCTGCGGCGAGAAGACGAGCAGCCAGGCGGCGGCCGCGGCGAGCAGTGCCTGGAGTCGCTTGACGGCCGGGGCCCGCCAGGTGAGCGCGTCGAACGCCGGAATCACCGCGAAGATCGCGTCCTGCCAGCGCATCAGCGCGCAGAGGGCGGCGAGCGCGCCCCAGACGGCAAACCGGCCGAGCGATCGCCGCTCGCGCGACGACAGCCAGGCGGAAAAAAACAGCGCGCTCGTGAACATCGACGCCGCATGCGAATACGCGGGCGAGACCAGGGAGTAGTAGATCGCATGCGATCCCAGCCAGATCGCCAATGTCCCCACGGCCGCGCTGACGTCGTCGGCATACCGACGCGCGAGCCGGAAGCTGATCCACGCCGAGAGCGTCGCCGCGAGCACGCCTGAAACCCCCGGCATCATCTGCAGCACCCGGCCGTACCCGTCCGGCGCCGATGCCAGGCCGATCGCCGCGAGCAACAGTTGCGCGGCTGCCGCCAGCAGGTAGAGCGGCGCCCACAGCAGCGCCGGCCCGATCGGCATGTAGTTGCGGACATGCCCGGTTGGCGTCAGATCGGTGAACACGTACTCGCTGCCGACGTCGTTACCGCGGAGTTTGTAGAGCCGGACGTACTCGTTCTGGAAGTGCAGATCGCGATCGAACACCAGCGACCGCAGTTGCACGAAGTGGTGCGTCGCGTCGCCGAACACGACGCGGCCGTCCGGCTTCGCGAATCCCACCATCGCGGCCAGATACATCGCCACCAGCATCGCCCCGATGGCCGCGATCGTCGCGGTCATGTGCGCGGCCACCACGGCCAGAGCCGGTTGCAGTCGCGAGTTCACCGCACCTCGACCCGCGTCACCATGACCCCGAGATCGCGATTGTCAACGCCGCCGAGGATCGCCTGTGGATTCCAGGTCGGCACGCGTAGCCGCAACCGGACCGGCTCGGTGTCCGCGGCGGCCGCGGCGACGAGATCCGCGGGCAACGCAAACGTGTAGTCCTGCAGATCCGCCGTCACCGTCACGGTGCCGAGGACGCGGTCGTTGACGGCGACTTCGACGACCGGCGGCGGCGCGGAGGCCGGCCGCCCGCCGTGACTCATCGAGATTCGCACTTCGCGCGCGGCGGTGGTGATGCCGGGCAGCGCCACGAAGGACTGGGCGCCGGTCCAGCGAAACGGCGTGCCATCGGTCCCGAGTTTCTCCTTGCCGAAGAACCGCAGCACCTGCAAATCATCCCGGCTACCGACAGTCACCACGATCGGCGCCGCCGCGTTGGGAGCCGCCGTCGACAGGCGGTAGAGGCTGAACTCGAAATCCTTGCGTCGCGGGCCGGATGGATAGGCGTTGGTCGGCGCGTCGTACTCCGGCACCTGGAACTGTTCGCTGGCGATTGGCGCCGCGGTGATGCGCCGTGTCAGCAGGTCGGTGCCGCCGCCGCCGAGGAACAGCACGCGTGGATACGCGGATTGCGCCCACAGCACGAAGTTCTCGAACGACCGCTTGTCGGGCGCCGCCGATGCGAGCACGAGCACGTTGCGGGCGTAGATGTAGGCGAGCGGCAGCGCCAGGGTGTGCAGATCGGAGCCGGCATCGCGTGACTCGACGATCAGCAGGTCGTGATCGTCGATCCGCGCGGCGAGCGCCTCGAGCTTGGGGATCAAGCCGGCATATTCGACGTGGTGTCGCACCGGCGCAGACTGTGCCCAGAAGATCCACGCCGCCGGCATCGCCACGGCGATCACGGCAATCGCCGCGACGACGGCCTGCGCCCGCGCCGGGGCCAGCCGTCGTCCTGCTTCCGCGGCCAGCGCCGTGATGCCGAGCACGGTCGCCGGGAGCACCACCGCGAGGAAGCGCCGCATGCTCCAGAAGTGAACCGGAGCGATCTGAATCTTGTAGAAAAACGTCACCGCGTAGCCGGCGATGGTCATGAACAACGCGGGGTTGGTCCAGAACTGCCGAACCGTGGTCACTGCGATGCCGGCGACGCCGAGTCCGAGCATCGCCGGCGTGACGTACCAGGCGAACGCCCGGAAGGCCATCGCATCGTGGATCGCCAATCGGCCCGCCTGCTGCCGAAAGAAGTAGGCGTAGATGGCCAGGCCGACCAGGGCGCAGGCGCCGGCGATCGGTATCCATCGGCGTGCCAGTCCGCCGACGGCTTCGCGCTTGAGCAGTTGCTGGATGACGAGAGCGCCGATCGCGACGGGGACGACCAGCCACAAGCCGCCGCGATCGCGAATCACGGCTGAAGGGTAGTCGGCGTAGCCGCGCATCGGCCCGTGGAGGTACCAGAAGCCGAGCGCACTGGTGCTCGCCAGCGCCACGGGAAATGCCGCGCCGACGCTGGCGCGCGCCGCAGGCAACAGCGCCGCGGCTCCACCGACGGTCGCAATCGTCAGGATGTTGTCGTAGCGAAGGAAGAGCATCAGGCCGACGAGTGCACCGGCGATCGCGCCGAAGAACCCCCGTGACCCTTGCATCGCGTAGCCAAACGCGAGGCATGCCGCGAAAATCAACGGCTGCGACACCATCTCGGCGCTGGGGTCGCGCGCGAACCAGACCTGCAGCACGTTGATCGCCAGCAGCGCCGCAGCTGCGGCGCCGGCGACGACGCCGAACTGGCGCGCTCCGGCGTAATAGACCGCCAGCAATCCGAGGATGGCCCAGACGCCGACGGCCTGTCGTGCTCCAGACAAGCCGTTGATGCCGTAGCCGATGGCGATCGATGCCGGCAGCGCGTGCGGAAATTGTCCGACGACACGGCCGCTTTGCGGGTCCTCGACCCAGAAACCCATGAAGCGCAGGCCGTAATACAGGCCGAGGCCGCTGGCGCGACGGTCAATCGAAAAAAACAAGTCACGAAGCGGCGCCGGCACAGCGGCGACCGTTGCGTCGGTCGGGATCGCCGCGCCTCGCTGCGCGATTTGGATGCCCTCGTTCAGGTAGGTCCCCGGATCTTTCCCGCCGATGACGTATTCCGAGGGAGGGAAATAGAGCGAGCCACCGAGGAGCACGAGCGCGATCGGCACGAGTGCTGACCAGCCCGGCCGCGGCGCCGGCGTGTCGTAACGCAGCCGCAGCCGGACGATCAGTGCCAGCAGCACGGACACGACGGCGGTGGTGGTGAGCAGTCGATCGAACGAGTACCGGTTTGCCAGCGCCAGCGCGAGGGTCACGGCGACCGACCAGCACAGGCTGAGCAGCACCGCCCAGAACGCCCGTTCGTCGGCGGCGAGCGCGGCGCGCAGGTCGCGCCGCCACCACGGCAAACGGAACAGGAGCGCGCCGGGCAGATACGCCACGACGCCGGCGGCCAGCACGACGCGCAACATCGCGACCTACGCGTTCGCGCCCGCGGACGCGGGGCGCCACGCCCGTACGGCGTCGATGATGGCGTCGACGTCGCTGTCGGCCAGGGCCGGATTCAGCGGGATCGAGCAGATCTCGGCGCAGGCGCGATCGGCGATCGGGCAGGCGCCGCCGCCAAAGCCGGCGAACGCCGGTTGGCGCGGGATCGGCACGGGATAGTGAATCAGGGTGCCGATGCCGGCGCGTTCCATGTGGGCCTGGAACTCAGCGCGGTCGCTCGGGCGCACGACAAAGAGATGATAGACATGGCCGGGATCGCATTCCGCCATCACGCGCACCGGCCCTCCGGCCAGCGCGGCGCGGTAGCGCGCCGCCAACGCGCGCCGTCGATCGGTCCACGCCGGCAGCAGCTCGAGGCGCGCCCGCAGGATCGCCGCCTGTATTTCGTCGAGCCGCGTGTTCACGCCGAACTCGACGTGGTGATAGCGATCGGTCTGGCCCCCGTTGCGCAAGCGCTTGAGCTTCTCGGCAAACGCCGCGTCGTTGGTGGTGATCGCTCCGGCGTCGCCGAGCGCGCCGAGATTCTTGGTGGGGTAGAAACTGAACGCGCCGGCGATTCCAAAGGTGCCCACCGCCGTGCCGGCGCACGTCGCCAGGTGCGACTGACAGGCATCCTCGAGGATCGCCAGGCCGTGCCGCTCGGCGATGAGCGACAGCCGAATCATGTCTGCCGGCTGGCCGTACAAATGGACCGGGAGGATGGCGGCGGTCCGCGGCGTGATTGCCGCCTCGGTCGCCGCCGGATCCAACGTCAGCCGTTCATCGTCGATGTCCGCGAACACCGGCGTCGCCCCGACCATCATGATCGAGAGGGCGCTGTAGGCCGCCGAGAGCGGTGTGGTGATCACTTCATCGCCACGGCCGATGCCCATCGCGCGCAGGGCCAGCGCCAGGGCGTCGGTGCCGGTGCCGACGCCGACCGCGTACTTGCTGCCTGATGCGGCGGCGAACTCCGCCTCGAACGCTGCCAACTCGGGGCCGAGAATGAACCAGCCCCGCTGGACGACCCGATCGATGGCGGCGCGAACGACGGCCGCGTCTTCGCCGGGCACGAGCGACATGAACGGAATCCGGAGCGTCATCGGACGGCGGTTTCCTGTGGCGACTCGAGGTAGCGATCGAAGTGCGCACGGTAGAAGTCAAGGGTCCGCCGCAGCCCGTCGCGCAGCGTCGTCCGCGGCGTCCAGCCGGTGGCGGCGGTGAACTTCGACGAGTCCGAGTAGAACGAGCCGATGTCGATCTTGCGCTTGTCGTCCGGCCAGTCGACGAACTTGACGGAGCCGCCGCCGGCGATGTCGATCAGCAGGGTGACGAGGTGGCGGTGCGCGATCGGCTCGCTGCCGCCGACGTTGAACACGTCGCCGTTGACCACGTCGGTGGCGCCGGCGCGCAGGAACGCGTCGGCGGCGTCATCGACGGAGACGAAATCGCGGATCTGGCTGCCGTCGCCGTAGATCTGGATCTCCCTGCCCTCGAGGGCGAGCCGGATGAACCATCCGATGAAGCCCTGACGATTGTGGCGAATCAGCTGGCGCGGCCCGTAGACGTTGGTCAAGCGCAGCGAGCAGGCGCGAACACCGAAGACGTTGTTGTAGACGAGATGGTAGTACTCGCCCGCGGCTTTGTTGATGCCGTTGATGTCGGTTGGCCGGACCAGGTGGGTCTCGTCGACCGGCAGGCGCTCAGGCCGTCCGTAAATCTGCCGCGTGCCGGCGAACACCACTTTCGCCGCCGGGTTGTGCTGCCGGCAGGCTTCGAGCAGCGTCAATTGACTGCGGCAGTTGATGTCGAGATCGGTGTGCGGGTCCCGCATGCTGTCGATGTGGCTGACCTGGCCGGCGAGATTGAAGATGACATCCTGGCCCTGGACCAGGTCGTTCATCGTCGAGGCCTGGCGCACGTCGGCGATGTTGACGCGCAGCCGCGATTCCAGGCCGGCGATGTTGAACAGGTTGCCGCCGGAGTCGGGAATCAGTGCGTCGATGAGCAGCACGTCGGCGCCGAGATCGACGAGGCGCCGCGCCAGATTCGATCCGATGAAGCCGAGTCCGCCGGTGACGAGGACGCGGCGGCCGCGATAGAAATCGTCGACAGTCATCGAGCAGCCCCCACATCGTAGGCCATCTCGAACCGTTCGGCTACCCGCGCCCAGCCGTAGTCGCGCATCACCAGCGCGCGCGCGGCGTCGCCCAACGTGCGTGCCTCAGCGGGACGCGCCAGCAGCGAATCGATCGCCGCCGCCAGTGCCGCGGCGTCGCGTTCGGCGACGATCCGGCCGGTCAGTCCGTCGCGCACGACCGCGGGCAGGCCGCCGACGCCGGTCGCGATCACCGGTGTCGCGCTGGCCAGCGCCTCGAGCGCAAAATTCGGCAGCCCGTCGACGTTGCCGGCCTGGTCGTGCACTGACGGCACCGCGATCACATCCGCGGCCGCGCACAGTCGCGCGACTTCGTCCTGGCCGGCGTTGCCGATCAGCTGGACGGCCGGCGCGATTGCCGCGGCGCGCTGCGCAAGCTCGTCGCGCAGGTCGCCGTCGCCGGCGATCAGCACGCGCAAGGACGGCAGATCGACGCGCAGGCGCGCGGCGGCGTCGATCAGGAATTCGAAGCCCTTCTTGTTGACCAGCCGGCCAGCGGCGAACACCACTGGCGCGTCGCCCAGTCCGCGCTCGCGGCGTACCGCTGCGCGGGTCACGGCGTTCGGCGCGAAGCGCACGGCATCGACGCCGTACGGCACCGTCTCGATTCGGCTGGCGTCGGCGCCGATCGCAATCGCGCGGGTACGCAGGTCGTCGCTGCAGGCGGTCACCCATGCCGCGCGCGCGAACGCCGCCCGGGCCGCGCGCCGCACCGCGCCGTGCTGCTCCGCCACGAACACGTCCGAACCATGCAGGCTGATGACCAGCGGGCGCGATCCCGCCGCCAGCATCGCAGTGACGCCGCCGGGAATCACCCAATGACCGTGCATCACCGTGGCGCGCTTCTTCGTCGCCACCCGCCACGCCTTGAACCAGCCGGCGGCCAGCGCCGCCGGCGCGATCGCCCAGGCCGCGGCCTTGAGCGCCGTGTCGGCGCGGAGACCACCCGCGTACCCGAAGACGTTGAGCGATGCGGCCGGTGCGTACTTGTAGAAGTGAAAGAACACGCCGTCCTCGACCTTGCCGCGCGTGATCGCCGGATGCCAGGGCGCGACCATGTGCACCTCGTGGCCGCGCGCCGCGACGCTCTTCGCGATTGGCTCCATGAAGCTGCCGACGCCGTCACCCGGAAACCGGGGATACGACGTCGCGAGCATGACAACCACGTGACGCATCGATCAGGTCTCGCGGCGCGCCGCGAACAGCGCACTGGCGCAAATCAGCAGCGTCGGATCGATGGTCGGAATCCGAAATCGCTCTTGCGGAAAGAAGACGAGACAGACGGCAATCGCCGACGCGGCCATCAGCCACAGGCCCGGCGATGCGCGTCTGGCGTCGCCGAGCTTGATGAACCCGGCCACGGCCAGCGCGAGCACCGGCAGATATGAAAGCAGCGTCGCCACGTAGTAGAGCCGCGAGTGCAGGCGGTACGACGGTCCGATTGGAACAAAGGTGTAAAAGAGTTTTTTCGCCTCGAGCACGATCCAGGTCGCCGGGTTGGCGCGAATCCACGCCAGCGCGTCCCGATAGTAGAGCGGCTCCATCGCTTCTTCGTCGAGGCCGGGATGCGCGTCTCGCAGCGCGCGATTCGCGATTTTGATCGCCGGCACGGCCGCCATGTCGCCTTCACCGATGGCCTGCGGGTGGTTGCCGGTCCAGAACGTCACGCCGCCGTCCGAGGCGACCAGCACCAGTTTGCCGTGATGCGCGTAGTTGCGCGCGGTCCACGGGGCGACGATGGCCAGCGTGCCGATCGTCAACGCCACCGCGGCGCCGATCCGGCGCTGCCGCAGCAGCCATAGCGCCGCGAGCGGCATGAACAGCAACAGCGCCGGGCGAATCAGAATCGCCGCGCCGGCAACGACGCCGCACAGCGCCGCCGATTTCACGGCGCCGTCGCGCGCCGTCGCCGCGCGATCGAAGAGCCAGACGACCGCCAGCCCGATCGGCCAGAACAGCGCCTCGCTGTAGACGTAGGCCGCGATCCACACCAGCGGCGGATAGACCGCCGCGAGGACCGCGGCCGCGCGCAGTGCGCGCGGGCCGGCGAGCCGACCGGCAAGCACGCCAACGAGCATCACGCCGATGGCGCCGACGATCGACTGCGCGATCTTGACGCCGGTCGGCGTCGACGTCGCCACCGATCGGCCGCCGCCGGCGAGCGCCACGAATGCCGGGTAGCCGGGGGCGCGGCCGAAGGGCATGAACTCCGCCGGCGGCAGCGCGTCGTCGTAGACGAAGCCGCGGCCGGCGGTGAGACTGCGCGCCAGCGACAGGTACTCGTGTTCGTCACGGGTGAGCACTTCCTGCGTCCAGTAGCCAAGACCAAAAGCAAGGCGCAGCACGAAGCCGAGCCCCGCCGCGGCAAGCAGGAACGCGGCATCGCTCCGGCGAGTCATTTGCCCTGAAAGCGTAGCGACGAGATCTGTTCCGAGACCAGCCCGACGAGCAGGATCACCACCGACAACATGATCAGCAGCACCGACGAGTTGGTGATGTGGTGCTGCGTCGCGATCGTCCAGGCCGCGTAGATCGCGCCGACCAGGAACGACGTCGCCGCGATCGGCACGAACAGCCGCAAGGGGCTGAAGATGGTGATCACCCGGAGCATGATCAGCAGGAATTTCGGGCCGTCCCGCGACAACCGGATCTTCGAGACGCCGACCCGCGGCCGCGCGGCGACCGGCTCGAAGACCACGTTGTAGCCCGCCTTCAGAAAGCACATCGTCGTCGTTGTCGGCGTCGAAAAGCCGTTCGGCAGCAGGTGAATGAACTCGAGCAGATGTTCGCGGCGCGCGGCGCGGAAACCCGATGTCAGATCCGGAATCGGATGACCGGTGAGAAAGCTCGCGAGCCGGTTGAGCACGGCGTTGCCGGCGCGGCGGGTCGAGCCGGCCTGCGTTTCGCTCGATCGCGCGCCGACGACGAGATCGTATTCGCCGAGGCGCGAGACGAGGCGGAGCGCGTCTTCCGGTTTGTGCTGGCCGTCGCCGTCGATGATCAGGATGAACTCGCCGGTCGCGGCTCGAATCGCGCTCTTGACGGCGGCGCCGTTGCCCTTGTTGTACGGATGCCTGACCACCCGCGCGCCGGCGCCGGCGGCGGCGTCGGCGGTGCCGTCGGTCGAGCCGTCGTCGACGACGAGGATCTCGTGCCAGGGGCCGGCGGCGCGGAGCGCGCCGATCACCGACGCGATCGCGCCGACCTCGTTGAACGCCGGAATGACGACAGAAGCCGAGTTCGCGGCGGCCATCAGCCTCGACGCTCGCCGTCATCGCGGCGGTCCTGGCCGGCATCGCGCAGTTCCATCGACTTGACGCGATACAGGAGATCTTCGAGCAGCTTGCGAGTGCCGGAGATCACGTCGGCCATCAGACCAATCAGCACCACCTGGAAGCCGACGATCATCAGCGTCGCCGCGAGAATCAGCGACTGCACTTTGCCCTGATCGCCGTGGTCGTACCACCAGTAGTAGAGGAACCGCACCGAGATCGCGAAGCCGCCGAGAAACAGCGCGGTGCCGATGTAGGTGAAGATCTTCAGCGGCTCGTACATCGCGTAGATCCGGACGATGGTCGCCGCCGATCGCTTTAGGTACGAAAACATGCTGTCGAACAGCCGCGACGGCCGCGTCCGCGGGTTGGTCGCGATCTCGACGTGCGCGATGGCCATCCGTTTCTTGCCGGCCTGGATGATCGACTCGAGCGTGTACGAGAACTCCGAGACGATCGTCATCTGGAGCGCGGCGTCGCGCGTGTAGGCGCGGAAGCCGCTGGTCGTGTCTGGCACCTCGGTCCCCGAGACCTGGCGAACCGTCCAGCTGCCCAGCCGTTGCAGCAGCTTCTTGTGCCACGACATCGTCCGGATTTCCTTGATGTTGCGATCGCCGATGACGATGTCGGCCTGGCCGGAGAGCAGTGGTTCGACCAGCCTGGCGATGCCGTCGCCGACGTACTGGTTGTCGGCGTCGGTGTTGACGATGATGTCGGCGCCGGCCTTCAGGCTGGCGTCGATGCCGGCGCTGAACGCCGCGGCGAGCCCTTTCCGCCGGCGGAATCGCACGACGTGGTGGACGCCGTGCGCGCGCGCGACGCCGGCGGTGTCGTCGCGCGAGCCATCGTCGATCACCAGCCACTCGATGACGTCGATACCGGGGACGCGGGTCGGAAGATCCGCCAGCGTAGCCGGGAGGGTCGCCGCCTCGTTGAGGCACGGGATCTGAATGATCAGCTTCATGCCGGCGACGACTCGCCGATGAGGTGCTCGATGACGCCGGACCAGGTGACGCCGCGGGCGCGCTCGTGGCCGGCCGCGCCGAACGCCTGGGCTCGATCGCGGTGCAGGTGCAGGTCGCGCATCGCCGCGCCGATCGCTTCCGGAACAGGCGCGGTGACGCGGCCGTTGACGCCGTCGATCACGAACTCGTTCGGGCCGCCGGCATCCGTGGTGGTCACCACGGGTTTGCCGGCCAGAAACGCTTCGAGCGTGACGTAGCCGAAGTCCTCATCGTACGGGGGAAAGATTACCCCGAGTGCACCCGCGAAGAGCTCGAGGACCTCGTCGTCGCTGACTTCGCCGCGAAACTGGACGCGGCCGCCGACGCCGAGCGAGGACGCCAGATCTTCCAGCGCGTTCCGCTGCGTGCCGGTTCCGGCAATGACGAGCGAGAGGTCGTCCGGCGTATGCGCGAGCGCCCGAATCGCGAGGTCGACGCGCTTGACGCTTTCGAGCCGTCCGACCGAGAGCATGTAGCCGCCGTACGGGCCGGTGCGGATGCGCTCGGCCAGCCGCGGCGGATGGTAGAGCGGCGTCGCGGTCAGGCCGTTGTAGCGCGCCAGCCGCGCCGCGGTGTTGGCGGAATTGGCGAACAGGCGCTGGCACTCGCCGAGCATCTGCGTGTCGAGCCGGACGATCTGCTCGCGCAGCGCGATGTCGTCGGGCGTGTGGGCGAAGTCGCTGTAAGGTGTGCCGGCGAGCTCGTAGGCGGCACGGTACTGATGAATGACCCAGGCGACCTTGCGCGGATGGCGCACGAAGTAAGTCGGGAACTTCGTCGCGATGACGAGATCGATCGCGCGGCCGTTGCTTTCGCTGAGGTCGAGCATCCGCCACGCCGCCGCGTGCGGCAGGATCTCCGATTTGGGATACCACTTGAAGGGAATGCTGACCAGCTCGGCGTCGTGACCGCGCTGCTGCAGCTGCCGGACGAGCTCGCGAACGTGAAATTCTGCGCCGCCGCGCACGAACGGCACCTGCGCTTCGCAGACGAGAATTGTCCGCGGCACCGCGCGCATCGTATCACGTGGCGTGACGGAAATTGATCACGTCGCCGTCGAGGACGACGTACTCCTTGCCTTCGAGCCGCAGCTCGCCGTGATCGCGGCACGCCGCCAGCGATCCGCGCGCCAGCAGCCGCTCGCCGGCAACCACTTCGGCGCGGATGAAGCCGCGCTGGATATCCGAGTGAATCGCGCCGGCGGCTTCCTGCGCCGGGGTGTTGGCGGGAATCGACCAGGCGCGGCATTCGTCCTCGCCGACGGTGAAGAACGAAATGTAGCCGAGCAGATCGTAGGCGGCGCGAATCGTGCGATCGAGGCCGGATTGCTTCAAGCCGAGGTCGGCGAGAAACGCCTGCGCATCCGCCGGATCGAGCTGCGCGATCTCGAGTTCGATCTTCGCGCACACGCCAACCGCCGCGGTTCCCGAGGCGCCGAGCGCCTCCGATAGTCCGGGCAGCTTGGTGACGTCTTCCGCGAGCGCGACGTCAGCCTCGTCGAGATTGACGACCAGCAGCAGCGGCTTCGCCGACAGAAACTGAAAACCGCGCAGGCGGTGCGCGTCGGCGCCGTGCAGACCCAGACGCCGGAGCGGCTGCGCATCGTCGAGCGCGGCGCGGCAGCGGAGCAGGATCTCGTGCTCGTGCTTGAGATCGGAAGACGGCGTCTTCCTGAGATCCTTTTCCAGCCGTTCGAGCCGGCGTTCGACGACGCCGAGGTCGGCGAGGATCAATTCGTCTTCGATCGTCCGTGCGTCGCGCACCGGATCGATCGTCGACTGCGGATGCGCGACGGACGGATCGCGAAACGCGCGGACCACGTGCAGCAGCGCATCGGCGTTGCGATAGGCAATCACGTCGGTCAGCGTCTTGGCATCGCCGCGCCCGGCCGCCATGTCCGCGAACTCGACGGTGGCCGCGACTTTTTTCTTCGGTTGAAACAACGCCGTGAATTGTTCGAGCCGATCATCGGGGACGCGCGACACGCCGACGTTGGCTTCGACCTTTCCGTGCGTACGCGGCGCCTCGCGGGCGCTGGTCAACAACTGAAAGAGGGTGGTCTTGCCGGAGGAGGGAAGGCCGATGAGTCCTGCGCGCAGCATGGCGAACCAGCGATCGTAGCACGGGGTTGCACACTTTCGATTTTCATTCGCGTCGATCGTGAGCGAAGCAAAAACGTAAGTCCCATCGAATCATGAATTTGCGATTGACACGCTCAAGCGGTACCTCTACCATCGCGGTGGTTTTTTAGGGATCAAAGTGGAGTAAATGTGCTTCGGGGGAGCCATTCAGCCAAGATCGACGACAAAGGGCGGCTGAAAATCCCGACGGCCTTCAAAACGCTCGTCGAGGACCAGCATGGCGCCAGCCTGTACATCACCAGCCTGACCGGCGACTCGGTGCGCATCTATCCGATGCCGGTCTGGATTGGCGTCGAGCAGCGCATCTCCCGCATGCCGAGTACGCACCCGGCACGCCTCAAGTTTCTCGATCGCGTGAATTACTACG
This sequence comes from Vicinamibacterales bacterium, assembly GCA_036274055.1. Classification (GTDB taxonomy): domain Bacteria; phylum Acidobacteriota; class Vicinamibacteria; order Vicinamibacterales; family SCN-69-37; genus DASUGM01. The sequence continues at coordinate 33,527 of DASUGM010000245.1, read as the reverse complement.
GGCAAGTCGGCGAGTTCGACACGCAGGGACGGGTCTTGATTCCCGGCCGGGCGCGCGATGCCGCCGGCATGACCGGCGAGGTCGATGTCATTGGCCAGGTCGAGTATCTCGAGGTCTGGAACCATGACCGCTTCGTCGCCAAGCTGAACCGCGAGCCGTTTACCGATGACGACGCCCGGGCGCTCGCGGAGTTCGGAATCTGATCGGCCGCATGAGCCGGTGCTGGTGGGCGAGGTCGTCTCGCTCCTGGCGCCGCGGCCGGACGGCGTTTACATCGACGCCACGCTCGGATTTGGCGGCCACACCCGCGCCCTCATCGGCGCCGGTGCCGGCCGGGTGATTGGGATCGATCGCGACGCAGACGCGCTCGCGATGGCGCGCGACGAGTTGTCGGATCTCGCCGCGCATCTGACGTTCGTGCACGCCGACTACCGCGCGATCGGCGCGGTGGCGGCGGCGCAGGCGGCGTCGGGCGTCACCGGCGTGCTCGCCGACCTCGGCGTGTCGTCGATGCAACTCGACGACCCGGCGCGGGGCTTCAGTTTCCGGCAGGCAGGGCCGCTCGACATGCGCATGGATCGATCGAGCGGAGCGACGCTGGCCGAGCGGCTCGCCGACGTCCGCGAAGCCGATCTCGCCGACGTGATCTTCACGTTCGGTGAGGAGCGGCGGTCCCGGCAGGTCGCGCGCGCGATCGTCGCGGCCCGCGATCGCGGCGACCTGACCGACACCGGCGCCCTGGCGTCCGCGGTCCGGCGCGCCGCCGGCGGGCGCGGCTGGCAGCGGATCGACCCGGCGACGCGGACCTTTCAGGCGCTGCGGATCTGGGTGAACGGAGAGTTGGAAGGGCTCGAAGGATTCATTGACGCGGCGTTCGCGGCGCTGGCCACCGGCGGCCGCCTCGCGATCATCGCGTTCCACTCGGGCGAGGACCGGATCGTCAAGCACGCGTTCCGCCGTCTCGCCGCTGACGAGACGCAGGCGCGGCTGCTGACCCGGCGGCCGATTGAAGCGGACGACGACGAGCGCGCGCGCAACCCGCGCGCACGCAGCGCGCGTCTCCGGGGGCTGGAGAAGGTGGCATGAGCATCGACGTCGAATACGCCATCAAGAAAGACATTCGCAACAACCCGGTCGTGCGCGAGGTCGACGAGCGCCAGCGCCAGGACATGCGCCGGACCATCGGTCTGTCGATCCTGGTCGTCGGCATGCTGCTGTTTTCGGCGTGGCAGAGCTTCCGGATGGTCAAGACCGGCATCAACATCGAGAAGCTGCGGATGCAGGCGCAGGAAGAGCAGTCGCTCGGTCGCCAGCTCCGGCTCGAACTCGAGACCCTGAAGGCGCCGCACCTGATCGAAGAGCGGGCCCACCGCGAATTACACCTGATCGAGCCGACTCCGGCCGACACCCTGATCATCGAACGCGCGCCCGCGGCTGCGGCACCGCGCGCCATCGTCGCGTCCGCGCGCTGAGGCCTGCCATGTTCACCCGGCTCTTCTTCCGACACGGGACCGGTCCCAACGGCCGCGGCCGTTTCACCGCGCTGGCGCGCGTCGTCCGCGTGCGGCCGTCGACGCTCGATCCACTCCGCGACGCCGAGACGCCCGCGGCGTCGTTCGAACGGAGCTGGCGGCCGGCGGTGAAACAGCGCGTCGTCATTCTGCTCGCCGGCCTCGGGCTGTGGGGCGCCGGGATCGAGGCGCGGCTGGTGCAGCTGCAGGTGTTCCAGCACGACGAACTCAGCCGGCAGGCGCAAAAGCGGCAACAACAACGGATCGATCAGCCGGCCCTCCGCGGCGACATCCTCGATCGCAACGGCGAAATGCTCGCGTATTCCGTCGACGCCGACCTGATCTCCGCCGATCCCTCACTGGTGAAGCATCCGGAGTACACCGCCGCGGCGCTGTGTGCGGCGCTCGGCGATTGTTCGCCGGCCGACCAGGCCGATTTCACCACGAAGCTCAAGGCTCCCGGACGGTACGTGCAGATCCGGCAGGCGCGGAGCGTCTCCCCCGAGCAGGTGTCGCGGGTCTCCGCGCTCAAGCTGCCGGGAATCGCGCTGAGGAACGAAGCGCGGAGGTTCTACCCCCGTTACGACCTCGCGGCGCATGTGCTTGGCTTCGTCAGCCTCGAAGGACACGGGCAGGCGGGGGTCGAGCTCACCCAGGAGAAGGAGGTCAGCGGGGTCCCCGGCCAGCAGTGGGTGCGCGTCGATGCCAAGCGGACGCGCCTGGAGACACTGGTCACCAGGGAACCGGTGCCCGGCGCGACACTCGAGCTGACACTCGACATCGGCTTGCAGTACATCGCCGAGCGCGAGTTGAAAGCTGGCGTCGAGGCCAACAACGCGGCCGGTGGCACCGCGATCATCATGGCGCCGGCGACCGGTGAGGTGCTCGCGCTCGCCAGCTATCCGGATTTCAACCCCAACGCGGTCGGCAAGTCGTCGGCCGACCAGCGTCGCAACCGCGCGATACAGGACGTCTACGAGCCGGGATCGACGTTCAAGATCGTGACCGCCTCGGCCGCGATCGAAGAGGGCATCGTCTCGCCCGGCGATCTGATCGACTGCAACCCCGGACGGATCACGTTCCCCGGCCGCAAACCGATCACCGAGGCCAAAGGCCACAACTACGGCTTGATCTCGTTCGAGGACGTGATCGTCAAGTCGAGCAACATCGGCGCCATCAAGGTCGGGCTGCGCACCGGCGTCGAGAAGATGAGCAAGTACGTGCACCGGTTCGGCTTTGGCCAGCCGCCGCCGACGCGGGACTTTGCCGGCGCCAGCCGCGGCATCTGGTCGCCTGACTCGCTCAACGACAGCGGTCTCGCGTCGGTGTCTATGGGTTATCAGGTGGCCGTGACGCCGTTGCAGATGGCGACGGCGGTGAGCGCGGTCGCCAACGGCGGGCTATTGATGGAGCCGCGGCTGGTACGCGTGGTGACGCAGAACGGTCATCGTTCGATCAACGAGCCGAAGGTGATCCGCCGCGCGATCAATCCGGAAACCGCCGCGATCGTCACCGCGATCATGGAAGGCGTCGTCGAGCGCGGCACGGCGACGAGCGCGAAGATTCCCGGCTACCAGGTCGCCGGCAAGACCGGCACCGCGAACCAGATCGCCGCCGGCGGCGGTTATTCGCCGAACGAATACAACGCCTCGTTCGTCGGCTTCGTGCCGGCGCGCAAGCCGGCCTACACGATTCTTGTCGTCATCGACGCGCCGAAGGCCGGCTCGCATTACGGCGGCGCGGTCGCGGCGCCGATTTTCCAGCGCATCGCCCAGGCCGCATTGCTCCACGCTGGCGTCCCCCCCTCGCTCGATCCGATCGCGCCGATTATCCGCACCACCGACGCGCCGACGATCGCGCCGCACGGCACGCGGGCCCTGGCGGCGCCGTTCATGACGCCGGTGAGCGGCGGCGCGCTGATGCCCGACGTGCGCGGGTTGAGCGCGCGCGAGGCACTGAACACCTTGAACGCCGCCGGCCTGTCGGTGCGGATGAGCGGGTCGGGTGTCGTCGCCACGCAATCACCTGAGCCCGGCGCGCCGATTGAGTCGGGCAGCTGGAGTCTGTTGTCCCTGCGGCGCGCGGCCGCGGATCCACGCGCGAACGGAGGCAAACGATGACACTTGACGCGCTGGTGGCCGCGGCGCGCACCCTCGCGCCCGACGCCCGCCAGCGGGTGACACAGAGCGGCCGCGACGCCGTTCCGGTCACCGGTCTGACCCATGACTCGCGCGCGGTCGCGCCCGGTACCGTCTTCGTCGCCGTGCGCGGCCAGCGCTCGGACGGTGCGACGTTCGCCGCCGACGCCCTTCGCCGCGGCGCGATTGCCGTGATTGCCGAGAGCGCGCCGCCGGCCGGTGTCGCGGTTCCCTGGTTGCGCACCACCGACGCTCGACTGGCGCTGGCTGAACTGGCCGCGATCGTCAACGGCCATCCCAGCGATCAGCTCGTCGTTGTCGGCGTCACTGGCACGAACGGCAAGACGACGACGACGTATCTGCTGGCCTCGGTGTTCGACGCCGCGGCGATGCCGTGCGGCCGCATCGGCACGGTCACGGTGCGTACCGGGCCGTCGCCGGCGGATGAGCGTGACGCCTCGCACACGACGCCGGAAGCGTCCGAGCTGCAGCGTCTGCTGCGCGAGATGGCCGATCGCGGCTGCCGTGCCTGCGCGATCGAAGTCTCATCGCATGCGCTCGTGCTTCATCGCGTCGCCAACATGCGGTTTGCCGGCGCGATCTTCACCAACCTGACCCGCGACCATCTCGATTTTCACGGTGACATGCAGCAGTACTTTGCGGCCAAACGCCGGCTGTTCGAGATGCTGCCAGCCGATGCGCCCGCCTCGATCAACGTCGACGATCCGCGTGGCGTCGAACTGGCGGGGACGCTGCCGCGCGTCATCACCTACGCGATCGATAAACCTGCCGACGTCCGCGCGGTATCGATCCAATCGTCACTCGAGGGACTCGCATTCACGGTCCAGACGCCGCGCGGGCCGATCGCGATGCGATCGCCGCTGGTCGGGCGGCCGAACGTCTACAACATCCTTGGCGTCGTGGCCGTGGCGATCGGTCTCGAGCTGCCCACTGACGCGATCGAGCGCGGCATCGCGGCGCTCGAACGGGTGCCGGGCCGCTTCCAGCTCGTCTCTGCCGGCACCGACGACGTGCGCGTCGTCGTCGACTACGCGCACACCGACGACGCCCTGAAGAATCTGCTGGAAACGGCGCGGCCGCTGGCCAGCGAGCGGCTGATCACCGTGTTCGGCTGCGGTGGGGATCGCGACAGGACCAAGCGGCCCCTGATGGGCGCGGTCGCCGGCCGGCTGAGCGATTTCGTCGTCCTGACCTCCGACAACCCGCGCTCGGAGGATCCCGCGCGGATCATCGAAGAGATCAAGCGTGGGTTGTCGCCAACTGCGGAACCCGGCGGTCCGAAGCGTCCTGGTACGCCCTTCGTGGTTCATATCGACCGGCGAATAGCGATCGAACAGGCCATCCGCACCGCCAAGCCCGGCGACCTGGTGCTGATCGCCGGCAAAGGCCACGAGAAATACCAGGTGATCGGCGATCGCACGCTGCCATTCGACGACGTCGACGTCGCCCGCGCCGCGCTGACCCAGCGCCGCAGCGCACCGCAGGTATGACCGCGATGGGCGCCTTCGTTCTCACCGCCGGATTCGTCGCCGAGGCGACGACGGGGCGGCTCGTCGCCGGCACTGCCGGTGAGATCTTCGGGTCGGTCTCCACCGACACCCGCACCCTCGATGCCGACGCGCTGTTCATCGCGCTCGAAGGCGAACGCTTCAACGGCCACGACTTTCTCGACGTCGCCCTCGAGCGCGGCGCGACCGGGCTGCTGATTGCGGAAAACCAAGCATCGAGGAGACGAGGGAACAAGGACGCTAGCAACCCCATGCACCGCCAGGTGTCGGTGATCGTCGTCGACGACACGCTGCGCGCCCTGCAGTCACTCGCCCGCGCCGTGCGCCGTCACTCCGGCGCTCAGGTCGTCGCGATCACCGGAAGCGCCGGCAAGACGACGACGAAGGAAGTCACCGCGGAACTACTCGAGGCGCGGTTCACGGTGTTTCGCAATCGCGGCAATCTCAACAACCACATCGGCCTGCCGCTGTCGCTGCTGGAGCTCCGCCAGGGCCCCGACCTCGCCGTCGTCGAACTGGGCATGAATCACGCCGGCGAGATTCGCACGCTGGTCGGCATCGCGGAGCCGGAGGTGCGCGTCTGGATCAACGTCGGCGACGCGCACATCGGGCAGTTCGGGTCGCGCGAGAAGATTGCGGCGGCCAAGGCGGAGATCCTCGACGGGGCCGGTCCGGAGACACTGATCGTCGCCAACGCCGACGATGCCCTGGTGATGCGGCATGTCGCCGGTGCCGCCGGCCGCATCGTCACGTTCGGCGAGTCGGCGAAGGCCGACGTGCGTGCGACGAAGGTTGTCGATCGAGGGTTCGAGGGCACGACCGCCGACGTCGTCACGCCGGCGGGTCCGGTGTCGTTGACCGTGCCGCTCGCCGGTCGCGCCCAACTCGGCAATGTGCTTGCGGCGATTGCGGTTGCGACCGCGTTTCACGTCGATCTGGCCGAGATCGCCGAGCGCGTCGCCGCATTGCGTCCGGTGGCGCGACGCGGTGCGCTGTCGTCCCTGCCGCGCGGCGTGCGCGTCGTCGATGACTCCTACAATGCCTCGCCGGCGGCGGTGCAGGCGATGCTGGCGACGCTGGCGTCAACGCCGACCACCGGCCGCCGCATTGCCGTGCTCGGCGAGATGCTCGAACTCGGCGACGCCTCACGCGATCTGCACGAGGCCTGCGGCCGCGCCGCCGCGGCCGCCGGCATCAGTGAGCTCGTCGTCATCGGCGGCGCCGCGACGCTGGGCACGCTCGCCGGGGCGATTCTCGGCGGCATGCACGGCGCGCACATCCGTCAGTTTCCGACCAGCGCGGATGCCGCACCCGTCGTCGCGTCGCTGGTGCAACCGGGTGACCTCGTGCTGGTCAAGGGCTCGCGCGGCACCCGCACCGACATCGTCGCCGATCGTCTGCTGCAGGAGGCGTCGTGATCTATCACCTCCTGATGCCGCTTCGCGACGAGATCGCCGGCCTCGGCGTCGTTCGCTTCATCACGTTCCGGACCGCGGCGGCGAGCCTGAGCGCGCTCGCACTCAGCCTGCTGCTCGGTCCGTGGCTGATTCGCCGGCTGCGCGCCTTTCAGATCGGCCAGGTCGTGCGTCAGGACGGACCATCGTCGCACAAGCCGAAGGCCGGCACGCCGACCATGGGCGGGTTGCTGATTCTCGCCGCCGTTCTCGGATCGACGCTGGCGTGGGCCGACCTCACCAATCCGAACATCTGGATCGCGGTGCTGTCGATGGCCGCCTTCGGGGCGATTGGATTCACCGACGACTATTTGAAGGTGACGCGCCACAGCCATCATGGCCTGTTTGCGCGCTACAAGTTCTCGGCCCAGATTGCGGTCGGGCTCGCGGTTGGCGGCGCGCTGTTGTGGATGTCGTGGCACAACCTCTACAACACCAGGCTGATTCCGCCGTTCTTCAAATTCTTCGTCCCCGAGCTTGGAATGTTTTACGTGCTGTTCGCGGTGATCGTGCTGGTCGGCGCCAGCAACGCCGTCAACCTGACCGACGGGCTCGACGGCCTCGCGATCAGCACGTTCTCGGTGTCGGCGGCGACGTTCACCGCGCTGACCTACGTCACCGGCCACAAGATCTTCGCCGACTACCTGCTGATCGTGCACTTCCCGGCGACGGCGGAGCTGACCATCTTCTGCGGCGCGCTGGTCGGCGCCAGCCTCGGCTTCCTGTGGTGGAACGCGCATCCGGCTGAGGTGTTCATGGGCGACGTCGGATCGCTCGCGCTCGGCGGCGCGCTCGGCACGGTGGCGATTCTGATCAAGCAGGAACTGCTCCTGCCGATCGTCGGCGGCGTTTTCGTCATGGAAGCGGCGTCGGTGATCATCCAGGTCGCCTCGTTCAAGCTCACCGGCCGGCGCGTGTTCCGGATGGCGCCCATTCATCACCATTTCGAGTTGATCGGCTGGTCCGAGCCGAAGGTGGTCACGCGATTCCTGATTCTGGCGATCATCTGCGCGCTGTTCAGTCTGACCACGTTGAAGCTGAGGTGATGCGATGAGCTTCGACGTGCGAGGCCAGAACGTAATCGTCGTCGGCGCCGGCCGCAGCGGCCGAGCGGCCGCCGAGCTGCTGGTGTCGCGCGGTGCGCGCGTGACACTCGCCGATGCCGCGGACGTGGTGCCCGATGCCGCTGCGCTCGAAGCGCAGGACATCCGCGTCGAAACCGGGGCGCACCGCGCCGACGCCTTCATGCGCAGTGATCTCGTCGTCCTGAGCCCGGGCGTTCCTCCGGATCAGGAAGCGGTCGTCTCGGCACAGCGCGCCGGCGTGCCGGTCATCGGCGAAATCGAGCTCGCGTCGCGGTGGCTGTCCGGGCGCGTGATCGCGATCACCGGCACCAAAGGCAAGTCGACGACGACGACGCTGACCGCGCGGATGCTGCAGGAAGCCGGGTTCGCCGCCACCGCCGGCGGCAACCTCGGCACCGCGTTGTCGGGACAGGTCGCCGCGTCGCGGCCGGAGTCGCTGCATGTCGTCGAAGTCAGCAGCTTTCAGCTGCAGACGACGGCGACGTTTCATCCGTGGGTCGCGGTGGCGCTCAATCTGTCGCCCGACCATCTCGATCGTCACGCGTCATTTGCGGAGTACGCGGCGGCGAAGGCACGCATCTTCGCCAATCAGACGCCGCAGGACTGGGCGGTGATCAACGCCGACGATCCCGGCGCGCTGGCGCTGGCGCGCGAAGCCCGGGCGCGGCGCTTCGACTTCGCGCTCGACGCCCGGATCGACAACGGCGTCACCGTCGAAAACGGGCAGGTGGTGCGGCGCGATCGCGGCGCCGCGACGCCGCTGGTTCCGGTCGCATCGGTACAGCTCCCCGGCCGGCATCTGCTCGCCGATGTGCTGGCGGCGGCCGCCGTCGGCTGCGTGGCGGGTGTGCCGGCCGCGGCGATGCAGCGGGCGGTCGAGAACTTCTCCGGCCTCGAGCACGCGCTCGAGCGCGTCGGCGAGGTCGACGGCGTGCACTTCGTCAACGACTCCAAAGCCACCAACATCGCCTCGGCGCGCCGGGCGCTCGAGAGTTTTCCCGCGCACATCGTCGCCATCATGGGCGGTCGCTACAAGGGCGGGGCGTTCGAGGATCTCCGCGAGGTCGTGGCCTCGCGCGCCGACGCCATCGTCGCGATCGGCGAAGCCAGCCCGCTCATCGAGCAGGCGCTCGGCGAGGTCGTGCCGGTCGAACGCGCCGGGTCGATGGCTGAGGCGGTGGCGCAGGCTTTCGCGCACGCCCGGAAAGGCGGCGTCGTGCTGCTCGCGCCGGCGTGTTCGAGCTTCGACATGTTTACCGACTATCGCGCCCGCGGCGACGCGTTCAAAGCCGCGGTGCGGGAATTGAAAGGACGCGAGGCGTGAGCGGCGGACAGTCATCAGATCGGGTGCGGCGGCGAAGAGCCGGCCGCTGGGAACCCGCGCCAACCTGGCGAGGGAGGCTGGTGTCTTCGTCCAGCCCGACTGATGACTGTCAGCCGCTCGACGCCGCGCGATAAACGCCATGGCACGCACACTGAAGTCGGACAAGACGCTGTTCGTTGCGACGATGCTGCTGGTGAGCGCCAGCCTGGTCATGGTCTACAGCGCGTCGGCGGTGCAGTCGCTCGCCAAATACCAGGGCGCCACCCACTTTCTCTACCGGCAGCTGACCTGGGCCGTGCTCGGTATCTGCGCGTTGTATGCGGCGATGCGCATCGACTACCGCAAATATCGCGAGCCGTTCGTGATCTGGACGCTGCTCGCGGTGACGGTGGTGCTGCTGCTCAGCGTCTTCTTCTTCGCCCCGATCAACGGCACCCGGCGATGGATGTCGTTCGGCATCGCGTCGGTGCAGCCGTCGGAGTTGGCCAAGCTGGCGGTGATCCTGTTCACCGCCGCGCTGCTCGAGCGCCGCATGCATCGCGTCAACGACCCGGGATACACGCTGCTGCCCATCGGCGTCGTCACCTTCTCGCTGGTGTCGTTGATTCTCTTCCAGCCCGACTTCGGCACCGCCGCCTGCATCGTCGGCATCGTCGTCGCGATCCTGTTCGCCGCGGGGTTGAGCTATCGCTACTTGTTTGGTGCCGCGGTGCTCATTGTCCCGGCCGCCGTGGTGCTGGTGCTCAGCGAGGAATACCGCTATCAGCGCTGGGTGACCTACCTCGATCCCTGGAAGGACGAACTCGGCGCCGGCTTCCAGATCATCCAATCGCTGTACGCGATCGGCTCCGGCGGCCTGTTCGGCAAGGGGCTGATGGAAGGCGTCCAGAAGCTCTACTACATCCCCGAACCGCACACCGATTTCATCTACGCGGTCATCGCCGAGGAGTTCGGGCTGGTCGGCACCACAATCATTCTCTTGTGCTTCGCCATGATCATCTGGCGCGGGTTGCGGACGTCGCTCCTGGCGCAGGATCGATTCGGTGCGCTCCTTGCACTAGGGCTGACGATGATGATCGGCATGCAGGCGCTGGTGAACATCAGCGTCGTCACTCAGTTGCTCCCGACCAAGGGCCTGCCGCTGCCGCTGGTGAGCAACGGCGGCTCGTCGCTCCTCATCAACCTGGTGTCGATCGGCATGCTGCTCAACATCTCGCAGCAGTCGTCGGCGACGGCGTCCGTGCGCGCCCAAAAAGATGAATGACCGAGCCCATGCGCGTCGTGATTGCGGGAGGCGGCACCGGAGGCCACCTGTATCCGGGTATGGCCGTGGCGCAGGAGTTCGTGCGCCGCGACCGCTCGACGACGGTGACGTTTGCCGGCACCGCCAGGGGGATCGAATCAAGGCTTGTACCGAAGGCCGGTTTCGAGTTGGATCTACTGCGAAGCGCCGGGCTGAAGGGCAAGTCGCTGGCGAGCCGGGTACGCGGCGTCGCCATCCTGCCGCTCAGCCTGCTGGACGCGTGGCGGATCGTTTCGCGCCGCCGGCCGGACGTGGTGATTGGCGTCGGCGGCTACAGCTCGGGACCGGTGGTGATGGCGGCGGCGCTTCGCGGCATCGCCACCCTGGTGCTCGAGCAGAACGCCGCGCCGGGATTGACGAATCGAACGCTCGCGCGCGTGTTGCGCGCGGCGGCCGTGACCTACGAGGCATCGCTGCCGTATTTCCGCGGGAGGGGCTTTGTCACAGGAAACCCGGTTAGATCGGAGTTCTTCGAAAGTTCAGAGTTCACAGTTCGAAGTTCCAAGTTCGGGAGGGTGCTAGTCCTTGGCGGCTCCCAGGGCGCGCACGCAATCAACGTGGCCATGGTGGCGGCAGCGGCGGAGCTGGTTCGGTCGCAGCCTGGCCTCGAAATCGTCCATCAGACGGGAGAACGCGACCTGGCCGCCGTCCGGGACGGCTACCGGAGCGCAGGGATCGAGGCGAGGGCGGAGTCCTTTCTGGACCCCGTGGCTCGCGAAGTGAAGGAGGCCGACGTGATCGTCTGCCGTGCCGGCGCGACGACGCTGGCGGAGCTGGCCGCGGCGGGTAAACCCGCGGTGCTGATTCCGTTTCCGTTCGCCACCGACGACCACCAGCGCAAGAACGCCGACGTGCTGGTCACGGCGGGCGCGGCGGTGATGGTCGATGAGCGCGGCCTGTCGCCGCAGTCGCTGGCGGCAGCGGTCGACGCCTTGCTCGGCGATGCGACCCGGCGGGCGGCGATGAGCGCAGCGGCGCGGACGCTGGCCCGGCCGGATGCGGCGGCGCGAATTGTCGATCGCGCCGAGCAGCTGGCACGGCGCGCGTGATCGCAACGCGAGTACGGGCGTGATCTCGCTGGGCCGGACGCGGCACGTGCATTTCGTCGGGATCGGCGGGATTGGGATGAGCGGGATTGCCGAGCTCGTCGCCAACCTCGGCTATGACGTGAGCGGCTCTGACGCGAAGCGGTCGGAGATCACGGATCGACTGGCGTCGATGGGCGTGCGCATCGACGTCGGGCACGCGGCGGCGCACATCGCCGACGCGGACGTGGTGGTCGTCTCATCGGCGATCGCCGCGGACAACCCGGAAGTCCGGGAGGCGCGGGCCCGGCATGTGCCGGTGATTCCGCGGGCCGAGATGCTCGCCGAGTTGATGCGGTTGCGCTACGGCATCGCGATTGCCGGCGCGCACGGGAAGACGACGACAACGTCGATGGTCGCGTGGATGCTGGAACAGGCCGGGCTCGATCCGACGGCGGTGATTGGCGGCCGGCTCAGCGCGTTCGGCAGTAACGCCCGACTGGGGCAGGGGAAATACATGGTGGCGGAGGCGGATGAAAGCGACGCGTCGTTCCTGCGGCTGTCGCCGTCGATCGCCGTCGTGACCAACATCGATCGCGAACACATGGAAACCTACGGCACGTTCGATCATCTCGTCGAGGCGTTTCGGTCGTTTGCCGATCGAGTGCCGTTCTACGGCGCGGTCGTCGCCTGTCTCGACGACGCGCCGGTAGCGGCACTGGTGCCGCGGCTCACGCGCCGGACGATCACCTACGGGTTGGACACTGACGCCGACGTCCGCGGTCTCGACGCCGTGACCGACGGCGAGTCCGGCCGGTGCCAGGTGCGCTACCGCGTCCGCGGCGTCCCCGACGGCGACGGCACCGGGGATCTCGTGTTGAATGTGCCGGGCCGCCATAACCTGCAGAACGCGCTCGCCGCGGTTTCCGTCGGGCTGGAGCTCGGTGTCCCGTTCACGAGGATTGCCAGCGGACTGGCGTCGTTTCGGGGCGCCGAACGCCGCTATCAAGTGCGCGGCCGCGTCCACGGCATCACCGTCGTCGACGACTACGGTCATCATCCGACCGAGATTGCCGCGGTGATGCGCGCGGCAAGGGCCGGAGGTCCGAAGCGCGTCGTCGCGGTTTTCCAGCCGCATCGGTACAGCCGGACGCGCGACTTGCTCGCTGAGTTCGGTCCGGCGCTCGGGCTCGCCGACGTCGTCATCCTGACCGACATCTATCCGGCCGGCGAAGCGCCGCTGCCCGGGATCACCATCGACACGCTGGCGGATGTCATCCGCGCCCATGCCGGTGCAGTGCGCGTCGTGCCGAAGCTCGACGAAGTGCCGGCCGCCGTCGCCGCGATCGCGGGCGACGGCGATCTGGTGTTCACGCTCGGCGCCGGGTCCATCGGCGGCATCGGTGATCGCATCCTCGCCGCGCTTGCGGCGCGGGAGGGGCAGTCATGATCCGCGGCCGCCGGCGCGGGTTGCCGGCCGTCGCCGCTGGGGTCTCGGCGCCGGCGGATCGCCGGTTCCGCCGATCCGACGTGCGCCCGGCATCGCGCCGCGCCTGGCGTTCGGTGGCGCGCGCCGGGTTACGCTGGGGTCTCCCCGCGCTGCTACTCGTCGGCGCCGGCGTGTGGCTGACGTCGGCGGCCTTGAGCTCGACGGCGATGAAAGTCGATCGCATCGTCGTCCGCGGCAATCAGCATCTGACGCTGACGGAAGTCGACACGCTGCTGGCCGGATTGCGCGACGAAAACATCCTGCGCGTCGACTTCGACAAGTACCGGCGACAGCTGCTCGACTCGCCGTGGGTGGCCGACGTCTCGATGTCGCGGCAGCTGCCGTCGACGATCGAGCTGCAGGTCACCGAGCGCGTGCCAATGGCGATTGCGCGGCTCGGCCAGCAGCTCTTTCTCGTCGATGAGACCGGCGTGATCATGGACGAGTTCGGCGCGCAGTACCGTGAGTTCAATCTGCCGATCATCGACGGCCTGCTGCGCGGACGCGCCGACGACGTCGAGGCAGTGGATCCGGCGCGGGTCACGCTGGTCCGGACATTTCTGACGGCGATCACCGCCCGCGCCGATCTGCGCCCGCACTTGTCGCAGGTCGACGTCAGCCGCGACCGCGATGTGGTCGTGATGCTCGACGAGGACACGACCTGGCTGCATCTGGGGGCCGAGAAATTCGTCGAGCGGCTCAACAACTACATCGAGCTGGCGCCGACGTTGCAAGAGCAATTCACGGAAATCGACTACGTCGATCTCCGGTTCGATGAACGCGTCTACGTCAAGTCGCGGGGCCGGACGGCGACCGCGGCGGCGACCACGAAGAAGTAGGCCGGGGCAGGAGCGACATGCATGGCACGTAAGGAACGGTACCTGGTCGGGCTCGACGTCGGCACCTCGACGATTGCGGTGATCGTCGGCGAGCTGATGGACGACGGTGGGCTGGACATCATCGGCATCGGCATGGCCGAGTCGAAGGGGATCCGCCGCGGTGTCGTCAACAACGTCGACTCGGCGGCAGAGGCGATCAAGAAGGCGCTCGACGAGGCCGAGCTGACCGGCGGCGTCGAGATCGACAGCGTGCACCTGGCGCTCTCGGGCGCGCACGTCAAGGCGTTCAACAGCCGCGGCGTCGTCGCGGTCGCGGGCCGCAATCGCGAGATCACGCGCGAGGACGTCAAGCGCGCCATTGAGGCCGCGCGCGCCGTGGCGTTGCCGGGCGGCCGCGAGATTCTCCACGTGCTGCCTCAGGACTTCGTCGTCGACGACCAGGACGGCATCGCCGTACCGATCGGGATGACCGGCAGCCGGCTCGAGGTCAACGTCCACGTCGTTACCGGCAGCACGTCGTCGATGCAGAACATGGTGGCGTGCGTCAATCGCGCCGGCGTCGAAGTCACCGACACCGTGCTCGAGCAGCTCGCCAGCAGCGAGGCGGTCCTGACACCGGATGAAAAGGAACTTGGCGTCGCGCTGGTCGACATCGGCGGCGGGACCACCGACTTCGCGGTGTTCGAGCGCGGCAGCTTGTGGCATACCGGCGTGCTGGCCGTTGGCGGCGATCACTTCACCAATGACATCGCGGTCGGACTGCGGATGCCGATTCCCGACGCGGAGAAGCTGAAGCGCCGTTCCGGCTGCGCACTGACGTCGCTCGTGCCGGAGGACGAACAGATGGAAGTCGCGAGCATGGCCGGGCGGCGCGCCCGCGCGATGCCGCGCCGGATGCTGTCGGAGATCCTGCAGCCGCGCGCCGAAGAGATCTGCCACTTGCTCTGGGACGAGATCCGCCGCGCCGGCTACGAGAAGTCTTTGAATGCCGGCATCGTGTTCACCGGCGGCGGCGCGATGCTCGACGGCATGGCCGAAATCGCCGAGCAGATCTTCGATCTGCCGGTGCGCCGCGCCTCGCCCGAAGGCGTCGGCGGGCTCGCCGACCACGTCAACAACCCGGCGTTTGCGACTTCGGTCGGAACGGTCATCTACACGCATCACAACCTGCAGGCGGAGCCGGTGCGCATCGGCGCCGGCCCGCTCGGCCGGATCACCGGCCGGCTGCGGACGCTCTTCAAGGAATTTTTCTGAAGCTCAGATGAAAGGACAGACAATGTCGATAAACGGACGTCCACCGACCCACCTGCCACAGGGACTCCGCATCCTGCTCGACGAGGAGCGGGCCAAGACCGGAGCGCGAATCAAAGTCATCGGCGTCGGCGGAGGCGGCGGCAACGCCGTCAACCGCATGGTCGGTGCCGGTCTCGGTGATGTCGAGTTCATCGTCGCCAACACCGACCAGCAGGCGCTGAAGAACAACGCCGCCCCGATCAAGATCGCGATCGGCAGCCAGCGCACCAAGGGCCTCGGGGCCGGGGCCGATCCGAGTGTCGGCCGCGACGCGGCGCTCGAGGACACCGAGCGGATTCTCGAGGTGCTGAACGGCGCCGACATGGTGTTCGTGACCACCGGGCTTGGCGGCGGCACCGGCACCGGCGCCGCGCCGGTCATCGCCAGCCTCGCCAATCAGCTCGGCGCGCTCACCGTCGCGGTCGTCACCAAGCCGTTCAAATTCGAGGGTAAGAAGCGGCTGCAGCAGGCCGAGGCCGGGCTCGAAGAACTGGCCGACGCCGTCGACACGATGATCACGATTCCCAACGAACGACTGCTGACGACGGTCGCGCACGGCACCAGCATGTCGGCGGCCTTCGAGACCGCGGACGACGTCCTGCGCCAGGCGATTCAGGGAATCTCGGACTTGATCCTGGTCCCCGGCCTGATCAACCTCGACTTCGCCGATGTCAAGACGATCATGTCGCGCATGGGGATCGCGATCATGGGCACCGGCATCGCCACCGGCGACGATCGGGCACGAGTCGCGGCGACCGCCGCGGTGTCCAGCCCGCTGCTCGAGGACTGCAGCGTGCAGGGCGCCCGCGGCGTGATCATCAACGTCACCGGCGGTCCGGATCTGACGCTCGCGGAAGTCAGCGACGCGTCTGAGATCGTCCATTCGGCCGCGCACGAGGACGCGAACATCATCTTCGGCGCGGTCGTCGATCCGACAATGGTCGGCAAGGTGAAGATCACGGTCATTGCGACCGGGTTCGATCGTTCGCGCGTGGTCAGTTCGCCGGTGATGCATGCGCAGACCGCAACGCCGACCGACATGAGTCAGTACGCGCAGGTGAAGGCGCAGGCGCAGCCGCGACCCGAGCCGCGTCCCCTCGGCAACGGCAGCAGCATCATCGTGCCGCGGCGCCAGTCGATCAATCTGACCGATGTCGCCCGCCGCGCCACCGCCGCGGCGTCGTCGTCTTCGGCAGCCGCAGCCCAGGCGGAGCTGCTCGAAGACGACGCCTCGTCGCCGTTCGATGTGCCGGCGTTTCTGAGACGACAGGAAAGTTGACCCGGTTGACCCGGTTGACCGGTTGACCGATTGACCGGTTGACCGATTGACCGATTGACCGATTGACGAATCGACGGATTGCGGGCCCATCGCCAACCCTCAATCCGTCCACCGGTCAATCGGTCAATCGGTCAACTCGTCAATTAGGATCGCAAGTACAATCGAAAGTACCAGGTCCCGCGCGCCCGGCGGCGTATCAGCCGGACGCGGCGGACCATCCCTGGGAATTCGTGCCTGTCCGTCCCACCGGTTCCCGACCCACGCGCTTCGCCGGGCGCAGCCGCACCCGCGATCCGTATGCGCGTGCCCGCGAGACGCTGGCCCGCGAGGTCGGATACGTCAGCAAGCCGCATGGCGGCCGCGTCCGCGTGGCGCTGGCGTTCCCGAACTCGTACTTCGTCGGGATGTCCAACCTCGGTCTCCAAACGGTCTACTCCCTCTTCAACGCGGACGATCGGGTCGTCTGCGAGCGCGTCTTCCTGCCCGACAAGCAGGAGCTGGCCGGTTTGCTGGCGCGCCGCGAGCCGCTGCTGACTCTCGAGTCGCAGACGCCGGTACGCGACTTCGACGTGTTCGCCTTCTCCGTCTCCTTCGAATGGGACTACACCAACGTCGTCACAATGCTGAGGCTGGCGGGGCTGCGGCCGCGCGCCGTCGATCGGCATCGCCTCGATCCGCTGGTGGTGATCGGCGGCGCGGTGACATTCGTCAACCCGGAGCCGCTGGCGCCGTTTGCCGACGTCATCGCCGCCGGCGAAGCGGAGCTCCTCGCGTCATCCCTCATCGACGCGGTCAGCGCGCACGGCCGCAACCGAGACGACGTGCTGTCGCAGCTGACGACCGCGCGCGGGTGTTACGTGCCGAGCCTGTACGATGTTGCCTACGGCGGGCCGGGGCGGGTCACCTCGATCACCCCGCGTCCCGGCACTGGCGCGCCGGCGACGGTCCAAAAGGCCGCGGTGAAAGCCGCCGAGCGTCTCGACCCCCCAAGCACGAAAATTTTCACGCCCGACACGGAGTTCGGGTCGCGCCTGCTGATCGAAGTCGTCCGTGGTTGCGCGAACCTGTGCCGGTTCTGCTGGGCCGGCTACAACTACCTGCCGGTGCGGCCGTTTTCGACCGAACGGATCCTGCAGATTGCCGAGGCGGCGCGCCCGCACGCCAACCGCGTCGGCCTGGTCTCGATCGCGCTCTGCGATCACCCCGACATCGAGCTCATCCTGGCCAGGCTCCTGGAGATGGGCTACGGCATCAGCCCGGCCTCGCTCAGACTCGACGATCTGACCGAGCCGATCGTCACGATGTTGCGCCAGAGCGGCGAGCGCTCGATTACCATCGCGCCCGAAACCGGGTCAGATCGCCTGCGCCGCGTCATCAACAAGACGGTCACTAACGACGACATTCTCGAACGCACCGACCTGATCTTCCGCTGCGGGATCGAAAACCTGAAGCTCTACTACATGATCGGACTCCCGACTGAGACCGACGACGACCTGGTCGCGATTCGGGAGCTGACCCTCCAGATTCGCGAACGGATGCTGAGGCACTCTCGTGATCGAGGCGCGCTGGGCCGCGTGGTCGCCTCGGTCAATCCGTTGATTCCGAAGCCCGGCACGACCTATCAGTGGTTGCCGATGACGCCGGCCAATGTCATCGATCAGAAGATCGAACGGCTGCGCCATCTGGTCGCGGGCCTCGACAACGTCTTCTTCAACATCAAGTCCGAACGCCAGTCCTACTATCAGGGGCTGCTCTCGCTCGGTGATCGCCGGGTCGCCGACGTCATCGAGATTGCCGAGCGCAACGGCGGCAACTGGCGGGCCGCCGTCGCCGAAGCCGGTCTCGACGCCGACGCCTACCTCTATCGCGATCGGACCGCCGATGCGTTCCTGCCCTGGCAGATCATCGATGGCGGCATGAAGACGTCCTTTTTCAGGAGCGAACTCGACAAGAGCACGCGCGCCGAGTGGACGCTGCCGGCCCGGCATGCCTCACGCCAATTGCCGGATCGCCGTATCGAGGGCATCGCCGAATTGGAGTGAGCGATTGTCGATTGCCGAATCGGATTGCGGGAACTGCTTCGGATTGGTTGATGACGCGTCCCGCGATGACGCGGCTCCGGCGTCGCCTCCAGTCCTCAAGTCGTCGTTCCGTCTATCCGCCCGGTAATCGAACCCATCGGCGCCAATCCAATTCGGCGATGCCCTCGATTCGACGGTCGGGCAATGGCGAACTACCGTTAGAGCGCCGGCTCCAGCATCGCCGCTTCGTGCTCTTTGTAGGCCGCGAGAACCATCTCGCGCAGGCGATCCTGCCCGGCGGTGTCCGCGATCGGGCGGAGGAGCGCGTAGGACCGGCGCTCGCCATTCACCGAGTACGCCCGGGCCGGGAATGTGACGTTCCGCCCACCGCCGGTTTTTCGTTCCCACACCGCGAACCCCACCAGCTTCATGCCGTCGAGCGGCCCGCCGGAAAAGTGCAGTTCGCCGTCGGCGAGCTTGCCCGCCGGGGTACCCTTGTCATTTGGAAAAAACTTGATCGTCATCGCTGTGATCTCCACCGGCAGCGCCGGCGATTCGATACTTCAGCAAGCGCCGGGCCAGCCGGCCGGTTCCGAGACGGTATGCACAACTCGCTGACCCGGCAGGCGATCAGCAGTGGCGGCAGGGCAGGGCTGAGACGGCCGCGGCGTCAGGTGACAACCGCGGTTCACGATCGCGCGACCAGACGGGAGAAATGTGACAACCGCAGTTGACGGATTCGAGTGGACGGCAGGCGATGCCGGCAAGGTGTTGCACTCTCCGGCGCTTGCAGCGGTGGCGCCGCATCTGTTCAGCACGCGCGCGCTCGAATTTCGCGGCTCCTCGATCGGCGCCGACTTCGATCGCCTCGGCGCGGCCCTCGGTGTCGCCGGCGCCGACGTCGTCAGAGTCAAGCAAGTGCATGGCCGCGGCGTGCTCATCGTCCGGCCCGGTCAGACGATCGCCGAGCCGCCGGATGCCGACGCGATCGTTTCGACGGATCCGTCGCGAGCGATCAGCGTGCGGGTTGCCGATTGCGTGCCGATCCTGCTCGCCGATCGGGGACACCGCGTCGTCGCGGCGATTCACGCCGGTTGGCGGGGCAGCGCCGCCGGCGTCGTCTATTCGACGATCGAGGAAATCCGCGAGCTGGACGTCGCCGCAGCCGATCTGCTGGCGGCGATCGGGCCATCGATCGGCCCGTGCTGCTATCAGGTCGACGACAAGGTCAGGACGATCTTCCTCGGCATGACCCCGGATGCGGCCAGCTGGTTCAGCGAAGACGGCCCTGGCCACTGGCGCCTCGACCTGTGGCAGGCCGCCATCGATCAGCTCGAAGACGCGGGCGTGCCGGCCGACGCGATCTCGGCGGGGCGCTACTGCACCGCCGATCACCTGGAGGACTGTTTTTCCTACCGGAAAGAGGGCAGCGGCACCGGGCGGAACGCTGCCGCGATCCGGTTACGGCGCCCGTAGCCGGGCGCGGGCAGACCGGCAGCCGCGCTAGAACTTGAACAGGTCGTCGAAGGCTTTTTTCGCGCTCGACTGGCCGCTGCTCGCTGGCGCCGAGCCGGTGGCGCGTTCGACGTTGACGCGCGGCGAAAACCGGTCGCATTCGTTGCGCGCGTCCTTCGGGCTGACGCGCGCGGGGATTGGCTCCATGCATTCATAGACGGCGCCGGCGTCGAACGACGCGCAATGAATACAGGCGTGGAGATCGACGCCGCACTTCCCGCACTTGCTGAGCGCGCCGACGTCGGTGCTTTCCTGGTGGCCGCAGCGGACGCAGCGGAACACGTTGAGGAAGCCGGGCAGGTTCGGCACCTTGGGGTCGCGCGGGATCCGCGGATCGTACGGCGTCTGCGGCTTTCTCGGTCCCTGGCCGTCCGGTTTCGGCCGACGCGATCGATCGTCGTCCTGGTAGCCGGACTGGCGGTACTTGCGATCGCTCATCGTGGATCTCCGTCGCCCGGGGTCAGGCCGTCGCTCCGGCGGCGGCCGCGGGCGCGGTGAAATACAGGATGCGCTGGCAGCTGTCGCACTGGACGATCGCGTCGTTGCGCCGCACCTGCTGGGTCACATGCGGGCGCAGGCGAACGTGACAGGCGGTGCACAGCTCGCCGTCCATCCGCGCCACGGCGATGCCGCGGCGGCCCTTGAGCAGTTGCTCGTACTTGGCGAGGACCGGCGCCTCGACGGCTGAGGCTTCACGCGCGCGTTCACCGGCCAGACGAGCGAGCTCGGCATCGAGCCCGCCGCGCTCCCTGGCCATCGCCGCGCGCGCGGCGTCGCCTTCTTTTTTGATCGCGGCCAGCGCGCTTTCCGCGCTCTTGACGGCGGCGGCCAGCCCGTCGGCCTCGTCCATCAGCACCAGAATCTTTTCTTCGAGGGCGTCTTTGTCGGTTTTTGCGGTGGAGATTTCGTGGAGGAGGGCGGTGTATTCGTGGTTGGTCTTGACGGCGGCTTTGTGGTCGTCGAACTTGGCCAGCCGCGCGTCGACTGCGGCGACGTCTTTTTCGAGCGCCCGCCGCGCGGTGTGGTTGGCGGCGGCGGCGGTCTTGGCGGCTTCGACTTCCGCCGCCACGGCCGCGACCTTCGCCGCCAGCGCCTGCTCGGCGGCGGGGAATTCGCTCAGCCGCCGGCGCGCTGCGTCCGCCGCGGAATCGAGGGTCTGCAGCGCAATGAGCGAGGTTAAGGCCTGAAGCACTCGGTTAGTCTACAGAGATCACGACAACTTAGAACTTAAAACTTCGAACTCTGAACTTGGGTTCAGAACTCAAGCTCAAAGTTCAGAGTTCCAAGTTCGAAGTTCCAAGTTCCGCCGAGCCGCGCAGCGGCGAGGCGGGAAGTGGGCCCCCCAGGATTCGAACCTGGGACCAACCGGTTATGAGCCGGCAGCTCTCACCGCTGAGCTAGGGGCCCGTGGGCTGAAGTATCTCATCCCTGGAAGTAGTTCTTCGCCGGTCGAGCGTTGTTGCTAAGATTCCCGGCGTGAAAATCCCCGTCACCGAGCCGGTCGGAAGTCCAGCCGCGTCGCGCGGCTGGGTGCCCAGCAACACCACGCAGATCTTCATCGGGTTGCTGCTCGGCATCCTGATCGGCTACCTGTTTCCCTCGTCGGATGCCAACGGCGTGCACACCGCCGGCCTTGGCGAGCAGATCAAGCCGCTCGCCGACACCTTCCTGCGGATGATCAAGATGATCATCGCGCCGCTGCTGTTTTCGACGCTCGTCGTCGGCATTGCCGGGACCGGCGACTTGAAAGCGATGGGCCGCATCGGCCTCAAGGCGATCATCTACTTCGAAGTCGCGACGACGATCGCGCTTTTCCTCGGGCTTTTCATCGTCAACTTCTTCCAGCCGGGCGTCGGCGTCCAGGCGCCCGGGATGTCGGTCGAATCGCTCAAGGCGGTCCAGAGCATTCAGGCCCACAACGGCTGGGACATGCTCGTGTCGCTGTTCCCGACGTCGATCATCGACGCGATGGCGCGCGGCGACATCCTGCAGGTCGTGGTCTTTTCGATCTTCTTCGGCGTCGGTTTGGCCGCGGTCGGAGAAAAAGGCAAGGCGGTCCTCGAGGTGCTCGAGAGCACCGCGCAGGTGATGTTCAAGTTCACCGGCTACGTCATGATGTTCGCGCCCATCGGCGTGATGGCGGCAATCTCGGCCACCGTCGGCAAGATGGGGCTCGGCATTCTCGTGACGCTGAGCAAGCTCGTCGTCCTGATGTACGGCGGGCTCATCGTCTTTGCGATCCTGGTCATCGGCGGCGTGTCGATATTGATCCGCGTGCCGTTCTTCACGTTCCTGCGGGCGATCAAGGAGCCGTTCCTGATCGCGTTCACCACCGCGAGCAGCGAGGCGGCCCTGCCCAAGGCCCTCGAAGTGATGGAGAGGTTCGGCGTGCCGAAGAACATCGTCGGCCTCGTGCTGCCGACCGGGTACAGCTTCAATCTGGACGGGACGACGCTCTACCTCTCGCTGGCGAGCGTGTTCGTTGCGCAGTTGTTCGGCGTGCCGATGACGTTCGGCCAGCAGCTGATCATGATGCTGACGCTGATGGTGACGAGCAAGGGCGTCGCCGGCGTACCGCGCGCCGCCCTGGTCGTGCTGACTGCGACGCTCGTCCAGTTCAAGCTCCCGCTCGAGGGCGCCGCCATCCTGCTCGCGATCGATCAGATCCTCGACATGGCGCGGACGTCCGTCAACGTCATGGGCAATTGCATTGCCACCGCCGTCGTCGCCAGATGGGAAGGCGTCTTCGACGACGAGAAGATGAGGGCGTTTGCGGCCGGCGCCGGCGCGCCGCGTGCATAGGCTAGAATTTTCCGGTGAATCACCTCGTTTTCAAGCTCGACATGATGCAGACGGTCGCGCTGGCCGCGATCGTGTTGTTCGCCGGCTACGGCATCAAGACGCGCATCGCGGTGCTGGATCGCTACAACATTCCGGCCCCGGTGGTTGGCGGCTTCCTCTTCGCCGCGCTCAGCCTGGCGCTGCGGCAGGCCGGGCTGGTCGCGTTTGAGTTCGACACCACGCTGCAGACGCCGCTGATGATCGCGTTCTTCACCACCATCGGCCTCGGCGCCAGCCTGTCGCTGCTCAAGATCGGCGGCCCGCAGGTACTGCTGTTCTGGGGTCTGGCGTCCGTGCTCGCCGCTCTCCAGAACGTCGTCGGCGTCGTCTTCGCCAAGGGTCTGGGCGTGCATCCGTTACTCGGGTTGGTCGCCGGCTCGATCACGATGACCGGCGGGCACGGCACCGGTGCGGCGTTTGGCAAGCTGCTGGAGGACCAGTACGCTTTCAGCGGCGGCGTGACGCTGGCGGTGGCAGCGGCGACGTTCGGGCTGGTCAGCGGCGGTCTGATCGGCGGGCCGGTCGCCACTGGTCTGATCAGGCGCTACCACCCGCCGCGGAAGCGGCAGGAGGTCTCGCCGGCGGCCGCGGCCGCATCTTCGGGCGCGCAGTCGCTCGATGAGGAGATCAACGTCGAAGCGCCAGGCCAGGCGCCGACGGCGTACACGCTCCTGAAGATCATCACCGTTGTGCTGGCGACGATGTGGGCGGGGGGATTGCTGAGCCGCTGGCTCGGCCTCTACGTCACCCTGCCGGCGTACATCGGCGCGATGATCGTCGCCGCGGTCGTGCGCAACGCGACTGACGTGATCCCGGCGATCCGGCTCGAACAACGGACCATCGACGACATCGGCACCATCGCCTTGTCGTTGTTTCTGGCGATGGCGCTGATGACGCTGCGGCTCTGGGAGTTGCTGGATCTGGCCGTACCGATGCTGATCATTCTCGCGGCGCAGGTGGCGCTGATGGCGGCGTTTGCCTACTTCGTCACCTTTCGGGTGATGGGCAGCGACTACGATGCCGCGGTGATGGCCGGCGGCCACTGCGGCTTCGGTCTGGGCGCAACGCCCAACGCCGTCGCCAACATGACCTCGATCGTCGAGCGCTTCGGCGCCGCCCCCCGGGCCTTTCTCGTCGTCCCGATGGTCGGCGCCTTCTTCATCGATTTCACGAACGCCGTGATCATCACGGCGTTCATCAACTGGGTGCGCTAGGCGAGAGCCGGCGTTACCGGCCCTCGAGGAACGGCTTGAGTCTGCGGCTGCGGCTCGGATGGCGCAGCTTACGCAGCGCCTTCGCCTCGATCTGCCGGATGCGCTCGCGCGTGACCGCGAAGCTCTGGCCGACCTCTTCGAGCGTGTGCTCGGAGCCTTCGCCGACACCGAAGCGCATCTTGATGACCCGCTCTTCGCGCGGCGTCAACGTCTTCAGCACGTTGTCGGTCTGTTCCTTGAGGTTCAGGTTGATCACCGCTTCCGACGGCGACACCACGTTGGTGTCGGGGATGAAGTCGCCAAGATGCGAATCTTCCTCTTCTCCGATCGGCGTTTCGAGCGAGATCGGCTCCTGCGCGATCTTCAGCACCTTGCGGACCTTGGACACCGGGATGTCCATGCGCTGGGCGATCTCTTCCGAGGTCGGTTCGCGGCCGAGCTCCTGCACCAGCGCGCGCGACGTGCGGATCAGCTTGTTGATCGTCTCGATCATGTGGACCGGGATGCGGATCGTCCGCGCCTGGTCGGCGATCGCGCGGGTGATCGCCTGGCGGATCCACCACGTCGCGTAGGTCGAGAACTTGTAGCCGCGGCGGTACTCGAACTTGTCGACCGCCTTCATCAACCCGATGTTGCCTTCCTGAATCAGGTCGAGGAACTGCAGCCCGCGGTTGGTGTACTTCTTCGCGATCGAGACGACGAGGCGGAGGTTGGCTTCGACCAGCTCCTTCTTCGCCTGCTCGGCCTGCGCTTCGCCTTCGAGGATCGTCCGCAGCATCCGCGTCAGCTCGTCGACCGGCTGGTCGAGCTTCGCCGCCATCGCGCGGATTTCCTTGCGGATGTCTTCCTTGTGCTTGAGGAGGATCTTCTTCTCTTCCTCGCGCAGCTTCTTCTTGCCCTTCGGCTCGAGCTTCAGGTCGATCTGCCGGACTTCCTTCTGCTTGTACTGGATGTCCTCGACCGAGCTCTTGATCCCGTCGATCAGCCGGCGCTTCACCATCTCGGTGAACTCGACCTTGCGGATCGTCCGCGACAGCTCGACGCGTGAGCGGCCGATCTTCCACTTCGCCTTGCGGAACTTGCGCTTGTCGGCCTTCGGCACGTCGCCGAACTTCTCCTCGAGCTTGTCGACGTTCTCTTTGGCCAGCTTGACGCGCTCGAGCTGCTTCTCGAGCTGACGGCGGCGGGCTTCGAGCTTCTCGTCGGTGATCTCTTCCTCGTTGAAGATCACCAGCTCGCGCACGGTGCGCTCGCCGCGCTTGAGCTGCTCGCCCATCTCGATGACTTCCTGCGTCACCTTCGGCGTCCGCGAAATCGTCTTGATCACCGCGAGCTTGCCCTGTTCGATGCGCTTGGCGATCGCGACTTCGCCCTCGCGAGTCAGCAGCGGCACCGTGCCCATCTCGCGCAGATACATGCGGACCGGGTCGTTGGTCTTGTCGAGCGCGCCGGGCGTCAGATCGAGATCGTTCTCGCCCTCGGGCCCCTCGCCGCCGGCGACGCCGCGCTGCTCGTCGCGGTAGGTCTTTTCGGAGTCGACGACTTCGATGCCGGCGCTGCCGAACGTGCTGAACAGATCGTCCAGCTCCTCCGAGGAGGTGATATCGGCCGGCAGCAGCTCGTTCACCTCGTCATAGAGCAGGTAGCCCTTCTCTTTGCCGATGGTGATGAGTTGCTTGATCTCGTCGTACTTTTCTTCGATGGACAAGGCTGTGCTCCTACGTGTGTTTCAACGCCTCGAACTGCTGGAGCAGCGTCTTCTTCTGCTCCCACATCGTTCTGAGCGTCTGGTCGTCCAGGCCGGCGGCGTCCTGCAGCCGGTCGATTTCTTCCTGTACTTGGGCGAGGTCGCGCTGTACCCGCGACCGTTTGATCGCGTTGATGCAGTCGGCCGGCGCCGCCGCCGGCGCTTCGTCCCGGGCGGCCCGTTCGAGCAGGCCGCGCTCTCCTTCGTTTAGACGCTCGCGGAGCAGATCCGGCAACACGTCCGGCGGCATCTCCGCGAGATGCGACGCCATTAACAAAATCGGCCCCGAGAGCAGCCCCTCCACGTCGCGCTCGTCCAGTTGCGCGACCGCGGCCAGACCCTCGACCGGCCGGTGCGCCAGCGTCCAGAGCAGGCCCGCCTCATCGGCACGCAGCCGCACCGTGGCCGGCACGGCAATCGCCGGCGCCTGCGGTTTCCGCTGGGCCGCCGCTTTCTTGATCTCGTCGCGGACGACCCCCTCGGTGATTTTGGCCTTGTGGGCGAGCCGATCCGCGAACTGATCGCGGGTGGCGGCGTCGGGAATCGTCGCAGCGACGGTGAGCATCCGGTCGAGAAACCCTTTCCGGCTGTCCGGCCGCGTCAGGTCGAGACCCTCGGCGGCGCGATCAAGCAAGAACTCCAAATACGGCCGCGAGGCCTTCAATCTTTCAACGTAGGCCTTGCCGCCATTGCGCTGAATGAACGCGTCGGGGTCGGCGCCGGCCGGCAAGAGCGCGACGTTGACCTGAAACCCTTCCGTGACCAGCAATTCCGACGATCGTGCGGCCGCGCCCTGGCCAGCCGCGTCAGGATCGAGACTCAACACTGCTTTCGATGTGAACCGTTTCAGCGTGCGGGCTTGGGCACTGGTGAGCGCGGTGCCACACAAAGCCACCACGGGCTGGACGCCGGCCTGCCATACCTGCGCCAGGTCGAAGTATCCCTCGACCAGTACACAGTAATTGTGCCTCCGTACGGCCCCCTTCGTCACGTCCAACCCGTAGAGGGTCCGCCCTTTCGTGTAAATCGGGGTCTCCGGAGAGTTCAAATACTTGGGCACCTGCCCCTCGTCCAGGGCGCGCCCGCCGAACGCCACGATGGCTCCGGTGTCCCGGGCAATCGGGATCATCAGCCGATTACGAAATCGATCGACGAGCCGCTGATCCTCCCGTTCGACCACCAGACCACTCTTAAGTTGAAGCAGCCGTGGGACTTTCTGGTCAGCAAACCGTCCGTGCAGGGTCTCGCGACCCCCGGCCGGCGCGTAGCCATACCGAAAGGTCTCCATAGTTTCTGGACGAAGGGCACGGGCTTCCAGTTCGCGCCGGGCCCGGGCGCCGGCGGGCGAGGCCAGCTGCTCCAGGAAGAACGTGGCGGCGTCCTCGTGCAGCTTCAGGATTCCTTCCCGTTCGGCCGCGGCGACCCGATCCTCGGGGCCGCCCGCCGACAGCTCCGGCACCGGCATGCTGGCCCGCTGCGCGAGATAGCGGACCGCCTCGGGGAAAGTGACCTTTTGGTACAGCTCGACGAACTTGACCACGTCGCCGCCGACGCCGCAGCCGAAGCACTTGAAGAAGCCCTTGTCCTTATTGACGTTGAACGACGGCGTCTTCTCGGTATGGAACGGGCACAGCCCCTTGTAGGTGGCGCCAGCCTTCTTGAGCGGCGTGACATCGCCGACGACCGAGACGATGTCCGTCTGCGCCTTGAGGTCGTCGACGAAGGACTGCGGAAACAGCGCCATCAGTCCTTGAGCTCCACGATCGTCGCGCCCTGGCCGCCTTCGTTGTCGGCCGCTGGGGCCACGCTCGCAACCAGCGCGTGCTCTTTGAAAAACGCCCGCAGCGCCTCACGCAGCTTGCCGGTGCCGTGACCGTGGACGACGCGCAGGCGGCGCGTGTCGCTCAAGAGCGCGTTGTCGAGAAACTTCTCGGCGCGTTCGAGCGCTTCGTCGACGGTCGATCCGATGAGCATCAGCTCCGCGCTGACGTCGCCGCCAAGCAATGACCCGGAAGATCCACGCAGAGACGCAGAGGGCCGCGGAGGCGCAGAGGAATTCTTTCTCTCAGCGTCTCTGCGCTTCTCTGCGTCTCCGCGTGATCGAAGATCCGTGATCTTGACTCGCGTCCGCATCCCGCGAATCTCGACCTCGACGTTCTTGCCGGAGACCCCGCGCACGATCCCGTCCGTGCCAAACGACGCCACGTGGACCTTCTGGCCGATTTCTGGTGCGGAGACAAGAGAGCCCTCGTCGTTGGATGCGTTCAGGCCGGTCGTGGTTTCGAGCGCGCTCAGTGCGGTGCGCGCTTCGGCGCGAATCCCGCCGACGTCGCCGGTCGAAAGCACGCCGGCGGCACGGCTCTCGGCCTGCTCGGCCAGCGTATCGGCCTTCTTCTTGAGGTTGCCGACGATGCGGTCGACCTCGACGCGGGCTTCACGCAGCCGCTCGTTGAGCTTGTCGTCGAGGCGGCGCTTGAGCACCGCTTCCTTCTCGGCGAGGCGCGCTTCACGGTCGAGCAGTCTGGCCCGATCGCTCTCGAGCGCGCGTTGGGCATGCTCGAGGCTCGTCCGTTCACGAACGACGTTGCCCATCTCGCGATCGAGCCGGGCGATGTGTTCGGCCAGCTGCGCCTCCCGGGTCGAGCGCCGCGATCGCGCCGCGGCGATGACGCTCGCGGGCATGCCGAGCCGTTCGGCGATCTCCAGCGCGAGGCTGCGGCCGGGCGAGCCGTAGACGATCCGATAGGTCGGCGCGTAGCTGTCCGGGTCGAAGCCGAATCCCGCCGTGATCACCCCGTCCGTCGTCGCCGCGTACGACTTGAGGACGTCGTCGTGCGTGGTCGCGACGACGAGTGCGCCGCGCTGCTTGAAGTGCTCGATGATCGCCGTGCCGAGCGCGCCGCCCTCGACTGGATCGGTGCCGCTGCCGACTTCGTCGAGCAGCACCAGCGCCGGGAGTTCGAGCGAGCGGTCCATTTCGACGATGCTGGCGATGTGCGCGGAGAACGTGCTCAAGCTTGCCGCGATCGACTGCTCGTCGCCGATGTTCGCGAAGACGGTGGCGAACGGCGTGAACCGGCTGCCTTTCTCGACCGGAATCAGCAGTCCGGCCTGCGCCATGACTGCGAGCAGTCCGAAGGCCTTCAGAGCCACCGTCTTCCCGCCGGTGTTCGGGCCTGAGATCACCAGGGCGCGCACCGGCGGGACGATCTTCAAGTCGGAAGGCACCGGTTCGGTGGCCCCTTCGCGCCCGAGGATCAGCAGCGGATGGCGGGCGCCGAGGAATTCGATACGGCCATCCTCGGTCAGTCCTGGTGCGACCGCGGACATCCGACGCGCCAGCGCGGCCTTGGCGTGCAGCTCGTCGATTTCCCCGGCCGCGTCGATGGTTGCACCGAACTCGTCGGCGCGCTTCCGGAACGCGTTGGCGAGCGCAAGCAGGATCCTGCGAATCTCGTCGCGCTCACGCCCGACGAGCGCGGCGACCTCGTTGTTGAGCGCGACCACCGGCATCGGCTCGAGGTACAGGCTGGCGCCGCTGGTCGAACTGCCATGGACGATGCCCGGAATGGCGTCACGATGTTCGGCGCGGACGACGACGACGTAGCGGCCGTTGCGATCGGTGACGATCTGGTCCTGCAGGTACTTCGCGGTCTCGCGACCGCGCGTCAGCGATTCGAGCGAGGTCCGCAGTTTCGAACGTTGCCGTCGCAGCGCGTCGCGGATATCGCGCAGGGCCGGACTGGCGCTGTCGCGAACGTCGCCGGCTGGATCAATCGCGCGGTCGATGGCCTCGGCTTCGTCGTCGAACCCGGCCGTGCGATCGATGACCGCGCGCAATCCCGGATAGGCGGCCGATTTGGCACGCACCGATCCGCCGACGGTCGCGACCGAGTTCACGAAACGCGCCAGGCCGAGCAGGGCGAGGGGCTCCAACGGGTGATCCTCGACGCCGAGCAGCTCGAGCGTGGTCTCGAAGTCGGCCGGGGCGAACAAACCGAGGGTGCCGGCATCGGCGACGAAGGCGGCGGCCTCGGCGGCGAGGTCCAGACGCGCCCGGACCTCAGCGGCCTCCGACGTCGGCTCGAGCCCCAGGGCGCGGCTCCGCCCGAGCGGCGTCAGCGTTTCATTCGCCAACGCCTCACGGATGCGATCGAACTCCAGCGTTCGCAGCGCGGCGGGTTGCATCAGGGGGCCTCCCAGCGCGGGAGGAACTACACATTATGACAGAACACGTCCCGTGCGTGGTGCGCCAATGCGCGGAGAGAAGCGCACGACGCACGGAGCACACGCACGGCGCACCGGCGCACGGCGCACGCGTCTGCCGCGGCCTAGCCCAGGTGATTTATCGAACTGGCGATCGCGGCCGCGCCAAAGCCGTTGTCGATATTGACCACCGAGACGCCGCTGGCGCAGGAGTTCAGCATCGCC
This sequence comes from Vicinamibacterales bacterium, assembly GCA_036274055.1. Lineage (GTDB taxonomy): Bacteria > Acidobacteriota > Vicinamibacteria > Vicinamibacterales > SCN-69-37 > DASUGM01. The sequence goes on along the minus strand of DASUGM010000245.1, from coordinate 3,489 downwards.
AGGAGCGCGGCGATGCCCCCGAAACTTGCGCCGTAGCCGACGCTCGTCGGCACCGCGACGACCGGCACACGCACCAGCCCGCCGACCACCGATGCCAGCGCGCCCTCCATGCCGGCGACGGCGATGACGACGCGGGCCGTCTCGAGGCGGTGGCGTTCGGAGAGGAGACGGTGCAGTCCGGCGACCCCGACGTCGTACAAGCGGTCGACGTCGTTGCCCATCACTTCGGCAGAGATTGCCGCTTCCTCTGCCACTGGTATGTCAGAAGTTCCCGCTGCTGCGATAAGAACGACACCGTGTCCGCGCGGCACGTTCGTGCGCCGCTCGATAATCCGGGCCTGTTCGTGGAACCGCGCGTCCGGTACGACTTTCGCTACCGCAGCGTAGGCGGTGGGGTCCGTACGCGTAACGAGCAAGCTATGTCCGCGCTCGACAATGGCGCGGGCGATGCCGGCGATTTGGGTGGGCGTCTTGCCCTGCCCGAAGATGACCTCAGGAAACCCCTGGCGGTCGGCGCGATGGTGATCGACGCGGGCAAACCCGAGGTCCTCCATGGGGTCGACGCGCAGTCCGGCCACGGCCTGGCGCTCGGCTTCCGCCGGATCGAGCGTCCCGGCGCGCACCGCGTCGAACAGCGCCCGCAGCGCTTGCAGGTCCGGCGGCGTTTCGCGTCCCTCTTTGGCCAAAATGCTCCGTTTGACTCGGCGAAGACGGCGTCCCTAAAATGGAGGGTCGTGCGTCGCCCCGAGCGTTCCATTCTATGACCCCAGCTGAAACGCTCACACTCCTTTCCTATTTCTTCGTCCTCAGCATCCTCGGCTTGTACGGGTGGCACCGCTACTTCCTGGTTTACCAGTACATGAAGAACAAGGATCGGGTGCCGGGGCCGGCGCCGCGGCTCGACGAGTGGCCGGTGGTCACGGTCCAATTGCCGATCTACAACGAGATGTACGTCGTCGATCGGCTGATCGACGCGATCTGCGATCTCGACTATCCGCAGGACAAGCTCGAAATTCAGGTGCTCGACGACTCGACCGACGAGACGCGCGAGATTGCCGAGCTGGCGGTGCGCCGTTACGCGCAGCGCGGCTTCGACATCAAGTACATTCATCGTGTCGATCGGACGGGCTTCAAGGCCGGGGCGCTCGATGCCGCCCTCAAGGTCGCGCGCGGTGAGTTCATCGCCATCTTCGACGCCGACTTCGTACCGTCGTCCGATTTCCTGAAACGGACGGTTGGGTACTTCTCGACCGACGACAAGCTCGCGGTCGTCCAGGCGCGCTGGGGGCACCTCAACCACAACTACTCGCTGCTCACCAAGGTGCAGGCGGTGATGCTCGATGGGCACTTCGTGCTCGAACACGGCGGGCGCAACCGGTCGGGCTGCTTTTTCAATTTCAACGGCACCGCCGGGGTCTGGCGCCGCGTCGCCATCGGCGACGGCGGCGGCTGGCAGCACGACACGCTGACCGAGGATCTCGATCTGAGCTATCGCACGCAGCTGCGCGGCTGGCGCTTCCTGTTCGTGCCGGATCTGGTCGCGCCGGCGGAGCTGCCGGTGGAGATGAACGCTTTCAAGTCACAGCAGCACCGCTGGGCGAAGGGCTCGATTCAGACCTGCCGCAAGGTGCTGCCGTTCATTCTCGTCTCCGACCTGCCGACCAAGGTGAAGATGGAGGCGTTCTTCCATCTCACCGCGAATTTCAACTACCTGCTGATGATCGCGCTGTCGGTGCTGATGTTCCCGGCGATGGTGGTGCGTTACGAGATGGGCTGGACGGAGATGCTGCTCATCGACATTCCGCTGTTCCTGGCGGCGACGCTGTCGGTGTTCAACTTCTACCTGATCAGCCAGCGCGAGGCCTATCCGGACTGGAAGTCGCGGGTGAAGTACCTGCCGATTGTGATGGCGATTGGCATCGGTCTGGCGGTCAACAACGCCAAGGCGGTGCTCGAGGCGATGTTCGGCGACCCCGGAGAATTCACGCGTACGCCGAAGTACGGCATCGAAAAGCGCGCCGACGACTGGCACCAGAAGAAGTATCACCAGTCGATGCCGATTCAGCCGCTGGTCGAGTTCGGGCTCGGTCTGTACTTCACGGCGACGGTGATTTACGCGCTCTCGCACGAGATTTACGGCACCCTGCCGTTCCTGGCGCTGTTTCAGTTCGGGTTCCTCTACATGGGCGGCATGTCCATCCTCCAGCAGTTCGGCCACGACGGAGCGCTTGAAAAGGCTCCGCAGGTCGCCAGCGGAAAGTAGTTCATGAGCGTTGATGCCAAGCCGAAAGCCGGCCTCGAGGACGTCGTTGCCGGCGAGTCCGCGATCTGTTTTCTCGATGGCGACCGGGGCGTCCTCGCGTATCAGGGCTACGACATTCACGACCTTGCCAACGCCGAACACGGCGCGTCGTTCGAAGAGGTCTGCTACCTGCTGTGGCATGGCCGGCTGCCGACCCGCGCCGAGCTGGGTGACCTGCAGACCCAGCTGGCCGCGGCGCGAATCCTGCCCGAGCCGATCATCCGGGCGATGCGGTCATTGCCGAAGGTCGACGGCATGGACGCGCTGCGCACGCTGACTTCGATTCTCGGCCACTACGATCCCGACGGCACCGTCAATACACCGCAAGCCAACTACCGCAAAGCGGTCCGTCTCACTGGTCAGCTCGGTTCGCTGGTGGCCACGTGGGGCCGGATGGCCGCCGGCGGCGGGCCGATTGATCCGGATCCCGCACTCAATCACGCCGCCAATTTTCTCTACACGCTGACCGGCCAGCGGCCGTCGGCGATGGCGACCCGCGCGTTCGACGTCTCGCTGATCCTGCACGCGGACCACGAGCTCAACGCGTCGACATTCGCCGCCCGGGTCTCGGCCGCGACGCTGACCGACATTCACTCGACCATCGTCGGTGCGATCGGTGCCCTCAAGGGGCCGCTCCACGGCGGCGCCAACGCCGAAGTGATGAAGATGCTGCTCGAGATCGGCAAGGACGCCGGCGTCGAGAAGGCCGAGGAGTACGTGCGGGCGAAGCTGGCGCGCAAAGAGAAGATCTCCGGCTTCGGCCACCGCGTCTACCGCACCGAAGATCCGCGGGCGACGCACCTGCGCCGGTTTTCGAAGTCGCTCGGCGAGAAGGCCGGCCAGCCTCAGTGGTTCGCGATGTCTCAGCGGATCGAGGCCCTGGTGACCGCCGAGAAGAAGCTCTATCCCAACGTCGACTTCTACTCGGCGTCGGCGTTCTACTCGATGGGCATCCCCATCGACCTCTACACGCCGATCTTCGCCGTCAGCCGCATCTCCGGCTGGACCGCGCACGTGCTCGAGCAGTACTCGAACAACCGGCTGATTCGGCCGCGCACCGACTACATCGGGCCGACGTATCCGCAACAGTTTCTGCCGCTGAACCAGCGATAACCAGGTACTTCGGGTACGCGGGGTACGCGGGGTACGTCGGGTACCAGGAACGTGGCTTCGCCGGGCCTTCTCTT
>DASUGM010000244.1:0-3318 GCA_036274055.1 Vicinamibacterales bacterium | reverse complement strand
TGAAACAGCGGCAGCACGCCGAGGACGGCATCGGCATCAGTGGCCTTGACGATCTCGAGCGCCGCGGCGCGTTCGGCGTCGAGATTGCCGTGGGTCAGGACCACGCCTTTGGGATCGGCGGTGGTGCCGGAGGTGTAGAGCATCACCGCGGCGTCCTGCGCCGCGACGTCGGCGACGATCGTCGACGGCGCCAGCGTATCGACGTCCGCGTCGTCGAGCAGCGCGACGCGCGCCGCGCCGCCGGCGACGGCGTTGCGGACAGTGTCGGCGTACTTCGGCGTCGTGAAGATCGCGCGGGCGCCGCTGTCAGCGAGCACGGTGCGGACCTGGTCGCTTTTGTAGGCGGTGTCGAGCGGCACCGCGACGACGCCGGCGCGCAGCGCGCCGAGGTAACAGGCAATCCACCGGGCGTCGTTGTCGGCGAGGATGGCGATGCGATGGCCACGGGCGACGCCGGCGCCCGTCATCCAGGTCGCGAATCGCCCGGCGGTCTCGACCAGGGCGCCGTAGGTCATCGTCTCGACGGCCGAGGCGCGAACGACCTCGATCGCCGGCCGGCCGGCGCGGGGGGCCGCGGCCTCGGCGATGCGGGCGTAGAAGTTGGCCATAGACACGCTGAGGCGCGGAGTCGCGGAGCCGCAGAGTATCAAGTAAACTCACCGCTTGAGGTGGCTGAGATGACGAAGTGGATCGTGACCGCGGCCGCGAGCCTGATGCTCTCGGCCTCGACGTCCGCCGGTGTCCAGGCCCCGAAGGAACTCAACGCAGGCGACGTCGCCCCCGCATTCACGTTGCAGGGCACGGACGGCAAGACGCACAAGCTGTCCGACTACAAGGGCAAGACCGTCGTGCTCGCCTGGTTCCCGAAGGCCTTTACCGGTGGTTGAACGGCCGAATGCAGGTCGCTCCGTGCGAGCGGCGAAACGATTCGGCAGTTCGACGTCGTGTACTTCATGGTGAGCGTCGACACGCTCGCCGACAACAAGGCATTCGCGGAAAAAGAGGGCGCGGACTTTCCGATGCTCGCCGATCCCGAGAAGCAGGCCGCCGAGGCCTACGACGTGTTGCCGCCGGTCAACCCGGAACGTCCGGACGCGGCCCGTCTGGCGCGCCGGCACACGTTCTACATCGGGCCGGACGGCAAGATCCTCTTTGTCGATCGCATGGTGAAGACCGCGACGGCCGGCGAGGACCTCGCAAAGAAGCTCGAAGAGCTCGGCGTCAAGAAGAAGAAGTAGATCGGTACGCGGGTACGCGGGGTACGTCTGGTACGCGGGGACTTGGAACGCGGCTTCGCTTCGCTCGCTTGGTCTTCTTCCTTTGGAAAGGAAGTTGGCCAGCGAAAGCTCGTTCCTGGTCCCCGCGTCCCTGACGTACCCGCGTACCCGCGTACCTGCGTACGTCCGTGGTGTACGCTAATCGTGTGACCGACCCCATCGCGCACTACCGCGAGTGGTTTGCCGATGCCGTCGCCGCGCCGGCGGCAGGCGATCCGAAGGCCGCGTGCTTGACGACGGTCGCCCCGGATGGACGTCCTTCCAGCCGCATGGTGCTCATTCAGTACGCCGACCCGCGCGGGTTCGTGTTCTTCACCAATCTCGAAAGTCGCAAAGCGCGCGAGCTGTCGGCGCACCCGGCGGTCGCGCTGTGCGTGTATTGGCCGACGCTCGATCGCCAGGTGCGCATCGAAGGCGAGGCCGCGCCCGTCGACGACGCCGAGGCCGACGCGTACTTCGCGTCGCGTCCGCGCGAAAGTCAGATCGGCGCGTGGGCGTCGAAGCAGAGCGAGCCGCTCGGTGCGCGCGCCGACCTCGAGGCGTGCGTGCGCGCGATGACGGACCGGTTCGCGGGCGGTGTCGTGACGCGGCCGCCGTTCTGGTCGGGGTTTGTCGTTACGCCGCGCCGGATCGAGTTCTGGAAGGCGGGCGCCGGCCGCCTGCATCATCGCGAGTTATTCGAACGCGACGGCGCCGCATGGCGGACGCGCCTGCTCTATCCATGAGCACGCAGATACCGCCCGGCCCGACCGGTCGACCCCCCGTCGATCGCGCCGCGCCCCCGCCCGTCGATCCGGTCAATCGAACCGATCGTCCCTCCGGCGCCGGACTGCCCAATCCATTGGGCAAGCATCCGGCCGGACCAGGGCCGGGGAAGGACACCGACACGCCCGCCCAGGCGGGGACGTCCGACCGCACGCTGCTCGAAGGGCCGCACTCGCGCCTTCACGAGCTTGGCACGCTGTTCCGCGCGCTGCGCGACTTCATCCGCGGCTTTCGCGGTCTGCATTTCGTCGGCCCGTGCGTGACCATCTTCGGGTCCGCGCGTTTCAACGAAGGCCATCCGCACTACACGCTGGCGCGCGAAGTCGGCCGCCGCGTCAGCGCGCTCGGCTTCACGGTGATGACCGGCGGCGGCCCCGGGATCATGGAGGCCGCCAACCGCGGCGCGCGCGACAACGGCGGCCGCTCGGTCGGCTGCAACATCGAGCTGCCGTTCGAGCAGGAGCCGAATCCTTATCTCGACAAGTGGATCACCTGCCACTACTTCTTCGTGCGCAAAGTGCTGCTGTTCAAGTACTCGTACGCGTTCGTCGTGCTGCCCGGCGGCCTCGGCACGCTCGACGAGCTCTGCGAAGCGCTGACGCTGATTCAGACCGGCAAGATCAAGAGCTTCCCGGTCGTGCTGATCGGCACCGTCTACTGGCAGCCGTTCCTGACGCTGCTCCGCGAGATGATCACGCACGGCGCCGTCTCGGCCACCGATCTCGATCTGCTCTTCGTCACCGACAATCTCGACGAGGCGATGGCGCACCTCGAGACGTCTGCGGTCGGCAAGTTCAACTTGAAGCGCGTGCCGTGGCGGGATCGGCCGCGGTGGTGGTTGCTGGAAAAATAACCCGAAATTGCCGGATTGCCGAATCGAGGGCATTGCCGGATTGGATTGAAGAGCGATTGATCGATTGCCGCAATCAATGCCGAATTGAAGGGCATCGGCTGGATTGGCGGTTCTTTGATTGCCGGATTGACGGATTGACGATTGACGGATTGCCGGATTGCCGGATTGATCGCCGCGATCCGGCAATTTTTCAATCGGTCAATGATTGCGGCAATTGATCACTCGATCGATCCAATCCGGCAATGCCCTCGATTCGGCAATCCGGCAATTTCGCTCGCCGCCTACGCCGCCGGCAGTCGAACGACCGCGACCGTCCCACGCTCGCCCGGTGAGTGCAATTCGACCGTGCCGCCGTGCGCTTCGACAATCCGCCGCGCGGTGACCAGGCCGAGGCCGGTGCCGCGCGAGCGCGTCGTGAAGAAC
>DASUGM010000243.1:0-10003 GCA_036274055.1 Vicinamibacterales bacterium | reverse complement strand
CGATCGGGCGAAGGGTGAGCTGAGCACGCCGTCCGCAACGCTCGAATCTCAGGGAGCCTTTGCCCGATCGCGCGATCGCCCGATGCTCTGCCATCGCCCGATCACCCGATCGGCGATCGCCTATGTTTGCAACGCGTCGAGGTATTCCTCGACGACGCGTTGCAAACCGGTCCAGAGCGCGCGCGCGATGAGCGCATGTCCTATCGAAACTTCGTCCAGGTACGGCAGCGCGCGGAACAGCGTCAGGTTGTCGAGGTCGAGGTCGTGTCCAGCGTTGATGCCGAGCCCGAGCGCGTGCGCCGCTTCGGCGACGCGGACATAGGTCGCGTAACTGGCGCGGCCCTCGGCGGCGCCGCGCGCGAACGCGCGCGCGTACGGCTCGGTGTAGAGCTCGACGCGATCCGCACCGGTGGCCGCCGCCCAGCGGACCGCGGCCTCGTCCGGATCGACGAAGACACTGACGCGAATGCCGGCATCGCGCATCCGCTTGACCACTGGACGCAGCACCTCCGGCGACAGGTCCGGCGACCAGCCGGCGTGGCTGGTGATCTCGCCGGGTGTCACCGGGACCAGCGTGCATTGATCGGGACGCACCACGTCTACGAGTTCGATCAAATCGGGACGCGGATCGCCCTCGATGTTGAACTCGACTCCCGGCGCGTGCGCGCGCAGCCACCCCGAGATCTCGGTAACGTCGGCGCGGCGGATGTGCCGCTCGTCGGCACGCGGATGCACCGTGATGCCTGGCGCCCCGGCGGCAACGCACGTTTCGACCGCGGCGATGACGCTCGGCACCGCGCCGCCGCGCGAGTTACGCAGCGTCGCGACCTTGTTGACGTTGACCGAGAGCCTGGCGGCCATCGTTACCCGAGTGTCGTCCGCACCGCGTCGGCGATCTCCTCCGCCCACGCCTGCACGGTCGCTTGATCTTCGCCCTCGATCATGACCCGCAGCAGGGGCTCGGTGCCCGAGTAGCGGACCAGCACGCGACCCCGGCCGTCGAGCGCGGCTTCAACGCGCGCGACTGCCGCTTGAATCTCCGGCACTTCGTCGATCGGCGTCTTCGTCTTGACCCGGACGTTGACCAGCGTCTGCGGGAAAGTCGTCAGCGCCGACGCCAGATCAGCCAGCTCGCTTCCGCTCGTCTCCATCGTGCGCAACACGGCCAGCGCCGTCGCCAGGCCGTCGCCGGTCGGCAGGTGCTCAGTGAGAATCACGTGCCCCGACTGCTCGCCGCCGAGCACGAAGCCGTTGCGGCGCATCTCCTCCATCACGTACTTGTCGCCGACCGGCGTGCGGATCATCGCGATGCCGCGTTCGCGCAGCGCGATCTCCAGGCCGATGTTGCTCATCACCGTCGCCACGACGGTGTTGCCGGTCAGCCGTTGCTGTTGCTGATACCAAATCGCCAGCATCAGCAGCACCGCATCGCCGTCGACAACGTGGCCGCGCGCATCGACGAAGATCGCGCGGTCGCCGTCGCCATCGAAGGCGACGCCCAGCCGGCACTTGTGCTCGACGACGACGCCGGCCAGACGCGCCGGATGCGTCGAGCCGCAGCCGAGATTGATGTTGCGGCCGTCGGGCTCGTGTCCGATCGGCAGGACCTCGAAGCCGGCCGCTGTCAGCACCCGCACCGCCGTGGTGGTCGTCGCGCCGTTGGCGAGATCGACCGCGATCCGGCCGCCGGAGAGCGCCTTCGTACGCGGCAGCAGCCGCTGGACGTGGTCGATGTATTCGTCGAGCAGCTCCGGCGCGTCGATCGGCACGCCGGCGCGAGTCGTCACCGCCCAGCTGCTGTCGGCCATCATCTGCTCGACGGCGCGCTCGTCCGCCTCGCCGAATTTCTCGCCATGGCCGGAAAAGACCTTGATGCCGTTGTCGCCGAACGGGTTGTGCGACGCTGACAGCACGACGCCGAGGTCGAAGTCGCGCGCCCCGGCCAGATACGCGACCGCCGGCGTCGGCGCGACGCCAATCGACGTGACCGTCGCACCCGCTGACGCGGCGCCGCGGGCCAACTCGCGCTCGATCCACTCGCCGGACTCGCGCGTGTCGCGCCCGACGACGATTGAGAGCGGGTGCGCCGACCGTCGTTCATGCGAGGACGGCGCAGCCGACCGTCGTTCAAGAACAATTGCGGCGCCGAGCCGCGCCACCGTCGGCGGATCCAGCGGCCAGACGCCGGCCACACCACGAACACCATCAGTGCCAAAGAGTCGTTGCGTCACGTTGGTCAGCGGATGCGCACGGACACGGTGGCAGGCTTGATCTCCGCGATCGTCAAGCCCGGCAGGTCGATGCGAACCGGAAGATTGTACTGGCCTGGCGTCCGGCCGGCGAGATCGACGTAGGGCACGACTGACAGCGGCGACAACGCGCGCAGCGACGCCGCCGGCCCGCGAACCGTGATCGCCACCGTCGACGGATCGGCGTCGACGTGCTCGATCTTGCCCGCATTGCGGAACTCGACGACCCGATCGACGTAAGTGCGCTTGTTGTCGGACGGCTCCAGTGTCACCGTCACCGAGTTGGGATCGACCTGGAGCACGGACAATCCCATCGGCGCGGCGACCTGCTCGGTGCGCAACGAGATCACGTTGACGCCTTCGCGGCCATTGCCGAGATCGACGATGATGAAAATCTGGTTCTGACCGAGGCCGGCGATGATCGTGTCGCCGCCGCGAACGTGGACGTTGACCTGATCGGCCTGCTCGCCGGTCAGCTCGAGGCCCTGCGGCACGTTGCGGTAGAACACCGGCACTGGAAACCGCCGCTCGACCTGGTGGCCGCTGACGGTGAACCACAGCGCGGTGCCGAGCGCGAGCGCCGCGGCCTTGAGTCCGAGGTTGCGGAACGGATGCCACGCCATCAGTCGTCGAGCTCCCTCGTCGTCGGCCGCCCGTTGGTCGTCATCCGCTGCAGCAGCAGCAGCGACTGCAGCCGCGCCCGCATCTCGTCGAGCGTCAAACCGCGGACGATGTTACCGTGCCGGGCCAGCGAGATCTCGCCGCGTTCTTCCGACACGACCACTGCGACCGCGTCGCATTCTTCGGTCAGACCGATCGCGGCCCGATGCCGCGTGCCCAGGTCGCGATCGAGCTTCGGGTTGACGGTCAGCGGGAGGAAACACGCCGCGGCGGCGATGCGCTCGTCAGCGATGATCACCGCGCCGTCGTGCATCGGCGTCGTCGGCTGGAAAATCGTGGTCAGGAGATCGTAGCTGACCGCGGCGTCGAGCGGGATGCCGCTCTCGACGTAGTTGCGCAGTCCGATTTCACGTTCGAAGACGATGATCGCGCCGACCCGCGCCTTGGCGAGCATGCCGGCGGCGGTGACGACCTCTTCAATCGTCTCGGCGGCCCGTTCGGAGCGACCGAAGTAGCGAAAAAACGGCGTCCGGCCGAGGTGCGACAACGCGCGGCGAATATCCGACTGGAACAACACGATTGCCGCGAACACCGCGTAGGTCAGCACGTTCCGCATCAGCCAGCCGACCGTGCGCAGCGGAAACGCCTGCGAGATGTAGAGCAGCAGGATGACGAGCACCGATCCGATCGCCATCTGCATGGCGCGGGTGCCACGAATCAACTTCAGCGCCTCGTAGATCAGGATCGAGACGATGAGGATGTCGATGATGTCCCAGGGGGACACCTGTGCCCGGTCGAAGAGGACGGACAGCGACGTCATCGGAGGCTATTGTACGGGCGACTCAGCGAATTGCGGGATGGGCGGCTTTGTACTCGGGCGAAGCGCGGACGGCCTCGAGCATGGCGCCGACCGCGACGTCGTGCGACTGCCCCGCCGCTCGCGCCGGCGCGTAGACGCCGAGCACCCACCGCGCGATCGCGTCGGCGTCGATGTCGTCGTCATTCAGGAACAGGCCTTTCGGCCGTCGCAACCCGGTCTCGTCGATGTAGTAGTCATGCAGCGCGGCGATCGCCCGCGCAAACTCGGGCGCGGCGACCCTGGCCCAGACTTCGTGCTGGCCGGAGACGACTCGGGCGCGCTCGTCGAGCAGACGTTGCACCTCGCCACGTTGCCGGCGGAGCGCCGATCCTTCGACGACCGCGACGACGAGCGTGAGGGCGCAGGCCAGCGCCAGGGCACGGACGATCCAGGTCAGCCGCGGGATTTCACCAGCCATGCAGGAGGACTCCGACGCGATTATGGCGCCAACCGACGACGATCACGGGATGATGACGGTCAGCCGCTCGAGACGTGAGCGGCCCGTCGGCAGGCCAACCGTCGCCGTGACGACGTAGCGGCCGGCGCTCGCGTAGCGATGAGCGACCTCGCCGGAGCCGACCACGCCGACGGTCTCGGGGCGCGTGCCGTCGCCGTAGTCAAGAACGATTCTGGCGAATGGCGAGACCTCGGCGGGCGATAGCGGCGTATCCGCTTCGGTCAGGTGGACGATCACGTGCGCCTCGCGGCCTTCGATCCTCGAGTCGATCGCGAGGCCAGCGATCGGGTTGGGCTGTAACGAGGTCCAGTCGACACGACCCGGTGCCGACGTGCGACATCCTCGACAACGTTCGACGTCGACGAGAGTGCTCGCGATGCGATGGTGCGCCTCCGCTGCAGGCGGCAGATAGTCGGCCGACGTGCGGTCGCGACCGGCGGCGGTCAAGGCAGTGCTGGCGACGATCGCGACAAAGACGCCAACGGCGACAAATTGCGGTCGCGCCAGCGGCGGCACGGCCGCGGCCTCGGGGGCCGCGGATCGTGTGAGCCACCACGTGCCGACGAGCACGAGCGCGATGATCGCGAGGAGCACGCCGAAGTTGGCGCTCGAGTCCTCCCAGATCCTCGTGTGCATCCACGGGAAGGCGAGGTTGAGGCGCCAGCCGCTGGCGCTCTCTCCGACGAAGCGTCCGACCGCCTTCTCGTGGACGAGGTTGTAGGTCCATGCTGTCTCCACCGACAGGACAGCCAGGACAATGAGTGCGGCGCGGCGCGGCAGTGACGGCCAGACGTCGATCGCCAGCACCGTCAGCGGCCAGAACATCAACGGCACGATGGCCATCAAGTGGCGCCCTGGCGTCGCTCCGGCGGCTCCGAGGCCGTGTGACGCGGTGGTGAACAGCAGCGCGATCACGATCGTCACGACCGCGACCGCGTCGCGGCGCCGGCGGCGCCAGACCGCGATCACGCCCGCCGGCACGGCGAGCAGAATCGGCGCGTGCGGCACGATGCCCCAGACGCGATCGAGCAGATTAGCCACCATCTGCACGGGAATGATCGACAACACGAACGCGTTGGACTCCGGATCGGCGTCGTACATCGCCGTCGGCAGCCAGCTGCCGGTGAGGTGGTAGGCGAAGGCGCAGAAACTGAACATCACCACCGCGGCGCCGGCCAGGAAGTCCCGCCGTTGCCGCGGCTCGAGATTGACCGTGCCGAGCACGACGAGCACGAGCCAGAGCAGCAGAAAACGCGGGTGCAGCCAGGTCAGGTACGACGTCGCCGCGCCCGCGGCGGTCGCGGCCAGCCACGATGTCGGCGTGCCGCCGCCAAAACACAAGAACAAGACGACGGATAGAACGATCAACGCGGCCGGCGTTTCCGGGTAGAGCTGGAAGGCAAACGACGTCGAGGGCAGCGTGATCATCGCCAGGACCGCACCGGCCGCCGACCAGCGCACGTCCGCGGTGGCGGCCAGCAGCAAGCGGAACAGCGCGGCGGCGGCCAGCGCATAGAACGTCAGCATCATGACGTTCGTCATCACCAGTTCAGCCGGGAATTCGCCCTGGTAGCCCGGCTCGACGCTGAGGAAATGGCGATCGATGTAATAGCCCGGCAGCAGCAGGAACGAGAGCCCGGGTGTGTGCACCTGGTAGGCGGTGCCGTGCTTGCCGGTCAGGAACCAGTTCGGCTGCGCCGTCGCGCGATTCCAGCGGAAGCCGCGGGGATCGCGAGCGAATGATCCGAGATCGTCGACGAGCTCGCGCGTGTCGCTGCCAACGGCCGCGGCGGCGAGGCCGATATTCGCGAGCAAGCGCGAATCGGCATCGGCGCGATAGTCGGCCATCGGTTTCTTGGCGTCGATGTCGAAGCCCTGCCCCTGATAGAGCGTCTCGATGTAGCGGATGTACTTGGGTTCGTCACCGTGAATCCCGCCGGTGAACCGCAGGAGCGGCGTGGTCCCGATCGCCCAGATCGCGACCAGAGAGAAGACCAGTGCCTCCGCCAGTACTACGGGTACGCGGGGTACGTCGGGGACGCGAGGGACCTGGAACGCGCTGTCGGTCGCCTGCTTTCTTGGGAAGATCAGCAAGATGAGGTTCAGGACCACCGCGAGCGCGATCAGCGCAATCCAGCACCAGCGCAAATCGTAGAGAAAATATGCCAGGGGCGCGGCGCGGCTGCCGACGCCGGGCAGCGCGGCGACAACGCCGAGCGCCAGCGGCGCGGCCCAGACGAGCGGCATCAGCCAGCGTGCGTCGCGCGCGGCGACCCGAACATCATCGGCCCGTCCAGACGCGGCAAGCCGGACGCCGACCCACAGCGCGACCACGGCGACGACGCTCGCGGCGACACACGTCCAGATAACGCCGGCCGCGGGCCAGATGAAGTAGTAATCGGGATCGACGCGGCGCGGCAGCGGCAGGAACTTGCTGAACCCGTCGACCACGAGAAAGAGCGCGAGCGCCGCCGCCGCGGCACAGACACGCGCAGCGGCGCGGATGGGCACAGCGGTGGATTGTACCCGGCTGCGGGCCGCAGCCTGCGGACTGCGGACTGCAGTCTGCCTTACTCCGCTCTCAACGCGCTGACCGGGTCGACGCGCGCGGCGCGGCGGGCCGGAATCCACGCCGCGAGTGCACCCGCAAGGGCGAGCGTCGCCGCTACGGCCGCGAGCGTCGTCGGCTCGGTCGGCGTCGTCTCAAACAGAAAGCTGGCGATCACCCCGGTCGCCAGCCACGCCAGCCCAAGACCGAGGCCGATGCCTGCGATCAGCGGCACGGCGGCGTCGCGCACGATCTGACGGACCATTTGCGGCGGGCGTGCACCGAAAGCCATGCGTACGCCGATTTCGCGCGTTCGGCGGGCGACGGCGTAACCGGTCGTCGCCATGACGCCGATCATCGCCAGCAGCGCTCCGAGCACACCGAGAATCGACAACAGCACCGTGCGCTGCCGCGGCCGCTTGATGCGTTCACCGATCCAGTCCTCAATGGGACGAACGCGCTCGAGCATCACGTCTGCGCCCTGCGCGCTGACGATCCTGCGCAGATCCTCGGCAAGTCTGGGCTGAGTGCCGTTCGGCCGGACCACGACGGTGAACCCCTGGTCCTTGTGAAAGGGATCGGCGCCTCTGGCCAGCGGCAGGAACAGGTCGGCGTCGGCGCTTTGCGTCGGCCCGCCTTTCCGAATGTCCGCGACTACGCCGACGATCTGGGCCAGGTTCTTGTTCACGCGCAATTCACGCCCGACAGCAGGCGCGCCGTCAAACAACTCGCGCGCCGCGGTTTCGTTGATCACGGCAACGAGGCGGCCTGAAGTCATATCCTCAGCGACAATCGATCGTCCAGACCGAACCGGAATCCCCATCGCCTCGAAATAGCCGGGCAGTACTTGATGGTTCGCCAGCTGCTGATCGGTCTTGCCCCCGATGACCTCGACAAAGGTCACACTGAACATGCCCCACATCGGCAGCACATCGATCGCGCCGGCCGCCGCGACGCCGGGCAGCTTGCGAGTCGCGGCCAGGATCTGATCGTAAAACTCCGCTTGCGCGCCCGGACGCTTGTCGAGCGTCGATGCCTGGAGCGTGATCACGTGCGCGGCGTCGAAACCGACATCGACGGCGAGGATTCGCGCGAAACTGCGGAGCATCAGTCCGCCGCCGGCCAGCAGCACGACCGCAAGCGCGACTTCGACGACGATCAGCAGTTGGCCGCCGCGCCGTGACAGCAGCGCGCCGGCGTGGCGTGACCCGCGGGACAGCACCGAACCGAGGCGGACATGCGATAGCTGCAGCGCCGGCCACAGACCGAACAGGATGCCGGAGCCGATCGTCATCGCCGCGCTCGCAGCCAGCACCCAGACATTGATTCGCGCCGGCGCGTCGTCGGGTAGCTCGATCGGAATGTTTGCAACCAATGCGCCGAGGGTCAGCCAGGCGATCGCGACGCCGGCCACAGCAGCGAGCGCGGCGATCAGCAGGCTCTCGGTGAGCAACTGCCGAATCAGGCGGCCGCGTCCGGCGCCGATCGACGCTCTCACCGCCAGTTCCTGGCGTCGCGTCGCGCCGCGGGCGAGGAGAAGCCCGGCGACGTTGACACAGGCGATGAGAAGAATCCCGGCGACGGCGCTGGCCAGGACGTTGACGGTGGCGCGATAGTCCGACGCGACGTCTTCGAGCACGGATCTCAGCCGCACCGTCGTCGTCTCGTTCGACGGCGGCACGCCACGAACCGCCGCGGTCATGCGCAGCGACGCGTCGGCGGCGTCGATGCCAGGCGCGAGCCGCGCGAATACGGTCCAGCCCTGCCCACGGCGACCGGCACGATCCGGTTCGACCTTGAGCGGGTGAAACACGGAGTACGACTTCTTGAAGGGCGGCAGCACGCCAACGATCGTCACCGGCGCGCCGTTGAGCCGCGCCTGACGGCCGATCACGGCGGGGTCGGCGCCGAACCGTGTGCGCCAGTAGCTGTTGCCGAGCACGACGACGTCTGGCGCGCCTTGAGCGGTATCTGCGGCCGTGAACGTGCGCCCGAGCAACGGACGGATACCGAACAGCGCGAAGTAGCCGGCGGTGACACGCGCGCCCGTGATGCGCTGCGCTTCGCCGCTTTCGAAGATCGGATCGGGAATATCGCTGCGCTCGATGGCGACGTCAAGCAACGCGCCGGATGCGCCGCCCTGCCAGGCCTCGAGATCCGCGGTCGACGGCGAATAGCCGTTGCTCTGCCGTCCTCCGATCTGCTCGCCGATGCCCGCATAGAAAATCCGGTCGGGTGCCGGATACGGCAGCGGGTGCAGCAGCGCCGCGTCGATGACGCTGAAGGTCGCCGTCGTCGCGCCGATGCCGATGGCGAGCGTCGCCACTGCCGTGCAGGCAAACCCCGGCTGCGCGCGCAGAAGCCTGGCGGCGTGGCGGAGATCCTGCCCGACGGTCTCGAGCACGCCCGCTACTCTACTCCGCTCTCAGCGCGCTCACCGGATCGACGCGCGCGGCGCGGCGCGCTGGAACCCACGCGGCCAGGAGCGCAGCGCCAGCCAGCGTGATCGCGACCGCCCCCATCGTCGCAGGATCGGTCGGCGTCGTCCTGAACAGAAACGACTTGATTAGACCGGTCGAGAGATAGGCGACGGCGGTGCCGGCGATAACTCCCAACGCGATCGGCGCGACCGCGTCGCGGACCATCGTCCTCACGACCTGGCCAGGGAGCGCCCCGAAGGCCATGCGCAAGCCAATCTCGCGGGTGCGGCGGGCGACCGCGTACGACGTCATGCCGAGCACGCCGACCAGTGCCAGCAGCAGGCCGAGTCCGCCCAACATCGACAACAGCACCGTCCGTTGCCGTGGCGTGACGATGCGCGAGGCGACCATCGCGTCGCCGGTTCTCACGCGCTCGATTAGCACGCGCGAGCCCAGCGCGCGGGCCGTATCGCGAAGCTGCTCGGCGAGCCGCGGCGACGGCGCGTCGGTCCGCACGATGACGCTCATCGCGAAGGCTCGGTGCAGCTCGGAGTGCGCCGGCACATACGGCAGATAGACGTCGCCATCGACTCCGCGCGTCGGGCCGCCCATCCGAACGTCGGCGACGACGCCGACGATGGTGTGGACGTCGCCGGAGATGCTCAGCTGCCGTCCGATCGCGGTCCCGCCGTCGAAGAACTGCCGCGCTCCGGTCTCGCTGACGACGGCGACACGCTCCTTCGCGGTCATGTCGGCCGGCTCGATGAACCTGCCCTGTCGCAACCGGATTCCCAGCGCCTTGAACACGCCTGGCGTCACTTGATGCGGAAAGATGTCCAGGCCCTTCTT
>DASUGM010000242.1:0-3174 GCA_036274055.1 Vicinamibacterales bacterium | reverse complement strand
AACGCGTCGGCCACGGCGGCACGTTCGTCGACCTCAGCACCGACATCGAGGACGACCACATCCCGTTCCTCAACGCCGGCATCGAGGCCGCCGACATCATCGACCTCGACTACCCGTACTGGCACAACGATCAGGCATGCTGCGATGACATCAGCCGGGTCAGCGCCAGAAGCCTGCAGATTGTCGGCGAGGTAATGCTGGCGGCGATCCCGGATATCGAGAAACGGCTGGCCAGGTAAGGTTTTTGTGATGCTCGACGTGAAGGAAGTTGAGGAAGTGTAGGAAGTGTAGAAAACCAATTCTTTTCGAAGAGCTTTCTACACTATCTACACTTCCTACACGTCGGAATCTAAAGAAGCCTTCTGACTTCGTCCTCCGTCAGCACCGTCGACGCCTTCTTCGCCGCCGCGAAGATCTTGTCGACGCGCTCGTCGGACGCCTCCAGCCCGCGCTTTTCCAGCCAGTAGACGACGTTCGACTTCCCTGACATCGGACCGATCTCGATGATCTGCTCGCGGCCGACCAGGCTGGCCGGGACCGCGGAATAGACCGCATCGGCCAGCGCCGGATCGTTTTTCTTGAACGCCTTGATCACCGCCGCGGCGTGGACGCCGGTGGCGGTGCGGAACGCGTCGCGGCCGCTGATCGGGTAGTTCTGCGGAATCGCGACGCCGCAGGCGGCCGCGACGGTCTCGCAATAGGCGGCCAGGTGTGTGAGATCCGAGGTCCGGTGCCCCATCAGCACCAGGTTGGTGAGCAGCACATCCATCGGCGTATTGCCGACCCGCTCGCCGATGCCGAGCGCGGCGCCGTGCAGGCGGGTCGCGCCGGCGTCCATCGCGGCGAGGCTGTTCTCGACCGCGAGGTCGCGGTCGCGATGCCCGTGCCAGTCGATGCCGACGCCGCCGCCGCACTCGTCGACGATCGACCGCACGAAGCGCACGACCGCGCGCGCGCCGGCCGGGGTCGCATGCCCGACGGTGTCGGCGATGCAGATGCGCTTGGCGCCGGCGCGGATCGCCGCGCCGTAGAGCGCGCGCAGCGAGTCGGGATCGGCGCGCGTCGTGTCCTCGGTGACGAACATGCAGTCCATGCCCTCTTTCACCGCGAACGCCACCGCGTCGCTGGTCAGCCGCACCAGCCGGTCGATCGTCCAGTCCTCGGTGTAGCGGCGAATCGGGCTCGATCCGATGAAGGTGCAGCACTCGATTGCGAGACCGGTGCGCTGCATGATTTCCGCGATCGGCACGATGTCCGCGATCACCGTCCGCGACGCGCAATTGGCGCGGACGTTGAGCTTCGCCTCGCGGATCTCGCGCGCCAGCCGTTCGACGTCGGCGACGACGTGCGGGCCGGCGCCGGGCAGACCGATGTCGGCGGTGTCGATGCCGAGCTTGTCGATGAGGTGCAGGATCGCGATCTTCTCGTCGATCGTCGGCGTCTCGACCGAGGGCGACTGCAACCCGTCGCGCAGCGTCTCGTCGTCCAGCAGCACGCCGGATGGCGTGAACGTGGTGCCGATGGTGTTCCAGTCGTAGATCAGGGGATGGGGCATCTCAGTCTTGGGTCTTGAGTCTTGAGTCTTGGGTCTTGGGTCTTGGGTCTTGGGTCTTGGGTCTTGAGTCGTGCCCAGGGCCTTGTGCCCAGGGCCTCGGGCCTGGGGCCTAGGGCCTAGGGCCTGACACCCTGGCGGCAACGAACCCTCCCGCCAGAATAATCGATGCCCAGATGCTGGCCATCAGCGCGCCGTCGGATTTGGCCCGCCCCATCACTTCATTCATGGACGGTTGAGCCACCCGCCCGAGTTCCGCTTCGGCCTTGAGTTGCAGATACTCGCGGGCGCCGCGCGAGACGTAGAGTTCGAAGAATCCCATCCACACCGTCGCGGCCACGACCAGCCAGATCGACGCCGCCGCGGCGTGCCGGCTCACGCGCCGGTTCCGAGGTAGCGGATCACCATCACGGTGATGTCGTCACTCTGGGCGGCGCCCTTGGTGAACAGGCGCACCGCGGCAATGACCTTGTCGATCATCGCCTGCGAGCCGACGCCGGCGTCGGCGACGCACAGCTCCTGCAGGCGATTGTCGCCGAACTCGTCGCCGGCGGCATTCATCGCCTCGGAAACGCCGTCGCTGAAGACGATGACGGTGTCGCCCGGGTCGAGTTGGATCTGCTCCTGATCGAACGGCGCGAACTCGAGCAGGCCGACGACCGGTCCGCCGGCCTCGAGCCGGCGCACGCCGCGCTTGCCGATCACGATCGGCGGGTTGTGCCCGGCGTTGCAGTAGGTCAGCTGGCCGGTGTTCTGGATGATGCCGAACATCAGCGTCACGAACCGCGATTCCAGTCCGCGCCGGCAGAGCGCCTTGTTGATGTGCGAGATCGCGACCGCCGGACCGTCGGGCGAATAGGCCTGCGCCGCGAACATGCCCTGCATCAGCGCGCTCATCAGCGCCGCCGGGGGGCCTTTGCCGGCGACGTCGCCGAGCGTGAACCCGAACGCCGCGCCGGGCTCGTCGAGGTAGTCGAAGAAGTCGCCGCCGATCGAGCGGCACGGAATGCTCGCGGCCGCGGCTTCGACGAAGCCGAGGCTGGCGCGCGGCTTGGGCAGCAGCGCCTGCTGGATTTCCGCGGCGATGCGCATCTCGTGCTCCATCCGCGCCTTTTCCTGCTTTTCGCGATACAGCCGCGCGTTCTCGATCGCCACCGAGGCCTCGGCCGCCAGCGTCTCGAGGCCGCCGCGGGTCGCCTCGGAGAGCAGGCTGCCCTTCTCGCGGCTGTCGAGGTAGAGCACGCCGATGCGCCGATCCTCGCCCTTGGCCTCGACCGAGTCGACGTACTGGACGAAGTTCAGCGGCACGCAGACGACATTGCGGATGCCGAGGGCGACGGTGCCCATATGGACATCGGCATGACCGCCGTCGAAGAGGTCGGTGACGACCTTGCTGGCGCCGGTGCGGAACACTTCTTCGGGAATCTTGCGGCTGGTCGCAAACGTCGAGTCGGTCAGCGTGGTCTTGTCGCGGCCGCGAGCGAGCTTGAATTCGAGCGTGCCGTCGCCGGTCGACAGCATGATGAAGGCGCGCTCGGCGCCGGAGATCTCGAGCGCCGCGTCGAGCACCAGCGCCAGCACTTCCTGGAGGACGCGGCCCGAGCCGAGGGCGCGGAACCCTT
>DASUGM010000241.1:0-9565 GCA_036274055.1 Vicinamibacterales bacterium | reverse complement strand
GGCGTTTTCTGTGGAAAACACCCCCGTCCCCTCAAAGAGCCGGACGCGCCGGAGCAGGATGTCCGCGAGCCAGAGCAGTAAGCCGGCGACGACGAGCCAGGGCCAGAGGGCCCGGCGGGCGGTCTGTTGGACGCCAGACGTCTTCGTCAGCGACTCGGCAGTCGGCTGCACGCTTCCGCCGGTCGCGCGCGCGATCGACGCCAGCAACGCCTCATCGGGTGCGCGGAACCGGTATTCAGCCTGCGGGTCCGGCAGCACCAACCGCACCGCGGCTCCGGACGCGTCCTCGCCGACGAGACTGATCGTCAGCGCCTGGGTCGCGTCGGCGATCAGCGAGCCCTCGTAGCGGCCGGGCGAGACCTGGCGCGCGGTCATCTGCGCGGTGGTTCCGTCAGCGGCGACGACCTTGAGATCCGGCTTGAGCTGGTCGCGATAGCGGCCCTGCGCGTCGCGCGCCTCGATGGACACGCCGAGCGTGCGCGACGACCCGCGCACGGCGCCAGGCGTGATCTCCAGCTGCAACGGCGCCGGCCGGGGACGTTCGATCGCGTGCACGAGCGCCGAGAAGAACGGCCCGTAACCGCGCCAGCGCACCCAGTCGCTCGCCCACCGATCCTTCACGTCGGACGCGAATACCGCCGTGCGTCCGAGACCGATCGGCCAGAACGCGAGCAACGGATCGCCCTCCTCGGTCGCCATCAGCTCGAAGGCCGCGTCCTTGAGCACCGTTGCCGTGCGCCCGCGCAAACCGGGCATCTTGGTCATGTCGACGTCTTCGAGAAAGCCGCGCGCCTTCAGCACCGGCTTGATCGTCTTGCCCTCGTCGAACGCCGGGGTCATCGCGTTCTTCGCTTCCTTCACGAAAATCTGCGGCACTTCCTTGGCGTCCTCGACGACGTAGCTGCGGCCCTTGCCCCACTTGGCGATATTGGTCAGCAGCTCGACGTCAGCCGCCGGCCCGACCGAGATCGCCGACACCGTCATCTTCGCCGCGACCATCTTCTTGACCAGCCCCTCGTAATCGTCTGGATACGATCGGCCGTCCGACAACAGCACGACGTGCTTGGCGCGCGCGCGGGCGTCCTTGAGCGCGAGAAAAGCCTGCTCAACCGCCGGAAAAATCAGGGTGTGACCGGCCGGCTCGATCGCCGCGATCGACTTGCGAATCGCGTCGCGGTTACGGCCGACGTTGCGCAGCGTGAACTCCCAGTTCATGCCGTCGTTGAACGTGATCAGCCCGACCGACTGCTCGTCGTTCATCACGTCAATCGCCGCCTGGGCCGCCGCCTTGCACAACTCCATGACCTGTCCGGCCATGCTCCACGATCGATCGAGGACGATGATCAGCGCGACCTCGGGCTCGTCCTTGCGCTCGAATGTCACCGGCATCAGCCGCTCGAGTTCGGTGTTGCGGTAGCCGGTCTCGGCGCCGTCGCCGCCTTCGCCGAACACCGAGTCGCCGCCGGCGACGAGCAGGCCGCCGCCGTCGTGCTCGACCCAGTCGGCCAGCGCGGTCATCGATTGATTTGAGATCGCCGAGCGCGAGACGTCGCTGAGGATCACCGCGTCCCACGGCGCGAGATCGGCCGTCGTCTTCGGCAGATCGATCGGGGCGCGCACGGCGACGTCGAAGCCGGCCTGGTTCAGGGCCCCCGCCAGATACTTGGCGCTCGCCGGCGCGCCCTCGACATACAGGACTTTCGCGGGCGCCCGTACCGCCGCTTCGCGGCGAAGCGTGTCGTTGTCCTTCAGCGGATCGCCGGCGACCGCGACCGTCGCTTCGATCGCCCGGGCCCCGGCCGCGGGCAGCGTGATGTCGAGCGGCACCGCGGTCGTGCCGCGCGAGATTGGCACCTCGCGGCGCGCCAGTTCGCGCGCACCATCGCGGATCGCGACAGTCGCGCTCGCCTCGCGCTGGCTGCCGATGTGAACCACCGCCTGCACGACCGCGCCTGCCGCCAGCCGCTCGGGCAGCTGAATCGCTTCGACCCAGGTGTCGCCAATGTCGCGCACGCCGATCGATTCGACCGACACCGGAATCCCATCAGCCGCCAAGCGCGTCACCGCGGCGCGCGCATCGCCGCTGGTCTCGCGGCCGTCGGAGAGCAGAACAATCCGCGGCAGGTAACCGGGCAGAAGTTCCGCGCGCGCTTCGCTCAGCGCCCGTTCGAGATCGGATCCGTCGCGACGCACCAGCGGCGCCTCTTTCGAGGCCGGATCGAGGCTCGCCAGCTTGCGGAGAGCCGCCGTGTCGGCGACGACCGCCGCGTCGGCGGCGAAGACGACGATCTTCGCGTGCGCCGGCCGGACCGATGTCTGCAGCGCGTCGATCCTGGCGGCGGCGTCGTTGATGCCCTTGCTGGAAATGCTGTGCGAAACGTCAACCAGATAGACGACCGACAGCCGCGACGATCCCGTCGACATCACCGGTCGCGCCAGCGCGAACGCCAGCGCGGCCAGCAGCAGCGACCGCACGACCGCTTGCAGCGTCTGCTGCCGCGGGTTGAAGTTCGTCCGGCCGTATCGCCGGGCCGCCCAGACCGCAGGGATCGCAGCCAGGAGCCAGAGCGCGGCGGGCGAGGTCAGGGAGATGCCCATCTCAGACCGTGATCCGGCGCTGCCACGTCCACCACTCGGCGGCCGCCAGCACGAACGCAACGAAAATCCCGTACATCCACCACGGCCGGCCGGCGGCACGCTCGCCGCCGCCCGCATTCGCCAGCGCATCCGACAGCGTCGTCCGCGTCAGATTCGACAGCTCGGGGGCGCCGACGTTGACCGGGACAACGGCGTCCGAACCCGCTGCTTGCACGTGATACAAGCCCGGCGTGTCGAGTCGCGCGACCGCGCGATCCTCCGTGCGGATGAGCGGCACTTCAGCGCCGTCAGGAGCGATGACTTTCGTGGTGCTCAGCGGCAGCGACATCGGTCCGGGCCGGCGCGATTCGGCCAGCGCTGGACGGGCCAGCCACTCGACGGCGTTGCCGATCAGCACGGGAAACGCCGGGGCAAAGGCAAAGTTTGAATCCGCAACCGCGAACGTCAGCACGACCGATCGTCGCGTCGGCGAATCATGCACGGCGACTACCGGCGTGCCTTTTTCGGAGGCCGCGATGGTCAGCAGGCCGCCGTCGGCGTAGCCGCGCGCCCGTTTGATGTCGAGGGTCAGCGGATCGACGCCGGCGAGGACCGGGTGATCGCCGCGCGCGCTCCACCGCGGCGTCCGCTCTTCGTCGCCCGGACGGCCGATCCACGACGAGGCCGGCGGCGCGATCACGAGCGCGGGCGTGGCCGGCGGCTCGGCCGGCACCCAGCGATCGAAGACGACGACGCGTTCATTTCCAGGACGATAGGCCGCCGGCGCGACCATCGTCATCTTCACGCCGGGATCCCGTTGCAGGAGCAGCGCGACGGCACCGGGCTGATCGCTCACGACCGTGACCGGCAGCGGCTCCGCACTCGACATCCAGGCGACGCTCTCGTCGTCGACGTCGAGCGCGTTGCCGCGCGCCGAGACCTTTGCGCGCAGCACACCGCCACCGGACTGCGGCTCGATCGGGGCCGACTGTCGAATCGTCTCTCCAGCGCCGACCTTGATCGTCTGGTCGAGCAGCGATGCCTCGCCGCGCGTGAGCGACACGCGCACGTCCTGTGCCTCGGACGCGAAGTTGACGACTTCCAGATACACGTGCGCCTTGTCGGTCGCCGATGTCGGCGGGCGGACGCCGAACGCGGTAATCCCGACGTTGGGCACCGGCTCGTAGACCGAGTGCACGACGACGCCTGATTCATTCGGACGGGCGATGGCGCCGTCGGTGAAGAAATGCACTTGATCGGCGTTGCCGATCCGCGGCCATGCGGTGCCTTCGCCGCCGGCGGGGCGCAGGCGATCGAGCGCGGTCTCGATCAACGCCGTATCCGAGGTCGGTCCTTCGACGAGCCCATCGGCGGTCGTCGCCACGGCGACTTCGTCGCCGGCCGCCGACTGCGCCAGCGCCTTGGCTTCGGCGACCGCGCGCCGCCACCGGGTCTCGCTGCCGGTGGTCCGGGCGCGCATCGACCACGACGAATCGAGCACGATCAGCAGACGGCCGCGCGACGCCGCGGTCACGCGCGGTCCGGGCCGCGTCACCGCGAGCGCCAGCGCCAGCGCGACCAGCGCCGTCGCCACCAGCGACACCGCGCGGCGGACGCGTTCCCACCATGACAAGTCGCGCTTCTGATCGAGCACCTTGCGCCAGAGCAGCAGCGACGGCACCGCGACCTTCGGCGGCCGGACGCGCAGCCGGAACAGGTAGACCGCCGCCGCCACGGCCACGGCCATCAGCAGCACCGCCTGCCACGCCGCCATCGCGCCGAAACTCATGCGAGGAAGCGTCCTTTGCGGAAGGTCTTGAGAATGATGTCTTCGAACGGCGCTTCGGCATCGGCGCGGACGAAGCCGAGATTGAAGCGTCCGCAGAAGCCCTGCAGCTCCTCGGCGTGTGCCTCCCACGCGCGCGCGTAGGCGTTGGCCAGCGCCGGAGTGACGTCGACGTCGCGCAGCTCGCCGGTCTCAGAATCGACGAAGCGCACGTCGCCGAGCGCACCGGGATCGCGATCCATCTTCGACGCGATATGGCAGACGAAGACGTCGTGCCCCATCGACGCGAGCAGCTTCAAGCCGCGCTCGAAGCCTTCGGGATCGAGAAAATCGGAGATCACGACCGCGAGCCCCTGCTGGCGGCCGCGCGATCCGAACTCGGTGAACGTTCCGCGCAGGCTCGTCGGCCCGCCGGGCTCGAGGTTCTCGAGCATCTCGAACACGCGGAAAATCCGGCCCTTGCCGCGGCCCGGCACTTTTTCGTCGCCGAGCTCGTCGGCAAACGGCAGGATGGTGACGCGGTCGAGGTGCGCGAGCCCGATGTAGCAGAGCGCCGCCGCGACGCGGCGGGCCTGATCGAACTTGGCCGGCAGCGCCATCGACCGGCTCGCGTCGATGAACAGGTAGATCGGCAGATCCTGCTCTTCGTCGAAGAGCCGGAGCAGCAGACGGCCGAGGCGCTTGTAGGCTTTCCAGTCGATCTGACGGAAATCGTCGCCGGCGGCGTACTGACGATGATCCGCGAACTCGAGGCCGCGCCCGCGCTTGCGCGCCAGTCGATCGGCGCGGTTCTGCCCGGCGAACGCACGCCGCGACACGACGTGCAGGTACTCGAGCTTCTTGAGGAAATCGTCTTCGAATCTGAGCGCCACGGTCGTGCTTCGTTCTACCCGTCCGCCCGCGTCGCGGCGAGCAACTCCTCGACGATGGTGTCGGCGTTGACCTGCTCCGCTTCGCCCTCGAAGTTGAGCAGCACGCGATGGCGCAGCGCCGGCAGCGCGACGGCCTTGATGTCTTCGGCCGAGACGAACGCATGACCGCGGGTCAGCGCCTGGATCTTGCCGGCGAGGACAATCGACTGAGCGGCGCGCGGGCTGGCGCCGTAGCGCACATATTTCCTGACCAGCGGCGTCGCATACGGCGAATCCGGGTGCGTGCCGAGGGTCAGGCGAATCGCGTACGACTGCACCGGCTTGGCGATGGGCACCGAGCGCGCGACGTGGCGCATCTCCAGAATCTGCGCGCCGTCGACGACGCGCGAGACGCTGATGTCGCCCGACGTCGTCGTGCGGTCGACGATGTGATGCATCGCGTCTTCGGTCGGATACTTCACCTTCAGCTTGAAGAAGAAGCGATCGAGCTGCGCTTCGGGCAGCGGATACGTGCCTTCCATTTCCAGCGGATTCTGCGTCGCCAGCACCATGAACGGCTGGTCGAGCTTGTAGGTCGTGGTGCCGACCGAGACGCTCTGATCCTGCATCGCTTCGAGCAGCGCCGACTGGGTCTTCGGCGTCGCGCGGTTGATCTCGTCGGCGAGCACGACGTTGGCGAAGATCGGCCCGGGCTGGAATTCGAAGAACGTCCCGCCCTTTTCGTGGTGCTCCTGGACGATGTTGGTGCCGACGATGTCGGCGGGCATCAGGTCAGGCGTGAACTGAATCCGCGAAAACTTCAAATGCAGCACGTCGGCCAGCGTATGAATCAGGCTGGTCTTGCCGACGCCGGGAATGCCTTCGAGCAGCACGTGGCCGCCCGCCAGCATGCTCATGACCGTCGACGAGACGATTTCCTCGTTCCCGACGATCCGGCGGCCGACTTCCTGCGTGATCTTGACGAAGCGCTCGCGGAACAGATCGATGTGTTGTGCGACGGCAGTAGCGGTCATTTGGAATCAGTGATTTCGTGTATGAGTGGAAACTTACTGCTTGCGAATGAAATAGTTCTGCAACAACGGGCGGCGCGACTCCGGCACCGGCGGCGGCGCGGTCGCGTGACTCTTGTCAAAAGTCGCCGTCGGCGCCACTTTGGTGAAGCCCATCCCGGACTTGCTCGCCTCGGTCTTGCGCCGGATGTCCTCTTTCTGGACGTTCTTGCCGAGCATGTCTTCGTTGGCTTCGACGGTCTCTTTCTTCAGCGCCTGGGCGATCGCCAGCACGTTGGCCTCGGCCGCGTTCTTCTGCGCGCCGTTGTTGCCCTGCTGGCCGCTCTGCTGACCGCCCATGCCGCCGCCACCCATCATCATCTGGCTCGCGGACGCGTCGCTCGACGCCTCGCGGACGAGCTGCATCTGCGCTTCCGTCGAATTGGCCTGCTGCGTCGAGGCCTGATCGGAGCCCATGCCCTTCTCGCCGGTCTGATCGGAGGCGGCCGGATTCTTGTCGTTGGTTTGCCGGTCCTGATTTGAATTCGCCAGCCGCTTGGCGAGATCTTCGAGCGCCCAGCGCACATCCTCGGGCAGCCCGCCATTGCTCGGACGTTCCTTGTCGGCGGGATCGACCGGCTTGCCGTCCTTCATCTTCTGCGCGTCCTGGCCGAGCTTGTTCTTCATCAGCTCGTCGATCGTCTTCTGCAGCTTGGGATCGAGCTTGGCGATGTTCTTGAGATCGGCCAGCGTCGCTTCATCGCCCTGCAGTGTGCCGGCCTTCATCTTCGCCAGCATCGCGTCGAGCTTTGCCTGCAGTTCGGGCGGCAGTCCGGGCAGCGTCGTCGTCTCGGCCGTCGATCCGGCGGCAACCAGTGACTGGCGCTGCGGCACGATCACCGCCAGCGCGACGACGGCCACGACGCAGACGCCGCTCAACAGCCAGGCCGGCGTGCCCGATTCGCGCGGATAGAGTTCGCGCCAGGACACCTGGGCCGCCCGGTCGGCAGCGCGGTTGAGGTGATAGCTGATCCACTCGTCGCCGCTGCCGGTAATGGAAAACCAGTGAGCGCTGCGGAGCTCGCCGGCCAACTGGGCGTCAGTGTCGACCCGCAGGGCAATCGCGTCCGTCGATGGCCGGCGTCGGCCGAGCCAGAAAACAACGGCGCTGACGGTGACCGCGAGCAGCCCGAGGACGGCCAACGAGATCGTCGAGGAGCCGCGCAGCAGCCGCACCGCGATCGCGACGAGCACGGCCAGTCCGCCCGCCAACGGCGCCAGGCGGATCAGCAGCCGTCGCGCATCGCGAGCGCGCCGTTGCTGATCGGCAGCGGCGACGATGTCCTGGACCCGACGATCTGGCGTCTCAGAGCTCAAAGTGGCCACAGAATTCGGTTAACGATATCCGAGAACGGGCGGTCGTGTCGCGGCGTCTGTCACGGATTTGGTACCTGAATACGACCGGGACAGGTTATGGGCTTACGCGATTGCCGGATTGCCGAATCGAGGGCATTGCCGGATTGGATTGCCGATTGCGGCATTGCCGTAATCAATGGCTGATTGCCCGATTGCCCGATTGCCGGATTGGCGGCCAACCAGAAATCGACAATCCGCCAATCCAGTCCGGCGATGTCGGCAATCGGGCAATGCCGTAATCACTATTTCCGGCGCCCGCGCGGGGCCCGCGCCCGGGCCGGCGCGGCCGTTGCCGCCGCGCGGGGACGACGACCGGCGCGCGGCCCACGGCCTGGCACCGCCGCCCGGAGTCCCGGCGGAACGGCGCTCGCCTCGTCGTTGCCCGGTCCGACACTCAGATCCTCGTCCTCCTCGTCGGTCGGCGGGACCGCTGCCGGCGGCACGATCACCGGCACGCCGAGGTCGGAGGCGGCTGCCGCTACTTCGAGGGGACCTTCTTCGGCGCGGCCGTCCGCAGCCATCGCCGCTTCCGCCGCGAGTTCGTCTTCGATGTCGAAGATCTTCGTCGCCGGCGTTGAGGGCGCGGCCGGCGCCAGGGCGCCAGCCGGGGCGTTGCTGCCCTGGAAGATGCGGATCACGCCGTGGCGATCGCGATCGACCCGGACCAGCCCGTCGCGTTGCGCCGCGCGCAACAGCTCGACGAGATTCGAGAAGCCGTAGGCGCGCTCATCGAAGGCCCCGCTCACCTGCTTGATGATCTGCTTGACGTTGCGCAGGTACATCGGCCACTTGCGCACCTGCCCGGATCCGATGATGCGGCCGAATTCCTTGACGCCGTCCGCCTGCGATCCAACCTGCGCTGGCGCGCCAGCCCCGCCGCCGGTTGCAGCCGCGTGGCCGTTCACCACGATTGGGCCGCCCTCGCCGGCCGGCTCGCTGGCCGCGGGCAGCGCCGGGCTTTCGACGACCGGGATCCCGCCTTCGGGCGCGCTGACGTACAGGCCGCCCTTGCCCTGGGTAATCGTCAGGGCGCCGATCTTCTCGAGCTTCTCCGCGAAATCGCGGAACGACCCGGCGCCGTAGGTGCGCTCGGAGAACGTCGAATCGAGCTGCAGCAGCGTGGTCTTGAGCAAGCCCAGCGGCGGCGCGCCCTCGCGATCGGACAACACCTTCATCGCCCGCGCGAGCAGCGGAATCGCCTGCTCGATTGGCGCGCGCTCGAATCGCACCGGCGGCGCGCCCGGCTGCCGCACCCGCGCCGCGCCGGCGAGGTTCTCATAGGCGATGAACTCGTGGCAGTTGCGCTGCAGGATGCCGCTCGTGAACTGCCGGCCGCCGACGATGAAGATCTTCTTGTCGTACTGCTTCAGCTTCTCGACCAGGCTGATGAAATCGCTGTCGCCGCCGACGATCACGAACGCGTTGATGTGCGGGTGCGTGAACGCCATTTCGAGCGCGTCGAGCGCCAGGTTGATATCGGCGCCGTTCTTGTCGCCGCCCGGCGTCAGGTTGCGCTGCACCATGCGGATGGCGTGCTGCGTCAGCGCGCGGCTGTAGCCGCCGGCGCGCTGCCAGTCGCTGTAGGCCATCTTCGAGACGACCTCGCCGCGCTCCTTGAGCGCCTCGAGCACCAGGCCGGCGTCGAAGGATGAGCCCAGCGTGTTCTTTACGCCGATCTCGATGTTGTCAAAATCAATGAATACGGCAATACGGAGGCGTTCGTCTGTGTTCACACAATCCCTGAATCAAAAGCGGCCCGACACGGGCGCGGAGGTTTACGGGTTTTCGTCGTTGCCGGCGCGGGGAGAGGCCCCGCCTCGAGCTCGGCGGTGTCTATTGTACGTCCGCCGCGGCCATCAGGCCAAGCGGAAGCGTAAAATCAGGCGTTCCAGTGCTTGGGGTCGCATCTTGAATTGAGGTACTCG
>DASUGM010000240.1:0-4734 GCA_036274055.1 Vicinamibacterales bacterium | reverse complement strand
GTCTTGAATTGACGTACAGATAGCCTGTACGTCAATTCAAGACGCGACCCCATTCAACTGTCCTCATTCCGCGACGTACTTCCACGGCGCCGACGCGTTCGCGCGGCGCCAGATCGTGAAGAACGGCGTCGCTGGTGGCGTTTTCCCGTCGGGACCGGGACCGTTCACACGGATGTAGCCGAACGTAATGCCGAGGTCGCCGCTCGAGGCGACGATGGTTCTGAAGTCGGCGCCCCATGACACCGGACTTGAATTAGGCAGGCCGCCAGCGCCGACTTCGCGGCTGATCGCGACGTTGCCCTGGGTGAATTGCCCGCTCGACGGTCCGCCCATGTTGACGGCGTCCGGGCTGCCGTATTTTTCGAACGCCGCGCCGAGCCCGATCTTCTGCGCGTCGTCCGAGAAACTCTTCTCGGTCGCGGCGAGGCTGTCACGCTGCTTCGCGAGCGCCGCCGCGTCGGTCATCGGCGCCGTCAGCCGCTCCGGTAGGAGCATCTTCGGCGTGGTCGTCGGCGGCTCAGTGGGCATCGCGGCGCCGCGCCGCTTGTAAGCCACCGCACGCCAACCCTGCAGGCCCTTCACCCAGTACGCCATGTATTTCACATGCAGCGTCGCCGGCGGTTTCGCAATCTGCATCAGTCCGTAGGTGTAGCCATGAAGACCATCGGCCGAGACGCCGCCGCCGAGCGGTTGCCACGCGGGCGCGCGCAACGCGACGTTGTCCGGATTCGCGGTCAGGGCTTCAATCGCCTTGGCCTTGCCTTCGATGAAGACGCCCGGCGGCGCCGGCATGATCACGTCATCGGCAAACATCGCCGACAGTCCCTCGACGACGTTGAGCTTCGCGGCGGCGGTGGAGAAGGCGCGATCCGCCGCGAGCAATTCGCTCGCGACGGATTGCGGGGTGGGCGTTTGCGCGGCTGACTCAGCACAGAGGATCGCACCAAGCACAAAGCACGTAGCACGAAGCACGCAGGTCTCCTGTCTAGTGGCCGCCACCTCCGCGGTACTGCCAGAGGCCTTCTTTCAACATCTTCATCACTTCCGCGACGGCGGCCTGCAGTTCGCGGTCTTCGCCTTTCATCTCATCGTCCGGCGTATTCTCCACCCAGACGTCCGGAGCGACGCCGTAGTTTTCGAGGTTGATGCCGAAATTGTTGGGACGCTCCGGGTCATACGTCACAACCAGCGAGCCAGGTGTCCGGATCGAGCCACCATTAATCAGCGCGGACGATCCGGTTGCGATCGTGCAGCGGCAAGGAGCAGATGGACGTGGCGCCGCGCGGAGAGCCTAAGCGCCAACGCGCCGATTCGCCAACGCGTCTAACCGGGCTATGGCCCGTTTTCTGAATGACTGCCGCTTCGCCCTGAGATTTCTGCTTCGCGGCCGGTCCACGACCGCCTTCGCCGTCACGGCGTTCGCGCTGGGCATCGGCATCACCACCGCCGTGTTCACGATCTTCTACGGCGTTCTCCTCAAGCCACTCCCGTATCCCAATCCGGATCAATTGGTCATCGTCTACGACACGCAGCCGGCGTGCACGACCTGTCCGGCTTCGTACACCAAGTACATCGACTGGCGGACGAGAGGCGAGGCGTTGTTCGCCCAGTTGGGCTGCTCGTCGAGCCAGCTCGCGGTGATCACGGGCAGCGGCGATCCGGAGCGCGTGCCGATGGCGCGCGCCACCTGGACGCTCGCCGCCGTCTTCGGCGTCAACGCCGCGCGCGGCCGCTGGTTTACGGAGGACGAAGACAAACCCGGCGGACCGAAGGTCGTGGTCTTGACCGACGCCTACTGGGCGCGGCGGTTCAACCGCGATCTGAACATCGTCGGCAAGAAGGTCACGATTGACGACGAGCCGTTCGAGGTCGTTGGCGTGATGCCGCCGGACTTCGCGCACCGCCGCGCCGACATCTTCCTGCCGGTGCAGCGCGCGTTCGACGAAAAGCAGCGCGGCAATCATTTCCTGCAGGTGTATGCGCGCCTCAAGCCCGGCGTCACTCCCGAACGCGCGCAGAAGGAGATGCAGGCGATTGGCGGCCAGCTGGCGCAGCAGTTCGGCCACAACCACGGCATCGACGTGCAGCCCTACTTCAAGGTCATCGTCGGCAACATCATTCAGCCGCTGCGGATTCTCATGGGGGCGGTGCTGATGGTGCTGCTGATCGCCTGCGCCAACGTCGCGAACCTGCTGCTGGCGTCCGGGCTGGCGCGGCGGCGTGAGCTCGCGGTGCGCTCCGCGCTCGGCGCGACGCGCGCGGATCTCGCGCGGCAGTTGACGGTGGAAGGCATCGTCCTGGCGCTCGCCGGCGGCGCGCTCGGGCTGGGGCTGGCGCAGTGGACGATTTCCACGTTCATCGCGCTCGCCGACACGGCGTTGCCGCGCGCGACGACGCTCGGCATCGACCTCACGGTGGTGGGATTCGCGCTGGGCCTGTCGCTGGTGGTCGGCGTGATCTGCGGGTTGTGGCCGGTATTCCGGCTCAGCTCGCGGACGATCGGATCCGACGTGCGCGAGGGCGATTTGCGGTCCGGCTCCCAGGCCGGCGGCCGCAAGTTCGGCAATGGCCTCGTCGTCGCCGAGATCGCTCTGGCGTTCAGTCTCCTCGTCGGCGCCGGACTGCTGGTCAAGAATCTGATCGGGCTCGAGGCGCGAGAGACCGGTTTCAAGACCGAGCGTGTGGTCGCGTTCGATCTGTCGCCGACCGGCACGCGGTATCAGCCGCAGGACAAGACCACCGCTTTTTATCGCGAGCTGGCGCCGAAACTGGCGACCGTCCCCGGCGTCCTGAGCGTCGGGCTGACCAGCCACCTGCCGATGTATCAGTTTGGCTGGAACGGGGAAGTGTCGCTCGAAGGCGGCAACCCGTGGCAGCCGCGCGACGCGCCACTCATCGAACGCGCCTGGATCGGCGCGAAGTACTTCGAGACGATGGGCATCGAGATCGTCAAGGGTCGCGCCTTCGACGAACGCGATCGTCAGGGGACGACGCCGGTCACGATCATCTCGGAGCGCACGGCGGAGAAGTTCTGGCCCGGACAGAATCCGATCGGCCGCCGCTTCGATCGCAACGGCGGATCGTTCGGCGGTGCTGACGCCAACATCGTCGAAGTCGTCGGCATCGCGCGCAACACGCTGCACTATGGCCTGACCTCGCAGAGTCCGTACATCCTCTACCGCCCGATCGAGCAGGAGCCATTCGGCGCGATGACGGTGGTGTTGAAGACGCAGAACGCCGACCCGACGACGGTGATGCCGAGCGTGCGGCAGGTCGTCGCGTCGATTGATCCGCTGCTGCCGGTGGCGCGGATTCAGACAGTCGAGCACGTGGTGATGCAGACGGTGACTCAACCGCGGCTGATCTCGTCGCTGACGACGGTGTTCGGCGGGTTGGCCGGCGTGCTTGCGGCTGTCGGCGTCTACGGCGTGATGGCGTACAACGTCCGCCGGCAGCGCCGGGAATTCGGCATCCGCCTCGCGCTTGGCGCCGATCCGAACAAGGTGCGCGCGCTGGTGGTCAAGCGCGGCCTCGTGCTCGGCCTGATCGGGGTCACGATCGGCGCGGCGATGGCGCTGTGGCTGACCCGGCTGATGCAGTCGATGCTGAGCGGCGTCGAATCGAGCGATCCGATCGTGTTTGCGCTGACTGCCGCCGGCCTGCTCGCGGTGACGGTGCTCGCCGGCTACATCCCGGCGCGCCAGGCGTCACGGACGAGTCCGATGATTGTGCTCAGGACGGAGTGAAAGAGCGACAGCACCGCGTAGGAGCATGACGGAAGCTTCAGGAGCGTGAAGGAACTCCGGTTTTCGAAAACCGAGCGTTCCTACACGCACCTCAAGAATCCTTCAGAGATCCTTCACGGTGCTGTCGGTTTTAGCGTTGGAAGTTTGGAGCGGGAAACGGGATTCGAACCCGCGACTTCGACCTTGGCAAGGTCGCACTCTACCACTGAGTTATTCCCGCCCTCAGTTGACTTCCCAGTCTACACAACCGGCGGCTGATCCGGCAAGCTGGGGCTGCCTGGCGCTCGGTTTCACGGCCGAATCTGCGGTCCCGTGATCTTGAACCGCAGGATCACGAACAGGCTCACGACCAGCTGCAGCACGATGCCCGCGATGTACCACTTCAAGGAATCGGGAAAGAACAGCGATGCCACAGTCGCGAGCGCGACGGCCACGCGGCCCGGGACCGACGCGTCCGGATCGAATGCGTACTTTGCGGTCAGGACGATGCAGCCGACGAGCAGGACTAGTCTGTAGGGCATCGCGTCGTTTGGACTCCGGGGCGCCATTTCGGTCTTGACGCTGCGGCGCGCAGTTGTCGCTGATGGCGATGAGGCCGCCGGTGAACCCTGTCCGCGACGTCGGGGGGCCAATGGACCGCCCGGCCCTGGGTCCATTGGCCCCCAGAGCTCGACAGGAGAGGTACGCCACCGCCAGTACGCGCAACACGCCGGCGGACAGTCGTTCATGCGGTAGCCGGGACCCGTGGCTGGTGATAGGATCGTGCTGTCATGTTCCACGGTCGCCTCGTCGAGTGTTGTTGTCGGGCCAATCTTCAGGCCCGCTGACGAGTCGTCCGTTTCACGCACACACGTCAGTCTCGAGGCGCCGTCGCCAAGCGGTAAGGCAGAGGTCTGCAAAACCTCCATCCCCGGTTCAATTTCGGGCGGCGCCTCCAATTTTCAAAAAAATCGGGCCAGACGTGCGCGCTTGCTACATGCCCGCGAGC
>DASUGM010000239.1:0-6982 GCA_036274055.1 Vicinamibacterales bacterium | reverse complement strand
CGGCTTTGCCGCCGTCGCCGCCAAACTCGGGCGCGAGCACGTGGCGCTGCTGCTGAGGATCGAAATAGCAGTACGGCCAGCCGTAATCGCGGTTTTTCTCGATACGCACCAACTGCTCCGCCGGCAGGTCGTTGTTCTGCGCGTCGTTGTAGAGCGCGGGCCAGTTGTCGCTGAGCTGATCGCGGTCGTTCACTGCGCCAAAAAGCACATTTTCGCCCGGCATCACCGCCAGTGCGACGGTGTTCCGCAGGCCAGTCGCAAATCGCTCGCTCGACGTAAACGGCTGCTCAGTTTTCGCGGCGTCGTATCGCCAGATTCCGGCGCGCGTCGACAACTCCGGACACGGCTTCATTCCACGCGAGCCGGCGATGCGATTGCGCAGCTGGCAGGCGTTGGTGGCGGAGCCGGAGTTGACGAAGAGCGCGCCGTCCGCGCCGATGGCAAACGGATGGGCGCCGTGATCGCCCTGCTTCGGCAGCCCGCGCACGACGACTTCCGGTTCCGCCGCCGGCACCACGTCGCCGCCGAGCCAGTAACGGACGATCGTCGCATCGGCCTCCACGTAGAGCGCGCCGTTGTGAACGGCAATGCCGGTGCCGCCGCCGGGTTGGCCGGGAACGTAGTGCTCGCCAAAGCGCTGAATCGATTCCGCGTGGCCATCATGGTCACTGTCGCGCAGCCCGACGATGAAGCCGCCTTCTGCCCCCAGGAAGTCGCTGGCCTTGCTGCTCGTCGTGTTGACGTAGACGTCGCCGTTGGGCGCGACCACGAGATGCCGGGCGTGGCCGATGTTGTCGGCAAATACCGACGCGCAGAACCCTTCAGGGAGCGTCAACCCGCCATTGCCGGGGTCACAGCCTCGCTGCGACGTCGACGCGACCGGCGACGCCGGGGCGCGGACGCCGTCGGCTGGCGGCGGCGGCGTTGATGGCGCCTGGGCCGAGCAGGCCGCGAGCAATCCGGATAGGACGATGCAGCTGGACAGCGGCAGGGCAAGGCGCCAGCGAGTCATTCGCCGCAAAGATGCAAGACGAGTTCCCGACGGCTGGGGAGCGATGAACACGGACGACCTCAAAACCACGCTACACGAGGACTGTAAATTCAGCCTGGCGATGCCGAAGGTCTGCTCTCTCTTGGCAGCGCCAAGTCACGGATCGCAGGTTGTTCGGGGGAGATGGGGTGAGCGACGGGGATCGAACCCGCAACCACCGGAGCCACAGTCCGGTGCTCTACCATTGAGCTACGCTCACCGCATGAACTTGTTAGTTTAGATCAGATGGGGGGACGGGGGTCGCTCGCGCGAAGCCCCCGTCCCCCCGGACCGGATTACAGCGCGCGGACGCGGAATTGGTCGCTGATCCAGCTGGCCAGCAGCGCGGCGCTGACCCACAGAATCAGTTGGAGCAGGAAGCGCACGAACGGGCCGAACCGCGCCTTCCACTCGGCCTCGATGGCGACCACCCATACGCCGCACGCCACCGCCCAGCCAATCACGCGCGCGACCTCGAGGCGCATCCATCGCTCCAGCGTATCGGGCACGACGACGAGGATGACCGTCATCACCAGCCACATCACGGCGCTGCGAAAAATGAAGGAGGCCGTGGAGGGCCTGGCTCGACCGGTCACCGCCAGGCCCGCTCCGTGCGGGGTGCGCCGATGCGCCGTGCGCGGTGCGCGTGCAAAGTGCGTCTCTCTTCGAACATCGAATTGACGCCGTCACCTACGGGTCGGCCGGCCGCCCGGACAAGCCTGCGCCTCGCCGAGAGTCGCACGGAGCACACGCACGTCGCAATGGCGCACATCGCATGGCGCACGGGTTAGTACTATAATCCCCCCGTGCAACCGTTGCCTTCGCTCGACGCGTTGGCAGATCCCATCTACGAGGCCTTCTACGGCCTCAAAGAACAGCCATTCGCGATCACCACCGATCCCAGGTTTTTCTACCTGAGCACGTCGCACCAGCGCGCCTTCACCGAGTTGCAGAGCGGCCTGCGCCGTCGCGAAGGCCTGCTGCTGTTGACCGGCGAAACCGGAACCGGCAAGACCACGTTGTGCCGGGCGGTCGTCGAATCGCTCGGCGACCGCACGTTTGCGGCGATGGTCCTCAATCCGTACATGGCCGGCGCCGAGATCTTCCGCGTCATCCTCCGCGATTTCGGCCTGGTCTCGCACGAGGAACTGCGTCGGGGCACGCTCGCGACCGCGGATACGCCGCGACTGCTCGACATGCTCGAGGGCTTCCTCGCCTCGCTCCTGCCGCTCAGCGCGCACGCGGTGGTCATCGTCGACGAAGCGCAGTCGCTGTCGGCGCAGGTTCTCGATCAAATCCGCATGCTGACCGCGCTCGAGCACAACGGCCAGCGGCTCGCGCAGATCGTGTTGTGCGGCCAGCCGGCGCTGTTGAACACGCTGAAGGCCGAGCCGATCTTCGCGCTCAATGAGCGGATTACGCGCCGCGTCGCGCTCGCGCCGCTCTCGCCCGATGAAGTCGAGGCCTACATTCAACACCGGCTGGAGGTGGCGGGCGGCACGGATGCCGTGCGATTCCCGCCGGAAAGCACGAAGTTGATCGCCGAGCTGTCGCGCGGCGTGCCGCGACGCATCAACGTGCTGTGCGACCGCGCGCTCCAGGAGGGTCGCGTCGACGGCGCGATGAGCATCGGCACCGACCTGGTCAAGCGCGCCGCCAAGGCGCTGGCCGGCGTCTACGAAAAACCTGGCGTGCTGGTGGCGCCGTCGGCGCCGCGGACACCGATCGAGCGGACGCCGGTCCCGATCGAGCACACCCCGCACCCGCCCGCGTTCATCGCCGAAGTGCCGGCCGCCGCGCCCGATCCGGTGAAAGCGTTGGGGTTGCGCCTCCGCGGCGAAGAGGCACCGGCGCTCGCGGCGGCCGCCAGCGCCGACTTCGAGATGCGCCCCGAAGTCCTCACGCCGACGCCGTCGGCGCTACCGCCGAGGAGTGAACCCGCGCCGACACCATTGTTCGAGCCGATGCCCGACCGTCAGGCGGCGCGTCCGCGGATGCGCATGCTCGGGTTGGTGGTCTCGGCGGCAACGATTGTCGTGCTGGGCGGTTACGGCTGGTTTGCACGCGGCGTGCTCGCCACGGACGCCGGCCTGCCGGAACTTCCCGCCGCGCCGCCGCTGCCGGTGGCCGCCGCCAAGGCGCTGCCGCCCCCGACCGAAGACCAGGTCAAGATCATCCTCTACGAGATGCTCGTCGGATCAGACCAGATCCCACGCAATCGCGACGAGTTCCACTGAAACGCCACCACGCTTGGGCCCGATGCTGGTCTCGTCCGGCGTGTCGGTGCCTGGCGGTACCGCCAACCGCTGCGTTCGCGCGAGCCAGCGGTCGAATCCCTTGGCCCAGCGCGTGAACGTCTTGATGTCCATCGCCCCGGCCGGCAGCGGCAGGTAGGGTTGGCCCGGCACGCCGGTTTTCAGCAGCTGGTCGGGGGTGGTGTCGGTCGCGGTCGCGGTGTCCCAATCGAGGGTGCGCGCCACGGCGTCGAGCGGCACGAGGAACGCCACCCGCCGGGTTTCGTCGATCTTGCGCTTGCGATCGGCGAAGTGAATCCGGGCCGCGCCGTAGACCTTTGGCGTGTACACGCCCTTGGCCGCCGCCGCTGGCAGATGAAACTGGGGGATCTCGGGCGACCCCAACGGGCGCGTCGGCCCCGATAACCCGGTCGTTTGATTGGCAGCCACCCCTCAGATGCTAGTGCGGGCGGCCGGGCAATGTCACCCTCGGGCCCGTTTCCTGGGCACCATCCGTTCAACCACCTTGGCCGGCTTGGCATCGGCCTTGGCGGTGCGCTTTTTGGTCGTCGATACCCGCTCGAGGCTCTGGCGCAGCGCCTCCATCAGGTTGACGACCTTCGGCGCTTCTTCCTCGGCCGGCGCGACGATTTCCTCGCCGGCGACCTTGGCGTCGATCATCTTGCGCAGTTCGGTCTGGTACTCGTCTTTGTACTGCGTCAGATCGCCGCCGGTCTCGAAATTGCCGATGACCGCGCGCGCCAGCTTCACCTCGTCCGGCTTGATCTTCGCCGGCACGGTCTTGAGCTCGTCAATCGCGCCCATCGATCGCACTTCGCTGGCGTGCCGCAGCGTGTACATCACCAGCCCGTTCTCGCGCGGCTGAATCGCGACGAGATACTCGCGCCCGTAGAGCGCGACCTTGCCGACCGCGGCCTTCCCCACCATGCCCTCGCGCATCACCGCGAACGCCTCGGCGGCGACCTGGCCGTCCGGCGCGAGATAGTACGGGCGTTCGACGTAGACCGGATCGATCACCTTGGCGTCGGCAAACTGGACGACATTGATGACGCGCGTCGACTCGGGCCGGACCTTGGCGATGTCTTCTTCCTCGAGGACGACGTACTTGCCCTTTTCGAACTCATAGCCTTTGACGAGATCGGTGTTGGGCACTTCGACCTGGCAGGTCGGACACCACCGCTTCTGCTGGATCCGCGACCGGCAGACGTTGTGGAGCTGGTTGAAGCTGATGGTGGCAGCCGCGTCCGTGGCTGGGAAGACACGGACGGGGATGTTCACCAGACTGATCTTGAGGTAACCCTTCCAGGTTGGACGCGCGGCCATTCGGCCTCCCGTAAAAAACCATTATCGGTCTGGGCCGAGCCTGATGCCAGTCGGGGGTGCAGAGGGCGTGCACTCCCGGGAAACTGAGTGAAAAGCACCGGCCACAAGAGCCCTCAACCTTGGAGAAGGTTAGAGGCTCTGGCTCTTTCGACAAGTGCTTTATCCTCATCTCGCCATGCCCTGGCGCGAAGACCCTGCCGACACCCGCCCGATGCTGGCGGCGCTCGACGAGCCGCCGCTCTCGCAGCGCGGGATGATCTACGAGCCGAAGTACGACGGTATCCGCGCGCTGATCGACCTGCGGCCGCCAGAAAGAAAGGGCGCCGCGCCGCATGTCGCGATCTACTCGCGGAACGGGCGCGAGAAGGCGGCGCAGTTCCCCGAGATCGTCGAGGTCCTCGCGGCAATGGCGCGCACGCTCAAGGCGCCGCTGCTGCTCGATGGCGAAATCGTCGCCACCGATCGTCAGGGACGGCCGCTCGGCTTTCAACATATTCAGGGACGGATTCACCTGACGTCGGCGCCGGACATCGCCCGCGCCCGGGTCGAGCAGCCCGCGGCGCTGATCCTGTTCGACCTGCTGCGCGACGGCGACGACGATCTGCGCGGACAACCGCTGGCGGCGCGCCGTCTCAAGCTGCAGGACCGCGTCCGGCCGAAGCCGGCCTGGAACGGCACCGTCCGGCTGAGCGAAATCGTCGCCGACGACGGCCGCGCGCTGCTGGCGCGCGCCAAAGAGGAAGGCTGGGAAGGACTGATCGTCAAAGACGGCCAGTCCGTGTATCACAGCGGCCGCCGGACGCCGGCGTGGCGGAAGATGAAGCTCCTCAAGGAACAGGAATTCGTCGTCGGCGGATGGACCGAGCCGCGGCAAAGCCGATCGCATTTCGGCGCGTTGCTGCTCGGCTACTACGACGATGGCGGCGCGCTGCGCTGGGCGGGGACGGTCGGCACCGGCTTCGATCAGCACGAACTCGAGCGTGTCTTCGCGCTGCTGCGGAAGCGCGCGATCGCCGCCAGTCCGTTCGCCGACAAGTTCAAGACGATGGAGAAAGCGCACTGGGTGAAGCCCGATCTGGTCGCGCAGGTGCGATTCACCGAGTGGACGAGCGATAGCCTGCTCCGCCAGCCCGTTTACCTCGGTTTGCGCGATGACAAGCCGGCCGGTGCGGTGCGACGCGAAGATCAGCGCGCGCCGGCGGCGCCGGTGGTGCGCATCGACGGCCGCTACCGGAAGAATCGCCGAGAGGTGGGGCCAATGGACCTGGCCGGGGGCGGTCCAATGGGCCTCTTGGCGGCGAACACACGAGCGAAGGCCGGCGTCACGCCGACCGCGGAGCTCGCCCGGCTCATCGGGCGTCTTCACGACCTCGAAGACGCGCGCAAGGACGGCGACCTCGATCTGCCGAACGGGGATCGGCTGCGCGTCACCAACCTGGCGAAGATGTTCTGGCCGTCGTTGAAGATCACCAAGGGCGACCTGTTCCGGTACTACGTCGAGGTTTCGCCGTACCTGCTGCCGGCGATTGAAGATCGTCCGCTGGTGATGAAGCGCTTTCCCAATGGTGTCGAGAGCCACGCGTTCTACCAGCAGCGCCATCCGGACGACCCACCGCCCGGCGTGCGCCGCGAGACGCTGCCGGACGACATCGAGCCGATCGATCAGGACGAAGGTCCGCGCGACCGGCTGATCGGCGGGTCGCTCACGACCCTGCTCTACATGACGCAACTGGCGGCGATCTCCCAGGACCCGTGGTTTTCGCGGGTACAGAGTCCGCTCGACGCCGACTACGTCGCGATCGACCTCGATCCCGGGGAAGGCGCCGGCTTCGATCGCGTGCTCGACGTGGCGCGGTGGGTCAAGGACGAGCTCGATCGTTTTCAGATTCCGGGCGTGCCGAAGACGTCGGGGGCGCGCGGCCTGCACATCTATCTTCCGCTGCCGCCGCACACTTCGTACGACACCGGCCAACTGCTGTGTCAGCTGATCGCGACGATCGTCGCCCAGGCGCATCCGAAGATCGCGACCGTCGAGCGAATGACGAAAAAGCGGCCGCGTGCGACGGTCTACGTCGACTATCTCCAGAACATCCTCGGCAAGACACTGGCGACGGCGTACTCGGCGCGGGCCAGCGATTACGCCGGCGTGTCGACGCCGTTGACGTGGAAGGAAGTCGCCACCGGACTGGATCCGCGCGATTACACAATTCGAACGGCGCCGGCTCGATTTCGGGAATTGGGCGACCTCTGGTCCCCCATCCGTGCCGGTAAGCGGGTGGACCTGGCGCGGGTGATGAAAAAATCGTTGTCCTGAATCAAGTTCGCGGAAAAAAGCCGTCGGGTGGCTTTTTACGATTTTCGTAAAAAGCCACCC
>DASUGM010000238.1:0-5436 GCA_036274055.1 Vicinamibacterales bacterium | reverse complement strand
CTCGTCGCCGTCGGCGTCGTCGCCGGTCTTGGCGCTACCGTCTGGCTCGGCTCGCTGGTGACGACGTTTCTCTTCGGCCTCGCGCCGACCGATGGCGCGACGATCGCCGCCGCGGTCGGGCTGATCGTCGTCGTCGCGACGATCGCCGGGTATCTGCCGGCGCGCCGCGCGTCACGGGTGGATCCGAACGTTGTCCTGAATCGCGGGTAAGACGCTAGAGCACACATGAAGGATCTCGGAAGGAATGAAGGACCATGAAGGAAACTCTTGGTTTGAAAAACCAGAAGCTCTCCTTCATGCTCCTCTACTCCTTCCCAGATCCTTCATGTGTGCTTGTCTCGCGCTTGTCCTCATTCCCCTCTCAGCGCCTCGATCGGCGAGATCCGTGAGGCCCTGATCGCGGGCAGCGCCACGGCCGCCATCGCGACCAGCGCGAGCAGGGCGGCCGCCGCGGCGAGCGCCGGCGCGTCGAGCGGCTCGACGCCGAAGAGCACACCGCGCAGCAGGCGATCCGCGCCGGCGGTGAGCAGAACGCCGGCCAGGAGTCCGATCGCGAGCAGGCGGCCGGCGCCGGCCATCACCAGGCGGACCATCTCACGCGGCGCCGCGCCGATCGCGAGTCGCACCGCCATCTCGCGCGCGCGCTCGGCGACCACCAGCGTGAACAGGCTGTAGAGGCCGATGGTGGCGAGCAGGAGCGCCGCGCCGGCAAACGTCGCCAGCATCGCGACGTCGAGCCGCGGCTGATCGAGCCCGGCGTCGATGACCTCCGCCAACGGCCTGAAGCCGAAGATCGCCCGCGCCGGCGCGAGGTCGCGGACGATGTTCCGAAGATCGCGTTGCAGCGCGCCTGCGTCCCTCGTCCGGACGACGTACTCGGGATCGGGCCACGAGCCGGGCGCATTACACGTGTAGACGTACGGCACCGGGCTCGCCTTGTGCGTGTCTTCGGCGACGTTGGCGACGACCCCGCTGATGGTGAAGACCGCGTTGCCGTCCTGCGCGAACTTCAGCTGGCGGCCGACGAGGTTCTGCCGTTCGGCGTATTGATCGATGAAGCGCTGATTGACCACCGCAAACGCGGGCTTGCTGAAGTCAGCGGCGACAGCGGGGCAGAACGCGCCCGCCATCAACGGCGCTTTGAGTGTTTCGAGGTAGTTGCCGCCGATCATGCGGACGCCGGTGGTCATCGAGCCATCCGCATTCGTTCCGGTGAGCCCTTCGACCGTCACCGAGTAGCGGAGCGTCGCCCCGCTGGTCGGCAGAAAGTTCGTGTAGCCGGCCGACTGCACGTGCGGCAACTGCCGCAGTCGCTCCATCAATTGCAACTGCAATGTGCCGATGCGGACGCGGTCCTCGTCCCAGCGCGCGCCGACGTGAAACTTCACCACGTCGGCGGCATCGAAGCCGGTGTCGACGCGCGTGAGGTTGTAGTAGCTGCGCAGCAGCAACGTTGCCGATCCGACCAGGAGCACGCTGAGCGCGACCTGGCCGACGACCAGCAGCTTCTGCAGCGCATGTTTGCCGCCGGCGACGCTGCGGCCGCCCGCCGTGGTGACGCCGCCGGCACGCCGTCGGGTGGCAGAGATCGCCGGCACGAGGCTGAACACGCAGGCGCCCAGCACGCTGGTCGCGGCGATGAACGCGAGGCCGCGCCCATCGAGCGCGAGTTCGTTCATGCGCGGCGTCCGCGTCAGGATCGCCGGCATCGCGGCGATGATCCACGCCGCCAGCGCGGCGCCGAGGCCGCCGCCGATCGCGGCGATCAGCAATCCCTCGCGGAGCACCGTGCCGACGACGCGCGCGCGCGAGCCGCCGAGGGCGGTGCGGATCATCAGCTCGCGCGAACGCCGATGTACCTGCACCAGCGTCAGGCCGGCGATATTGGCAACCGCGATCGCCCATAGCGCGGCGACGGCAGCGAGCACGAGGACCAGGCCGTCGCGCGCCGTCCCGATGCGCGCCTGTTTGAGCGAGCCGATCTCCGACGACCAGTTGCCATCGGTCTTCGGGAACTCTTTCGCGAGACCGGCCTGGACGCCGGCGAGATCGCGGGCGCCGGCCTCGATCGCGACGCCCGGCTTGAGCCGGCCGACGCCGGTCATGAAGCGCGCGTCGCGGACCTGCATCA
This sequence comes from Vicinamibacterales bacterium, assembly GCA_036274055.1. GTDB lineage: Bacteria > Acidobacteriota > Vicinamibacteria > Vicinamibacterales > SCN-69-37 > DASUGM01. The sequence goes on along the minus strand of DASUGM010000238.1, from coordinate 3,305 downwards.
GGCCCGGCGAGGTCTGCGCCGGCAGCCACACGTCGGTCGTCGCGGCGCTGAAGGCCGGCGGCATGATTCCGACAATCGCAAACGGCTTGCCGCCGATCGTGAGTGTGCGGCCGACCGCCGCCGGCGCACGATTGAAGCGCCGCTGCCAGAAGCCGTCGCTGATGATCGCGGCGCCCGGGCCCTCGGGCAGTTCCTCTGCGGGCAGAAAGAAGCGCCCGGCGCGGGGCGGCATCGCGAAGACGTCGAAGAACCGCGGCGCGACCCGGCGCGCCTCGAGCCGCTCGGGATTGTCGCCGCTCGTGTCGGTGACATTCTCGTTGTAGCTGCCGGAGAGCGCGACGAACGTCGTGTTGAGGCGCTGCCAGTCGGCGAGCCGCGCCGGTGCGATCAGGCTGGTGCGCTCTTTCGCCTGCGGGCTGGTCTCGAAGACGGTGACCAGCTGATCGCCGTCGGGGAAGGGCAGCGGCTTGATCAGCACAGTGTCGACGAGCGCGAAGATCGCGGTGGTGACGCCCGCGCCGATCGCCAGCGTGAGGACGGCGGCAGTGAAGAACGCCGGGCGGCGGCGCAGCGATCGCCACGCCTGAATCCAGGCGCGGATCCGGAGGGAATCCAGGCGGGCTGCGGGCGTCGGACCGCCGGCGGCGGGTACGCCCGCGGTCCTGTTTGCTCGGTTCGCGGTCATGAGATCCCTCGCTTCGTTCCACAGCAATCGCCACACCGCGCCGCAGCCCCGGCGTCCCGCCTCTTCGGAGGCGGCCGCGAACGTCGCGATCATCTCGTCGCGGTAGGCGCGGCGGACGGCTGGCGCGACGCAGAGGATCAGCGCGCGATGAATCGCGCGCGCGACGACAACGCTGACCGGCACGGTCGTATTCACGACCGCCTCGGCACGGCGGGCGCCGGTTTTACGCCGGACGCGTAGGCATAGCGTACCAGGGTCTCGAGCCTGGCCGTCTCCGCCTTGAGCACCGCCCGGCCGAGCGGCAGCAATTTGTAGAAGCGCCGCCGCTCGTCCTCGCGACCGGTGTCGGCAATCAGCGCGAGCTCGACCAGCCGGGCGATCGCCGTATACAGCGTCCCGGTGCCGAGGCGCATCTGGCCGCCGGTGCGCTCGGCGATGTCCTGGATGACGGCGTAGCCGTGGCGTTCGCCCTCGGTCAGGGCCAGGAGGATGTGGAACTGGTGGGCCGAGAGAGGTAGAAACTGAAGCGGGTCAGGCATACGTCGAACCTCGATACATCGAGCTTAGACGCGAAGGGGGGCAATTCGGTTGACCGATTGACGGGTTGACCGATTGCCTGAGGGTCCCGTCCCAGGTCGGTCAATTGGTCAACCCGTCAACCCGTCAATCGTCCTATTTCATAACTAAAGCTACCAATATCGCCGGGCAGCTGTCAGAATGGCCGGCCGATGCCACTCCCCAGACTCGCCACCGCCGCGGCGATCGTCGCGCTGACGCTGCAGGCCGCGCCGGGGGCGGACCTCCCGGCCGTTGTCGAGACCGGAATCTCGCACGGCGAGGTCCGCGTCGAGATGATCATGGCGCCGGCGACGCCCGACCAGCGCGAAACGCTCCGCGGCCTGGTCCCGGACGACGTCCCGATCTCGAAGGGCACGCTGGTCTTTCCGCAGGGATCGGGCAGCCCTCTGTATCTGGCCGACCTCGGCGGCGACGCCTTCGTCGTGCTCGGCGATTTCAATCGCGACGACCGCATCGCGCCAGAGGAGCGCGTGCCGCTATCCGGCCGGCTCGGCGCGCCCGCGGCCGTCGCACAGGTGCGGATCGCCGGCGGCCAGTTCGCCGCCTACCCGGTGGCGTTCCGCGAGCCGCGCCAGGCGCCGCGTCTGACGCGCGCCGACGGCACGCGCCTCCCGGACCGACTGATGATGAAAGTCTCGGTCGACGTCGTGCTGCGCGGCAGCGTCGCGATTGACGGCAAGCCGCTCGCCTTCGAGCTGCCGATTGACGCGCAGGACGGCCGGCTGCATCTCGATCGCAACGTCCACCTTCTCGACGTCGACGGCGACGGCGGGATCGATCGCGATCTTCGATCGCGCGAGCGGATGACGGCGCTCGGCGCGCCGCCGGTCTTTCGCATCGGCGAGCGCTATCTGTCGATCGCCACCGTCGACATCAAGGCGGGCCGCGCCACATTTGCGGCCAGGACCGCGGCCGACTACGAGCGCATCGAAATAGACCGCGGCGCGATGCTGCCGGATTTCGGCTTCGTTGACCTCGAAGGCAGGACGCGCCGGCTGTCTGAGTTTCGCGGCAAGCACACGCTGCTCGATTTCTGGGGCACCTGGTGCGGGCCATGCGTCGCCGAGTTGCCGTTCCTGGCGCGGGCCTACGCCGAGTTTCACGAGCGCGGCTTCGAGATCATCGGCATGGACTATGAGAAGCCCGACCTCACGCCGGAGGATCTCGCGGCAGGCGTCGAACACGTGCGCGCCTTCGTCCGCGAGCGTGAGTTGGGCTGGCCGCAGGCGCGCACCGACAGCATCAAGCGCCTCTTCGAGCGCCGCTTTCAGATTGGCGTCTGGCCAACGATGATCCTGATCGACCCTTCCGGCCGCGTCATCTCGGCCGGTCGCGCGGATCGCGGCGAGCCGGCTCTCAAGGGCGAAGCGCTGCTGCACACGCTGACGGCTCTCCTGCCGGCGCGTGCGCACTGATCAAGAAAAGAGTCACAGCGAGAAGAATGAGCAGACCAGGAGTGGTTCTTCTCTTGCTCTTCTCGGCCTTCTCCCTGTGATTTGCTCGTGGCCGGGCGCAGCCTCATCTCTCGAGACGCCAGCGCGGCGATCGGCTGATGAGCGAGATGAGTCACGTGCGCGTCTTAAGAGCGGGCTCACAGGGAGAAGAATGAGAAGACCAGGAGTGGTTCTTCTCTTGTTCTTCTCGGCCTGCTCCCTGTGAGTCGCTCGTGGCCGGGCGCAGCCTCCATCTCGCGAGCCGCCGGCGCGGCGGTCGGCTGATGAGCGAGATGAGTCACGTGCGCGTCTCAAGAGCGGGCTCACAAGGAGAAGAATGAGCAGACCAGGAGTGGTTCGTCTCTTGCTCTTCTCGGCCTGCTCCCTGTGATTTGCTCGTGGCCAGGTGCAACCTCATCTCTCGAGCCGCCGGCGCGGCGATCGGCTGAGGAGCGAGCTGAGTCACGTGCGCGTCTCAAGAGCGGGCTCACAGGGAGAAGAATGAGCAGACCAGGAGTGGTTCGTCTCTTGCTCTTCTCGTCCTTCTCCCTGTGATTTGCTCGTGGCCGGGCGCAGCCTCATCTCTCGAGACGCCAGCGCGGCGATCG
>DASUGM010000237.1:0-29293 GCA_036274055.1 Vicinamibacterales bacterium | reverse complement strand
GGTCAGTGACCTCGCTCGCCCATTCACCCACTGATCGAATTCACGCATTTCACCCACTCACCCACTCACCAAGTCACCCACTAACATCCAGTCACGGAACAGAAATGGCTGAACGAGTGTCTGCTCAGATGTAGGGCAGGGCTGGGATAATTCCTCTTTATGTCACGCACACTCACGAGCCTCGCGGTTACCGCGGGGTTGCTGGTCGGGTTGTCGGTTGGCGCAGCCTCGCAGTCGGCGGAACTGCGCGTCGTCGATGCGAGTCCGAACGGTGAGCTGAATCAGCTGACCGAGGCGAACGAGGTCCGCATCGTCTTCTCGGAGCCGATGGTCTCGCTCGGGAGGATCCCGTCGAACCCGGCGGTGCCGTTCGTGCGCATCTCGCCGGCGATCGCCGGAGCTTTTCGATGGTCCGGCACCACCATTCTGATTTTCACGCCCGATCCGGCGGCGCCGCTGCCGAATGCGACGCGCTACACGGTCACCGTCGATGCCTCCGCAACCAGCGCCTCCGGCCGGAAGCTGAGCGCGCCGCACACGTTTGCGTTCACGACGCCGACGGTGCGGCTGACGTCGATGCAGTGGTACCGGCAGCAGGGGTCGGTCACCGCGCCGGTGACGCTGATCCTCGATTTCAACCAGAAAGTGCGGCCCGCCGACATCCTGGCGCATGCCGTCGTCCGCTATCTGCCGCACGAATGGGACCCGCCGATGCTGACCGAGCGCGAGCGCGCGCGGATGACGGCGCTCGAACCCAACGGCGTGCCGCGCTTCGACGCGAAGGTGGCGTCGGCACGGCAGGCCGCCTCGCGCAGTGACCTCGTCGCCGCGCGCGTCGCCACGGACTGGGATCGCAAGCAATATCCGGCGGCCGAGACCCGCGTCGTGCTCGAAACCACGGCGGCGCCGGTGGCAGGCGGCTGGCTGCAACTGACGCTCGATACCCAGACGCCGTCGGCCGAAGGTCCGGCGCGGCCGCCGCAGCCGCTGCAATCGGTCGCACAACTCGCCGAAGTCTTCTTCGCGCGCCCGTTCGGCTGCACGTCGGAGTGCGAACCGTCGCGCTACAACGCGGTCGGGTTCACCACCGCGGTGCGGTCGGATACGTTCGCCGCGGCACTGCGCGTCACCGACATCACCGATCCCGCACGAGAGCGCACTGTCGCTCCGACGACCAAGGTCACGCGCGCCGAGTTCGACTACGGCACGTATCGGAGCCTCGAGGACGCCGGCTTCGAACGTCAGCCGCCGGTGAAGACCTACGCATATCGCCTCGACCCGGCGCTGCGATCCGAAGACGGCCAGACGCTCGGCTACCCGTGGATCGGGATCATCGAGAACTGGCACGAGTTCGCGTTCGTCAGCTTCGGCGACGGCCACGGCGTCTGGGAAAAGGACGGCGGCGCGCAGCTGCCGTTTTACGGCCGCAATTTCCGCAGCGCGACGCAGTGGGCGACGCGGCTGACGCCGCAGACGCTGATCGATCGCATCCGGCTCCTGCGGGACAACGAACTCCCACCTGGCAGCGGCACCGTCCGCAAATTGAACGTCACGCCGGACACCGTGCAGTCGCACGGCCTCGACATCAGCGGCGCGCTCGCGGCCGGCGGCACCGGCGTGATCTGGACCGCGGTCCGGCCGACGGATCCGCTGCCGCAGACCCGGGCCTCGCGCGCCAACGTTCACACCTCCGCGATCGTCCAGGTCACCAACCTCGGCATCACCGTGAAGGACAGCCCGCAGTCGACGCTGCTGTTCGTCACCCGCCTCGACAACGGTGAGCCGGTCGCCAGCGCCGCGGTATCGCTGTTCAGCATCGACAACAAACAAGTGTGGCGCGGGCAAACCGGCGCTGACGGCGTCGCGATGGCGCCGGCACTGCCGCTGCGCAAGCCGGACGATTGGTACAAGCTCAGCTTCGTCGCCACCGCCGAAAAAGACGGCGACCTCGCCTACGTCAACTCCGACTGGAACGAAGGCATCCTGCCGTGGGAATACGACGCGAGCTTCCAGCTGTGGGAATCGACGGACATCCTGCGCGGCTCGGTGTTCACCGATCGCGGCGTCTACAAACCAGGCGAGGACGTGCATTTCAAGGCGATCGTCCGCGCCGACACGCCGCAAGGCGTGCGCCTGCTGCCGGCGGGCCAGGCGCTGGATGTGGTCGTCCGCGACAACCGCGGCCGTGAGATCGATCGGCGCAGCGTGACGCTGTCGCGCTGGAGCAGCGTCGAGTGGGCGTGGCCGGTTCCCGCCGAAGGCACGCTGGGCAATTACAACGTGCAAGTCTCGATGCCGGGCGCGATTAAGAAGGACACCGGCAACGACGTCACGCCGCGCCCGGAGCCGCAGGGCGAGTGGCTGAAACAGGTCGGCGGATCGTTTCTCGTCGCTGCCTATCGGCGTCCGGATTTCCGCGTCGATACGACGCTGACCGCGCCGACGCCGATCGCCGGCGCCGATTTGTCCGGCACGGTCGACGCAAAGTACCTCTTCGGCGGCAATCTCGCGCGGCGCCCGGTGAAGTGGTCGCTGACGTCGACGGTCACCGTCGAGATTCCGCAGCCGATTCTCGAGAAGTTTCCTGGCAATGCCTATGCATTCGGCTACTACCCGGACGACCGCCAGGAGCCGAAACGCGTCGCCGGTGAAACCGTCGCGCTCGACGCCGAGGGGCGGCTGTCGAGCAGGACGACGTCGGAGCGTGGCGTCGACGTGGCGCAGTCGTATCTGTTCGAAGCCGACGTCGAGGACATCTCGCGTCAACACATCGCGAATCGATCGCGCACCGTCGTTCATCCGGCGCCGTTCTACGTCGGCATGAAGCGGCCCTCGTATTTCGCGGACGTCACGACCGGCACCAGCGTCGACGTGGTCGTGGTCGGACTCGACGGCGCTGTCGTCACCGACATGCCGGTGACGTTGAAGCTCACGCGTATCCAGTGGAACTCGGTGCGGCGCTCCGAAGGCGGCGGGTTCTACACGTGGGACACGGAGCGGGTCGAAGTCCCAGCCGGAGAATGGACGGTGATATCCGGCGCAACCGCGAAGACGCAATCGATTCCCGTTCCCGAAGGCGGCTACTACCAGCTCTCCGCGGAGGCGTCTGACGCCGCCGGCCATCGGACCCGGACCGAGACAAGCTTCTACGGCCTCGGCAAGGGCTACACGGCGTGGGAGCGTTTCGATCACAACCGGATCACGCTCGAGCCGGAACGCAAGACCTGGAAACCCGGCGAGACGGCGCGAATCATGGTGCAGTCGCCGTGGGAATCCGCCACCGCGTTGATGACCGTCGAGCGCGAAGGCGTACGCAGCTACAAACGCTTCGCGCTGACGTCAACGCAGCAGACCGTCGAAGTTCCGATCACCGAAGACGACATCCCGAATCTGTACGTCTCCGTGCTGCTGATTCGCGGCCGCACGTCAACCGATCCCGGCACGGACGGCAGCGACCCCGGCAAGCCCGCGTTCAAGCTTGGTTACACGGAGATTGCCGTCGAAGACGCGACCAAACGGCTGAAGGTCGAGGTCAGCGCCGATCGCAGTGAGTACCGGCCGGCGAAGACGGCCAAGGTTTCGCTCGCGGTGAGCGACGCCGCCGGCCGCGGCACGAGCAGCGAGATCACGCTGTGGGCGGTCGACTACGGCGTGCTGTCGCTCACCGAGTATCAGGCGCCGGACGTGCTCAAGTCCGTCTATCGCGATAAGGCGCTGCAGGTGCTCACCGAAGACAACCGGCAGCGCATCATCAGCCGGCGCGTGATCACGCCGAAGGGCGACGGCGAAGGCGGTGGCGGCGGCAACGACGCCAACGCGTTCAGAAAGGATTTCCGCCCGCTCGCCTTCTGGCTCGGCTCGGTCGAGACCGACGCCCGCGGTCGCGCGACCCGCGAAGTCAAACTGCCGGAATCGCTGACGACGTACCGGATCATGGCGGTCGCCGCCGACACCGCGTCGCGCTTCGGATCGGGCAAGGTCGAGATCAAAGTCAACAAGCCGATCAACCTGCTGCCGACCTTCCCGCGCTTTCTGACGCTGGGCGACCGCGCGTCGTTCGGGGCGACAGTTGCCAGCGCGCTCACCGCGGCCGGCCGCGCGACGGTCACCATCCGCAGCCTCGATCCATCGCTGCTCACCTTCGCCGGCAATGCGTCGCAGACCATCGAGCTCGGCGCCGGCGGCAGCGAGTCAGTCCGCTTCGACGCGCAGGCACGCGCGATCGGCAGCGCGCGGGTGCAGATGACCGTGCGCGTCGGCAACGAGACTGATGCGTTCGAGTCGACGATTGGCGTGCAGGCGCCGGCGCCGATCGAGACCAGCGCCGCGTTCGGCGAAGCCACCGACGCGCGCGCGATCGAGAAGCTGGCGCTGCCGGCAACGATCTCGCCGGCGGTTGGCGGCATCAACGTCGACTTGTCTTCGACCGCGCTCGTCGGCCTGGGCGAAGGCGTGCGCTATCTCACCGAATACGGGTTCTTCTGCGCTGAACAAAAGGCGTCGGCGGCGCTGGCGCTGTCGCTTTCCGCCGATCTCGGCGGCGCCTTCTCGATGGCGAACATCGCCCCGGCCGATTACAAGACGCGGGCGACAGCGCTGATCGCCAGTCTCGAGAAGTACCGCTGCGGCGATGGCGGCTACGGCTACTGGGGCCCCTGCGCGATCAGCAACGCGTATCTCACCGCCTACGTCCTGCACGTGCGCAAAACCGCGCACGATCTCGGCGTCGGACCGGAGATCAGCCCGACCGATCCGGCGTTGAACATCCTGTCAGCGTGGCTCCGGCGAGACGCGCCGCTCAACGTTCAGCGCCAGCCGTGGTACAGCGCCACCGCGACCTACCTGATCAAAACGCTCGCTGAGAACAACGTCAACCAGGACGCCAACATCAACCGGATTCTGCCGCTTGCCGATCGGATGCCGATCTTCGCGCTCAACTACCTCGCCGACGCGATGGCGGCGAAGACGCCAAAGCACCCGCGCTACGACGACGTGGTCCGCCGGCTGACCAACGCCCTCAAGATCGAGGGCGATCAAGCCCACGCCGAAGAGATCGATGACGACCAGTTGTGGTTCCTGTGGAACTCCAACGTTCGCTCGAGCGCACTCGTGCTGAAGGGGCTGGTGCAGCGCGGCGATGATCCGGTTCACGTGCCGCGGCTGGTGCGCTGGCTGCTCGCCGCGCGCACCAATGGACGCTGGGGCAACACGCAGGAAAACGCGATGGCGCTCGAAGCGCTGGTCGCGTACTACAAGAAGTATGAGGCGGACGTGCCGGACATGACCGCGACGGTCACGCTTGGCACGCGCGCGATCGGCACCGCGACGTTCCGGGGTCGTTCATCCGCGTCCCAACAGGTCCGCCTCGCCATGCCCGACCTGCTCCGCCAGGTGCCGCTCGGCGCCGAGCGGGATCTCGCCTTCTCGCGCGCCGGCACCGGCCGGCTCTACTACGCGACCCGCGTTCAGTTCGCGCCGACAGCGGCGCCACCGTCGATCGACAACGGCATGCGCATCGAGCGCCGCTACGAGCGCTACAACGAAAACGGCGCCGCGTCGGTGCCGGCGACGTCGTTCGCAGCGGGCGATCTGATCAGGGTCACGCTGACGCTGACGCTGCCGGCCGAGCGCCGCTACGTCGCCGTCGTCGACGCGATGCCGGCCGGCGTCGAGGCCGTCGACAGCTGGTTCAGCACCACCGCCTCCGACATGGCGCGCGACTCGTCGCGACAGACCGCCGACCAGTCCTGGGAGGCACAGTTCCGCGGCGGCGCGTTCGATCACGTCGAGAAGTACGACGATCGCGTAACTCTGTTTGCGACCCGGCTGAGCGAGGGCAAACATGAATTCTCGTACATCGTCCGCGCGACGACGGCCGGGACGTTCAACGTCACCGGCACGACTGCAGAGCAGATGTACGCGCCGGAAGTGAAGGGCCGCGCCGCGGCGGCGGTGGTGACGATCAAGTAGGAAGGTTTTTCCAGGTGTTTGACGTGTAGGCAGTCGAGGCAGTGTAGGGAGTGTAGAAGATCTTTGGTTTTGGAAAAGCATTGGTTTTCTACACTCTCTACACTTTCTACACTTCCTTCACGTCCAGGTAATAGAGAATGTCGCTCTTTTTGAAACGCCCCGTGACCAAACGCCGGATGCTCGCCGCGCTGATCGTGCTCGTGGTCTCGCTCGCGTGGCTCCGGCTCGGCCCGTTGCCGCCGGGCCTGCTCGATGAGGACGAACGGCCGTCGACGATGGTGTTCGACCGCAACGGCGAGCGGCTCTACGAGGCGCGGTCGGCGCTCGGCTTGCGCGGTGAGTCGCTGCGCGGCGGCGCACTCCCGTCGCTCGTCGCCGACGCGACGATCGCGGCCGAGGACGTGCGGTTTCGATCGCACTTCGGCGTCGATCCGATTGCCATCGTTCGTGCGGCGGTGGCCAATCTCCGGGCGAGGCGCGTCGTCCAAGGCGGATCGACGATTACCCAGCAGGTCGCGAAACTGTTGCTCGCGCGGCAAGGACCACGCGTTTCCCGTGGATGGCGCGCGAAGCTCCGCGAGGCCGTCGTCGCGATCCGGCTGGAACACCGGCTCACCAAAACCGACATCCTCGCGCTCTACCTGAGCCTGGCGCCGTACGGCAATCAGATTCAGGGCGTCGAGCGCGCGTCGCGCGCCTACTTCGGGCGCGCCGCCGCGTCGCTGACGCCGGCCGAGGCGGCGTTTCTCGCCGCCCTGCCGCAGCAACCGACGCGCTACAACCCGTGGAAAGACCCGATTGGAGCGCTGCAACGGCAGCGCCACATTCTCGCGGCGATGCGCGCCCATGGCACGCTCACGGCCGACGCGCTGATCCTGGCGCGCGGCGAGACCATCACGCTGTCGCGCGATCGATCGACGCTGGTCGCGCCGCACTTCGTCGAGCGCGTGCTTGCCGCTGCCGGCACGCCGCGGCCGGCACGAATCGACACCACCCTCGACGCGCCGCTGCAGCGCGCCGTCGCCGGCATCATCGACGCCAACCGTGCGTCGCTCGAGGCGCACAATGCCGCCAACGTCGCGGTCGCCGTGCTCGACAACCGCAGCGGCGAATGGCTGGCGTGGGAAGGATCGGGCAACTACTTCGATCGCGATCGCGGCGGCGCGATTGACGGCGTGATCACGCCGCGCCAGCCGGGATCGGCGCTGAAGCCGTTCACCTACGCGGCGGCCTTCGAACGCGGCGCGCATCCCGGACGCGTCCTTGCCGACGTGCCGTCGCAGTTCCCCACCGCCGAAACCGGCGTCCTTTACAGTCCGCGCAACTACGACGGGCGCTTCCGCGGTCCGCTCCGTGCCCGCGACGCGCTGGCGGGTTCGGAAAACGTGCCGGCCGTCGCGCTGGCCTCGGAGATCGGCGTGCCGGCGGTCGCGCGTCTGCTGCGGCAAGCGGGCTTCTCGACGCTCGATCGCAATGCCGCCCATTACGGCCTCGGCCTGACGCTCGGCAACGCCGAAGTCCGGCTCGACGAGATGGTCGCCGCCTACGCGATGCTCGCGCGCGGCGGCGAGCGGATCGCGCCGCGCCTGGTGCGCGCCACCGACAACCGCGCTACGCTCGAGGCCGCGGTCGATCGTCAGATCTCTTTGCGCACCGCGTTCTGGATCACCGACATTCTTTCGGACGACGAAGCGCGGGCGTACGTGTTTGGACGCGGCGGCAGCCTCGAGTTTCCGTTCGCGGTCGCGGCCAAGACGGGGACGTCGCAGTCGTACCACGACAACTGGACGGTCGGGTACACGCGCGATGTCACCGTCGGCGTCTGGGTCGGTAATTTCGATCGATCGCCGCTCCGCGGATCGTCAGGCGTCACCGGCGCCGGCCCGATTTTCCACGATGTGATGATGGCGGCGATGGAACGCGTCCGCGGACGGGCGCCGCTTGGCGATCGCACGCCAATTCTCGCGCCGCCGCCGGACGTGCATCGCGTCGAGCTGTGCGCCGAATCGGGGCTGCTGCCGAACGACGCCTGTCCGCGCCGCGTCGTCGAATGGACGCCTGCCGATCACCAGATCGATCGCTGCGACTGGCACCACGCAAGCGACCGCGGCGTCGTCACGATTTGGCCTGACGCGTTTCGCGCCTGGGCGCGCGACGCCGGCCTGCTGCCGGCGCCGGCGGCGGTCGCGGCGATTCCGGTCGCGGCGATGGCGGCGCCGTCGCCAGGCCGCGCACCGATTGGTGTCTCCAGCCGCGGCCTGACGATCGTCCAGCCGCTCTCCGGCGCCGTCTACTCGATCGACGCGACGTTGCGCCGGGAGTTCCAGGCGGTAGCGTTCGAAGCGCAGGGCGCGGCGCCCGGGCCGCTGACCTGGATCGTCGACGGCCGCGAAGTCGGCCGCGTCGAACGCGACACGCGCATGCGCTGGCCGCTCATCCGCGGCACTCACGACGTAGTCGTCCGCGACGCCGCGGGGCGATCGGCGGCGACGAGCATCGTGGTGCGGTAGTTCAAGAGCCACGATAGACATGAAGGAAGTGAAGGAATTGAAGATAGTGAAGGAGCTCTCTGGTTTTTGAAAACCAGAAAGCTCTCCTACACTGCCTACACGTCCTTCATTACCTACATGTCTGGAATCCAAGGAAAAATGACGCGCTCGACCCGTCCGGGTCGCGTCACTCTGGCGCGCGCGTTGTCGAAGCTCGGCCTCGCGTCGCGCACTGAGGCGCGGGCGCTGATTCTCGCCGGCCGCGTTCGCGTGGATGGCCGCGTCGCCGTCGATCCCGCGGCGCGGGTCACGCCCGAGCGCATTGCCGTCTCAATCGACGGACAGACGCGCGCCCGGGATGCGCGCCGGGTGCTGCTCTTCCACAAACCGCGCGGCACGGTCACTACCCGCCGCGATCCGCAAGGCCGCCGCACCGTGTTCGACGTGCTCGGCGCGGCCGGGGCCGGTCTCATCGCGGTCGGACGGCTCGACCTCGCGTCCACGGGTCTCCTCGTCTTCACCAACGACACGCAGCTGGCGCATCGGCTGACCGATCCGGACGCTGCGGTTCCGCGTACGTACGTCGTCACCGTGCGCGGCCGTGTGGCTGAGGACACGGCGCGGAGCATTGAGCGCGGCATCGACGGACTGAGCGCGAAAGCCGTCGAAATCCGCAAGGCCTCCAGCCGGGAAAGCCACCTGATCGTGACGCTGGCCGAAGGGAAGAATCGCGAACTGCGGAGGTTGTTCGAGACCTGTGGGCACGAAGTGACGCGCGTCCACCGCATCGCCTTCGGGGAATATGAGCTCGGCGAGCTGCAGCCCGGACAGTGGATCGAGGCGAACTGAGTGAGAGGCACCTGCCAATGCAAAGAACAGAGAGAAGCACGAGAAGAGGGGGGAGGACTAAGAGCCGATATGAGAGATTCTCAAAAGGCTAGACCCTCATGCCCTTCTCATTCTTCTCCCTGTGAATCCGCCCTTGCCAAGCGCACTTCACTCCGCTCGCCGACGCTCTACAGGATCTCCCGCCCGTGCTTTCTCAACCACCGCTCAGCCTCTTTCCACCAGGCGCAAACGGAGTCGACCTCCCGCCAGAAACGCCGTGAGTGGTTCGGCTGCCGGCGATGCATGAGCTCGTGGAAGATGACGTAGTCGGAGACTGACGACGGCATCTGGATCAGGCGCCAGTTGAGCGTGATCGTGCCCTGCGACGAGCACGCGCCCCAGCGCGAGCGCTGATTGCGGACGGCAATGCGCGCGACCGAGACGCGGCACTCGGCCGCCAGCGCCAGCGCCCGCGGCGTGAGTTCGGCGACGGCAAGATCGCGCAAGTGGGTCTCGACCACGGTCCGCACCGGATCGTCGTCTGCGACTCTCCGCAGCCGGACGCGCTCGGTGCCGCACCGGACGTCGCGATCGTCGACGTCGAGCGTCACGCGCTCGCCGCGAAACCACAGCACCGTGCCGGTGGCCCATCGGGCGGCGCGGTCCTCCTGCCGCCGCCACTCGCGCGCAATCCACGCGTGCTGCCGTTCGGCAAAGCGCAGGCCCCCTGAAATGGACGCGCGTGCCGGCACCGTCAGCCGCAGCGCGCCCTCGGCCGTGAGCCGCAGGACGTAGCGCCGGGCGCGACGGTGCCGCGCGATCTGCACCTCGAACGAGTGGCCGTCGACGACGATCTGGCGGGCACCCGCCGCCGTCGGGGTGACCGCCGGCGGCGCGTCCCAGGGAAACCGGAGTTGCACGTCCCCAAGAGTACCGCGAGTGGGGATCCGCCCTAAGTGCCGGTTGGTCAATGAGATCTAACGACGCCTGAGATTGTGAAATGGATGAACAAATGCAAGAAATCGTTCGTAGATATATGTAATTCGCCCGAGCACACTGGCAATGCAAGTAAGTAACCACTTGCATTCAGCGCCGGCGTTGGATAGCGTGGGAAGTCTGTATGGACGTCCGTGAATCGCTCCTGAAGGCCGCCGTCGCGGTGTATGCCGATGCCGGGGTCCGCGGCGCCACCACCCGCCGCATCGCCCAGGAAGCCGGAGTCAACGAAGTCACGCTGTTCCGGCACTTCAAGACCAAGGACGAGCTCCTCGATGCCGCGCTCGCCCACTTCGCGCGTAACGTGACGACGCTGGATCTGCCCGCCGATCCGGTCGATCCCCACGCCGAGCTGGTCGCCTGGTGCAAGACGCATCACCGCGAGCTCTACAAGATCCGCGCGCTGATTCGCCGATCGATGGGCGAGTACGAGCAGCATCCCGGCCACTGCCAGCACGGGATGCAGGCGTCGGTGCGGATCGCCGCCGAGCTCAGCCGCTACCTGCTGCGGCTCAAGGCGCGCCGCCTCGCGGCCCCGGATTTCGACGAGCGCGTCGCCACCAACATGCTGATGGGCGCGATCTTCGCCGACGCGATGGGCCGCGACACGATGCCGGAGCGCTACCCCTACTCGATGCGCGACGCCATCGATCAGTACGTGACGCTGCTGCTGCGCGCGATCGGCGCCACCGCGTCAGCGCCGGCGGCGCTGACGACTTCGACACGCAAGGGACGATGACGACGATGATCCGCAGACACACCATCACCATTGCCATCGCGGTGTTGACTTGGTTCGCGGCGGCGCCGCCGGCGTTCGCGCAGACGCGGCTGACGCTGGCCGACGCGCTTCGCATCGCCACGGAAAAGAGCGAAGCGGTCGCCGCGGCCAAAGCCGGTGAAGTGCGCGCCGACGCCGAAATCCAGCGCGCCTCGAGTCAGGCGCTGCCGCAGGTCAGTTTCCTCGGCTCGTACGACCGCACGCTGGCCTCCGAATTCAGCAGCGCGCTCGAATCGACCGGACCGGGCTGCAATCCGCTCGCCGTCAATCCGTCCGCCGCGGTCGCCGACCGCGTCGCCGAGCTGGAACGCGCCGCGTCGTGCGGCGGCATCGGCTCGGGCCTCGATTTCAGCAATCTGCCGTTCGGGCAGAAGAACGTCTACCGCGGCACGCTGTCGATCTCGCAGGCGCTGTACACCGGCGGCCGAATCTCGGCTCAGAAGACGCAGGCCCGGCTCGGCCGGCTTGCCGCCGAGCTGACGACGTCCTCGGCGGAGGCGCAGACCGCGCTCGAGATCACGCGCGCGTTCTACGACGCCGCGCTGAGCGAGAAGCTGGTGGCGATTGCCGAGTTGGCGTATCAACAGGCCGAGTCGGCGTTCGCGCAGGCAAAGCTGGCGTTCGATGCCGGGCGGCAGCCGGAGTTCGAACTGCTGCGCGCCCAGGTGGCGCGCGACAATCAGCGGCCGCTGGTGATCCGGCGCCGGGCGGATCGCGAGAACGCGATGCTGCGCCTGCGACAACTGCTCGAACTGCCCGCCAGCGAGACCATCGTCGTCGACCTCGAAATCGATCTCGAGTCGGGTGTGCTGGCGCCGCCGGCGCCGTTCGCCGCCGCCGTCGCCGCGCAACGCGCCGCCGGGGCCGCGGACATCGGCGGCATGCGCGCCGATGTGAAACAAGCCGAGGCGCTCGTCGGCGTCCGCGAGGCGGCGATGAAGATCGCGCGATCGGAGCGGCTGCCGGCGGTGTCGTTCACGTCGTCGCTCGGACGCGTCGGCTATCCGAGCGAGGGCGTCGTGCCGCTGGCCGGCGACTTCCGGACCAATTGGACCGCCGGCGCGACGGTCAGCGTGCCGCTGTTTACCGGCTACCGGCTGCGCGCCGGCGAACAGGCGGCGCGCGCCGACCTGGTCGGAGCGCAGGCGCGGTTGAAGCAGACCAAAGAGCTGGCTGAGCTCGACGCGGCGACGGCATTGCAGGATCTGTCGGCCGCCGAAGCGGTGTGGGAGGCCAGCGCCGGCACGATTCAGCAGGCCGAACGCGCGTATCAGATCGCGGAGCTGCGCAACCGCGAAGGGCTGTCGACGCAGCTCGAGTTGTCGGATTCACGCCTGTCGCTGCAAGTCGCGCAGGCCAACCGCGCGCAGGCCGCGCGCGACGTGCAGGTGGCGCGCGCGCGGGTCGCGCTGCTGCCGAACTTGCCGGTGGGTGTCCGTTAGAAGGGACCAGGAGTCAGTGATGCGTGCAGTCGCTCTCAGTCTCATCGTCGCCGCCATGATGGCCGCGGCCGCGTGCAACGGCGGGCCGGAAACCACGGCGTCGGCAACGCCGGCGCCGGCGGTGCTCAAGCTCGCGCAGGAGAACGTCGCCACCGCGACGACCGCTGAGCTGTCGTCGGGCCCGCAGGTCTCGGGCCAGTTGACGCCGGCGCGCGAGGCGACCGTGCGCGCCCAGGTCGGCGGATCGATCGTCGCGCTCACGGTCGATCGCGGCCAGCCGGTCAAGCGCGGCGCCGTGATCGCGAAGATCGCGTCACGCGACCTCGACGCGTCGATGGCCGCCGCAGAGGCGCAGATTCGTTCGGCCGAAACCGCGCTGAACGTCGCGCGCACCGAACTGCAGCGCACGGAAGCGCTGGTCAAGGGCGGCGCGCTCGCGACCCGCGATCTCGATCAGGCGAAGAACGCTCTCTCGATCGCTGAAGCTCAGATGGCCGCCGCCAAGGCGCGGCAGAACACGATCTGGCAACAGATCGACGACACCTCGGTGCGCGCGCCGTTCGCCGGCCTGGTCAGCGAACGTCCCGCCAGCCTCGGCGACGTCGTCTCGCCGGGCACAGCGATCGTCACGATCATCGATCCGTCGAGCATGCGGCTCGAAGCGCTGGTGCCGTCCGACGCGATTCAGCAGGTCGTGCCGGGCGCGCGCGTTCATTTCACGATTCGCGGCGCCGCCGGCGACTTCACCGGCAGCGTCGACCGGCTGAGCGCGACCGCGGATCCGGTGACCCGCCAGGTGTCGATCTTCGTCACCCTGCCGAACGTCGAAGGCAAGCTGATCGCCGGCTTGTTTGCGGAGGGCCGGGTCGAGGCGTCGACACACACCGGCGTGGTCGTACCGCAGTCGGCGCTCGACGAAACCGGCCCGGTGCCGACGGTGACGCGCGTCAAGAACGGCAAGGCCGAGCGCGTACCGGTCGAACTCGGCCTTCGTCAGGCCGACACCGAGCGGGTCGAGATCACGAAAGGCCTCGACGCCGGCGACGTCGTCATTCGCGGATCGGCGAAGGCGGTCGCGCCGGGGACGCCGGTCGAAGTCGTCAAGTAAAGACTCCCGACGTCATTTTCCCAGGTGATCCATGTTCATCTCTGATCTCGCCATTCGCCGCCCGATCATCACGATCGTCAGCATGGTCACGCTGGTCGTGTTCGGTCTGGTGTCGCTGTTCCTCCTGCAGACCGACGAGTTCCCCGACGTCGCGGTGCCGCTGGTCGTGGTCTCGATCCCGTACCCCGGCGCGTCGCCCGACAACGTCGAGCGCGAACTGGTCGATCCGCTCGAGGAAGCGATCGCCGGCATCAGCGGCGTGAAGAAAGTGCAGTCGAGCGCGCTCGACAGCTTCGCCACCGTGCTGGTGCAGTTCAACTACGAGAAGGACCTCAACGAAGCGACGCAGGAGATCCGCGACAAGATCAACTCGATCAGAAACGACCTGCCGCCCGAGATGAAGGAACCGGTCCTCACCAAAATCAATCCGACCGACTTCCCGATCCTGTCGCTGGCGCTGTCGTCGAAGACGCTCAGCGTCGGCCAGCTGACGCTGCTCGCCGATCCCGGCATCACCCGCCGGCTGCGCGCGCTCAGCGGGGTCGGCCAGGTCGATCTCGCCGGCGGCAATGAGCGCGAAATGACCGTCGATCTCCAGCCTGACGCGCTGGCGGCGGCGAAGGTCAGCGTCGCCGAGGTGGTCAACGCGCTGCAGACGCAGAACCTCTCGGCGCCGGTCGGCCGCCTGCTCGGGGAGAACGACGAACGCGCGATCCGGCTCGGCGGCAAGGTCCAGGGCGCCGAGGACTTCGCCCGCATCGTCGTCGCCGATCGCGGCGGCCGGGTGATTCGGCTCGGCGACGTCGCCCACGTCCATGCCGGCGTCGAAGAACCGCGCTCCGGCGCATCGTTTTCCGGCCGCGAAGCGGTCGGGATCGACGTCAGGAAATCGAAGGGCTACAGCACGACCGCGGTCGCCGACGCGGTGCGCGCCGAGATCGCGCGGATCACGCCGACGCTGCCGGCCGGCGTCGAACTCAAGGTCGTCCGTGACGCCGGCGTGCGCGTGCGCAACTCGGTGGCCAACGTCCGCGACGCGCTGATCGAAGGCGCGCTGTTGACCGTGCTCACCGTGTTCCTGTTCCTGAATTCATGGCGCTCCACCGTGATCACCGGGCTGGCGCTCCCGGTCTCCGTGATCGCGTCGTTCGTCGCGGTGCTGGCGTTCGGCTTCACGCTGAACACGATGTCTCTGCTCGGTCTGTCGCTGGCGATCGGCATCCTCATCGACGACGCGATCGTCGTCCGCGAAAACATCGTCCGGCACGTCGAGCAAGGCAGCGATCACTTCAAGGCCGCGCACGAAGGCACCTCGGAGATCGGCCTCGCGGTTACCGCGACGACGTTGTCGATCGTGGTGGTGTTCATTCCGATTGCGTTCATGGGCGGCGAGGCGCAGCAGTGGATGGCGCCGTTCGCGCTGACGATCGCCTGCTCGGTGCTGGTCTCGTTGTTCGTCTCGTTTTCGCTCGACCCGATGCTCTCGGCCTACTGGCCTGATCCGCACCTGCCGATGGCGAAGCGTTCGTTCATCTCGCGCGCGCTGGGCCATTTCAACGACTGGTTCAATCATCAGGCTGACCGCTACAAGCGCGTCATCGGCTGGGCGCTGAAACACCGGTTCGCGATGGTGCTGATCGCGATCGCGTCGTTCGTCGGCGCGCTGGCGATGCCGGCGCTCGGATTCCTCGGCGGCGGTTTCTTCCCGGTGCAGGACGTCTCGGAGTTCGTGATTCAGGTCGAGACGCCGCCGGGATCGAACCTCGCCTACACGCTCGCGAAGGCCGAGGAGGCGGCGAAAATCGCGCGCGCGGAGCCCGGCGTCGCCTATACCTACACGACCATCGGCGGCGCCACCGGCGCGGTTGACGAAGGCCAGATCTACGTCGCGCTGGTGCCGAAGGCGAAGCGCGATCGTCATCAGGAGACGATTGCCAGCGACCTGCGCGAGAAATTCAAAGCGATCGGCGGCGTGACCGCGTCGATTTCGAGCGGCCGGCTCGACAACGCCAAGCAGGTCCAGGTGCAGATCCGTGGCCCGGAGATGACCGAGCTCAACCGGCTCGCCGATCAGGTACTCACGATCGTCCGCGGCGTGCCGGGGGCGGTGGATACCGGCCTGTCGACGCGCGGACAGAAACCGGAGATCGACATTGAACTCGACCGCGCGCTTGCCGGCTCGCTCGGCATCCGCGTCGGCGACGTCGCGCAGGCGCTGCGCCCGGCATTTGCCGGCGTCGACTCCGGCGACTGGACCGATCCGACCGGCAAGACACGCGACGTCACCGTGCGGCTGGCGCCGGAAGCCCGGACGCGCACCGCCGACCTTGCCTCACTGCCGCTGATCGTCCGCGACTCGCAGGGCCGGCCGGTGACCGTGCCGCTCGGCCAGATCGCCACGCTCAAGAACGGGCTCGGGCCGGCGCGCATCGATCACCTCGATCGCGACCGGGTGATCAGCGTGCAGGCCAACACGTCCGGCCGGCCGCTCACCGAGGTCATTCGCGACATCCAGGCCGGCGTCGACGCGCTGACGCTGCCGCCGGGCTACGCGATCACCCAGGGCGGCGAATCGGAGGACACCTCCGAGGTCTTCGGCCGCATCTTCACCGCGCTCGGCGTCGCCGTGGTGCTGATGTATTTCGTGCTGGTCGTGCAGTTCCAGTCGTTCCTCGATCCGATCGCGATCATGATTTCGCTCCCGCTGTCGCTGATCGGCGTCGTCGGCGCGCTGATGCTGACCGGCGACACGCTCAACATCATGAGTTTGATCGGCGTCATCCTGCTGATGGGGATCGTCGCCAAGAACGCGATTCTCCTGATCGACTTCGCGAAGTGGTCGGAGGAAAAGGGCCTGCCCCGCCGCGAGTCGATCATCGAAGCCGGGCGCGCGCGGCTCCGGCCGATTCTGATGACGACGCTGGCGCTGATCGCGGGCATGGTGCCGGTAGCGCTGGGCATCGGCGAAGGCGCCGACTTCCGCGCCCCGCTCGGCCGCGCGATCATCGGCGGCGTGATCACCTCAACGCTACTGACGCTGCTCGTGATCCCGACGTTCTACGACATCCTGTCCGGGATGCGGGATCGCATGGCGCGGCTGTTCAAGCGCGGGCCGACAGCGGTGAAGCGGGCGGCGTAGTCGAGATCAAGAGAATCACGCGGAGACGCAGAGTTTCGCAGAGACGCGGAGAAGATAGTTCACGCCTCAGCGGCCTCAGCATTCTCTGCGTCTCTGCGTGATGTTTTTGATCTGATCTTGCATTGCCCACGCGAGAAGGATCAGGGCGCAAATCACGACTCCGAGCCACCTTCTTCGCGGTAACGCGAAGATCACCGCGGCGTTGACGATGATCACGAAGTAGAACGCGCGCAGTGTCCAGGTTACCGCCCGTGACCGGAGCGCGGGCGCGGCGATCCTCGCGATCGCGTCGGCAATCCAGACGCCGACAAAGGCGTAGTTCACGAACACGCCGCCGCCCCAATTCACGCCGAAGACGGCCTGCGTCTGTCGCGCCGTCGCTTCGATGGCGGCGCCGTGATCCCAACCGTAGACGTCCTGCATCGCCCACGCGAGATGCGCGGCGGCGAGAATGGCGCCGGCAAGGAAGAGCCACGGCCGGCGAAACTCGCCGGCGACGAACAGCGCCAGCGCGATCCAGATCGTGACGATCACGTCAGCGTCACGGGCGCGCGGGCCCGTGCGGGCGTCGGGATGCTCACGGCAAGCGCGGCCACTGCGGTGAGCCCGATGGCCACGGCAAGAACGTAGAACGCCGGCGCGTAGCTGCCGGCGCGCTCGACACCCCAGGCGAGCAGGAGCGGTCCGATCGCCGAAGCCAGCACGGTGATCGCCTGCGCGCTGCCTTGGATGCGGCCGAGGTGCGGGCGGCCGAACGCGCGCGGCCAGATGCTGAAAAACAGCACGACGACGACGCCGCCGCCGAGGCCCATCGCGGCGGCCCACGTCATCACGCCGGCGAACGTTGTCACCTGCGGCAGCCACGCCAGGCCCGCGGCGAGAATCGCCAGCGAGGCAGCCAGCAGCCGCTCCAATGCCATCTTTCGCGCCAGCCAGCCGCCGCCGAAGTTGCCGACCAGCGCGGTCATCGCGGTCACGACCAGCGTCTGGTAGTAGACCTCGGGCCCGAAGCCGCGTTCGGCAAGAATCGATTCGTTGAACAGGCCGATGCCGGACGCGACCAGGCCGTAGAGTGCGGCGCCAATCGCAAAGATCCAGAAGGCGCCGGTGCCGATCGCCTCGCGCCAGGCGTAGCCGGTGCGCGCGTCATCGCCATCGGCGATGATGCCAATCGCCTCCGGACCGCGCCGGACGAACAGCCACGCCAGCGGCGCCAGCCCGGCCACGAGCGCGATGCCGATGGCGAGCCACGCCGCGCGCCAGCCGCGCGTCTGCACCATCGCGCCGACCACTGGAAAGGCAATCATGAAGCCGACGCTCATCGCGATCGTGAACGCGGCCATCGCCGCGTCGATGCGGCGCGTGAACCACTGCCCGACCATCGCCAGGCTGACGACCGACAACGCGCTCTGGCCGATCGCACGCGTCAGCGTCAGCGCAATCGCGAGCGCGACGACGCCGGTGACGCGGCTCATCGCGATGACGACGGCGCCGAGGGCGAGGGCAACGACGGTCAGGACGGTACGGCTGCCGCTCCGATCGATCAGGCGGCCGACACCAAGTGCGCCGGCAGCGCCAATCAACGTCGCCCAGAAATTCAACGTCGCGTAGGTGACGCGATCGATCTGCAAATCGGCGAGCAGCGGCTCGGTCACGAGGCCGAGGCCCTGCGTGCGCCCCGGCAGCGTGCCGACCATCGCCAACGCGGCGATCCCGAGGACGATCCAGCCGTAATACGGACGTTTCATTTCGGTACGCGGGTGCCAGGGGTACGCAAGTACGAGGGTACGTCAGGTACGCAGGGACCTGGAACCTGCATTCGAACCAACTTCCTTTGGAAAGAAAAGAGGGCCCGGCGCAGCCGCGTTCCAGGTCCCCGCGTACCGAACGTACCCGCGTCCCCGCGCACCTGTTATAAGAGTTCGATGCTGCTCTTGGCCCTCAAGCGCGGTGAGCCCTCGAAGGACATCGAGGCGATCATCCAGAAGTTCAAGGACACCGCCGGCAAGAAGCGGGTCCGCTGCCCGTCGTGCGGCTGGCAGCCGGAGAAAACGGCGCGCTGGCACTGCGTCGACACCGGCGCGCCGGAACACTTCTCGCCCGGGTGCGGGACGCAGTGGAACACCTTCGAGACCGGCGGCAAATGCCCCGGCTGCAGCCATCAGTGGACGTGGACCGCGTGCCTCAAGTGCCACGCCTGGGCAAAACACGGGGACTGGTACGAGCCGGAGGGGGACTGATGGGGCCATTGCCGGATTGCCGAATCGAGGGCATTGCCGGATTGGATTGCCCGATTCGACAATCAATTGCCGCAATCATTGCCGGATTGCCGAATTGACGCCTGCGGCGATTGGCGGTTCTTGATTGGCTGATTGGCAGATTGGCAGATTGGCAGATTGGCCGACTCCCCGGCTCGAGGTCGGTCGCTAGTTCGAGCATGCGGCCTCCCGCTTTGGGGCCGATTACCGGCGATAGTCGGGCGCTGAGGTCACGGCCGGCTGACTTAGCACCGCTGCCACAGAGAAGCTCGCGGGTTGCCAGGCTGAAGCTCCCCGATCGCGCGCAATCCGCCAATCCGCCAATCCGCCAATCCGTCAATCCGCCAATCCGTCAATCGCCAGAGGCGTCAATTCGGCAATCCGGCAATGCGGCAATGATTCCGGCAATTGATTGTCGAATCGGGCAATCCAATCCGGCAATGCCCTCGATTCGGCAATCCGGCAATGGGCGCCGCATTTGATTCTACTCTCCTAAGGAATATATACTGGCGGCGCCCATGCGCCGCCCTGAATCCTTCCTGCCGCTGACCGCGGTCGTGTTCGAAATCCTGGTCTCGCTCGCGACCGGCGAACGCCACGGCTACTCGATCCTGATCGACGTGCGTACCCGGACCGGCGACTCGCTCAGGCCCGGCTCGCTCTATCGCGCGCTCAACCGCCTGCTCGACGACGGTCTGA
Organism: Vicinamibacterales bacterium; assembly: GCA_036274055.1. GTDB lineage: Bacteria > Acidobacteriota > Vicinamibacteria > Vicinamibacterales > SCN-69-37 > DASUGM01. The sequence continues at coordinate 9,586 of DASUGM010000237.1, read as the reverse complement.
TCGAAGAACTCGACGAGCGACCCGATCCTGAGCTGGATGACGAGCGCCGCAGGTATTACCAGTTGACCGCGCTCGGCCGCCAAGTCGCCGAAGCCGAAGCGGCGCGGCTCGACGCGCAAGTGCGGGCAGCACGTTCGGCTCGCCTGCTGACCAGGCGACCGAGGTAGGCGCGATGACAAGCTTCTACTGCCGCCTGCTGCTGCTCGCGTTTCCACGCGCCGTCCGCGATCGCGTCGGCCGCCCGCTCGTGCAGACGCTCGTCTCTGACTGCCACCGCGGCTCCGGCAGGCTGTCGATGTGGTGCCTGATCGCCAACTCGGCGGACGTCGTTCGCGCGGGACTCGCCGAACGCTTCCGCCCTCTCCGCCCTCTCCGCGCCTCTGCGTCCTCTGCGTCTCCGCCTGCGTCCTCTGCGTCTCTGCGTGAGCGACGACACGGCTCGCTCCGCACCGATCTTCGTGACGTCCGCCGTTCGCTGGCGCGCCGTCCGGTTTTCGCCGTTACCGTCTTCGCGACACTGGCGCTCGGGCTCGGTCTCAACGCCGCGATTTTCTCCGTCGTCAATCGCGTCCTCGTCACCGAGCTGCCCTACCGCGATCCGTCGCATCTCGCGTTCATGTGGAGCAAGCTCGCGTGGGTCGGCGTCCCGCGCGCCTGGGTCGCGGGACCGCACATCGATCGCCTGCGGCGCGAGGCCGGCTCGGTCGAAAGCATCCTGCCGATTCGCACCGCCGAGCTGCAGTTCAACGGCGCCGGCGCGCCCGATGTGATCACCGCGGGCCTCACGACCGCGCCGCTGTTCGACGTGCTGGGCGTCCGTGTGCTGCACGGCCGCGGCTTCGTCGCCGCCGACGAGCCGCTGAACGTCGCGATCCTCACCTACCCGATCTGGCGTCAGCGCTTCGGCGGCGATGCGAACGTGATCGGACGCAAGGTCGAGATCGGCGGCGATGCCATGGAGATCATCGGCGTGCTGCCGGAAGACTTCCGTTTCGTGGTGCACTCGAGCCTCGGCAATCCGAAGCCGGTCGACATCTGGCTGCCGACGAGCTGGCCGCTCGCGAAGATGAGCGACAGCAACTTCGGCTTCGCGGCGCTCGTCCGCGTCAAGCCGTCGGCGACGATGGCGGAGGCGCAGGCCGAGCTCGACATCATCGGCGCGCGCATCGACAAGGAGCGCTTCAAGGCGCGCGGCTTCGGCTGGCAGCTCGTCGGCGTGCAGCAGGATCTGGTCAGGAAGGTCCGGCCGGCACTGCTGCTGATCTTCGGCGCCGCGGCCGTCGTGCTGCTCGTCGTCTGCGCCAACGTCACCGGCTTGCTGCTCGTGCGTCACGCCGATCGGCGGCGTGAGTTCGCGGTGCGAACCGCGATGGGGGCCGGCAGGCCCGACATCGTTCGTCTCGTCCTCGTCGAGTGCGTCGCGCTGTCGCTGGCCGCCGGCCTGGCCGGTCTGGCGCTGGCCGCGATCGCGCTCAAGATCGCCGTCGCCACCAACGGCCTGCCGATTCCGCGGCTCGCCGAAGTCTCGATCGACTGGACCGCGGTCGCGTTCACCTTCGGGTTGTCGGTCGCCGCCGGCCTCGCCGCGAGCGTGATTCCGGCGTGGCGATTCACTCGGACGCAGGCGTCGGCAGCGCTCAGCGACGCGTCGCGCGGCTCGAGCGGCAGGACCGGACGAGCGCGCGCGATTCTCGTCGCGGCCGAGTTGTCGCTCGCGGTCGTGCTGGTCGCCGGATCGGCATTATTGGTGCGCAGCTACGCGGCGCTCCGACAAGCCGACCCGGGTTTCAGCGGCGCCGGAACGCTGACCGCGGATCTCCGACTGTTGGAGCAGCGCTACCCGAAGGAAGCTCAGGCCGTCGACTTCTTCACACGGCTGAGCGAAAGCCTGAGAACGATGCCCGAAGTCAGCGCGGTCGGCGCGGTGTCGAGCGCGCCGCTCGACGCCAACGCCGATCAGGGCAACGCCATCCCGGCGGGCTGGATCCCGGCAGCCGGCGGCCCGAACGCGATCATGGTCGACGCCATGCAAGCGACACCCGGGTACTTCGCGGCGATGGGCATCCCGATGATCGCCGGCCGCGAGTTCTCGTGGAGCGATCGCGCCGGCGGTCAACGCGTCGTCATCGTCGATGAAACCTTTGTGCGCCAGGCGTGGCCGGACGGCACCGCGCTCGGCCGCGCCCTGACACTCGACGACAAGCAGAGCGCCATTGTGATCGGCGTCGTCCGCCACGCCCGGCAGTACCGCCTCGACGCCGACGATCGCCCGCACGTCTATCAGTCGTATTCGCAGGTGACGCAGTCGCAGATGACGCTCGCGGTGCGCACCAACGGCGATCCCGAGCGGCTGGCGGACGTCGTCAAGCGAGCCGTCGCCGCCATCGACGACAAGCAGCCGGTCGCCAATATCGCGACGATGCGGCATGCGGTCGACGTCGCAGTCGCCGATCGGCGGCTGCAGTTCGAGGCGCTCGGCGCGTTTGCGATTGGCGCGGCGGTGCTGGCGTCGCTCGGACTTTACGGGCTGCTGGCCTCGCTGGTCGCGGAGCGCCGTCGCGAGATCGGCATCCGCATGGCGCTTGGCGCCGACCGTGGCGCGGTGCGGCGCTGGCTGGCGCGGCAGATCGTGATCGTCACCGGCGCCGGCGTCGGCGTCGGCCTGCTGGCGGCGCTCGCGGCGTCGCGGCTGCTGCAGCCGTTTCTCTACTCGATTTCGCCGCGCGATCCGCTCGCGATCGCCGCAACCGTCGGCGGTCTCGTCGTGCTGATCGCGGCGACGAGCTACTGGCCGGTGCGGCGCGCGACTTCGCTCGATCCCGCCGACGCGTTACGGCGTGACTGATGCCACGGTCGACCTGGATTGCGCGTGCAGTGTTGCGGGCCTGGCCGCGTGAGCTGCGCGATCGACACGGCCGGGCATTCGCGCAGACATTCGCGCGGTCGTGGGACAACGCGCGCGGCGGTTTCGGGCTGTGGGAAAGGGCGTCGCTCGTCGCCGAGGGAATCGGCGCCGGCTGGATCGAACGGCGCGCGCGCCGCCGGTCATGGCACTGGAGAATTCTGATGCGATCGATCTCGACGGAGTGTCGCGCCGCCTGGCGCGGGTTGCGGGCGCGTCCGATGTCGACGCTGGCCGTCATGGTCACGCTCGGCATCGGTCTTGGCGCCACCGTAGCGATGTTCGCGGTGATGGACGCGGTGCTGCTGCGGCCGCTGCCGTATCCGCGCGACGAACAGTTGATGACGCTGACCGAACGGCACGCCACCAGGCCGCAATCGGGCGTGTCGTTTCCGGCGTTTCAGGACTGGTCGGCGATTGACGGCATCGCCTCGCTCGGCGCTTACACGATCAGCAACGGCATCCTGCGCGCCGGCGGCGAACCGGCGCGCGTCGAAGGGATGCTGACGTCGCCGGGGTTCTTTCAAACCCTCGGCGTCGCGCCCGCGCTCGGGCGCACGCCGGTCGCCGGCGATCCACTGCTCGATCCGGACCCGAAGATCGTACTGGGCGATCGGGTGTGGCGCGAACAATTTGGCGCACGTACGGACGTGATCGGCGCGGTCGTCCGCATCGACAACCGTACCTACACCGTCATTGGCGTGATGCCCGCCGGTTTCGAATATCCGGCGGGCTCGATGTTCTGGACGACGCTGCCCGAGAACATGAAGATGCTGCTCGACGATCGCGGGTTGCGCTTCGTCGACGTGGTCGCGCGCGCGAGACCGGGCACAGACGCCGCGGCGATCGACGCCCGGCTCCGGGCGTGGGCCGACGGATTGCGCGCCAGCGAACCGAAAGCGATGACCGGCTGGACGCCGAGCGCGCGATCGCTGCGCGACGTGGCGACGGGAGCGGTGCGCCAGCCGATCGTCGTCACGTTTGCCGGCGTCGGCGTGTTGCTGCTGATCGCCTGTTGCAACGTCGCGGCGATGCTTCTGGCCCAGGGCCGGGCGCGGCAGCGCGCGCTGGCGGTGCAGGCGGCGCTGGGTGCCAGCCGATCGCAACTGATCCGGCAGCTGCTGATCGAAGGCCTGATGCTCGCGGCCGCCGGCAGCGCAATCGCCGTCACCGTCGCGCTCATGGTACGGCGCAGCATCGTCGCGCTCAGCCTCGACCAGATTCCGCGAATCGATCTGGTGCAGGTCGACGGGCGCGTGGTGCTGTTCGTCGGCGCCATCGCGCTGTTGACGACCATCGTCTTCGCATTGGGGCCGGCGATGGCGGTCTCCCGCGTCGACAGCAGCGCGTTGATGGGGAGAGCGAGCCGCACGGTCGCCGGCGATCGGCGGCGGATGCTCTCGGGCCTGGTCGCTGCGGAATTCGCACTGGCGCTGACGCTGGTTGCCGCGGCCGGCCTGCTCACGAACAGCTATCGGCAGTTGCGCCGCGTCGATCTCGGCTTTCAGCCGGCGGGCGTCGGGGTGGCGCGCGTGACCGTGCCGCTCGGCGCGCCGTGGAACGACGTCGATACGCGGCGCCGGCTCTACGACGACATCCTCACCCACGCGCGCACGGTCCAGGGGCTGACTGATGCCGCGCTGGTCACGAGGCTGCCGCTCGAGCCGGTGCGCGGCGGCGTCGACGTGTGGACGCCAGGGGAAAGGAATCGCGCGGTGCCGTTCGTGCTGCAGGAAGTCAGCGACGGCTACGTCCGCGCGATTGGCGCGCGCTTGATCGAGGGCCGCGACTTCACCGCCGACGATCGGGCCGGCGGTCCGGTGGTCGCGATCGTGAACGACGTCGCGGCGCGCCATCTCTGGCCGGGGCAATTCGCAATCGGCAAGACCGTCGAGTACGACTTCATGCGCGGCCGGGTTTCGGCGGAGGTCATCGGCGTCGTCGGATCGGTGCGCTACGACGGATTGCAAGGCGCTCCGCGCCCGGAGCTCTACGGCACGTTCCGTCAGGGACTCGCGATGCCCGCGTCGCTGGTGTTTCGGGCACTCGACAACCCGCTGGCTGCCGTGCCGGGGCTGCGCGCGGCCTTGCGCAACGCCGAACCCACCGGGGCGCTGACGCTCGACGCTGTTTCGGCCTTCGACGATCGAATCGCCTCTCAATTCGCGCGGCCGCGATTCTTCCTCGCGCTGGTTGGCGCCTTCGCGTCGATCGCCTTCGTGCTGGCGGCGCTCGGAATGTACGGCACGCTCTCGTTCTGGATCGCCGAACGCCGCCGCGAACTCGGCATCCGGATCGCGCTGGGCGCCACCCGCGCCAGCATCGCGCAGTTGGTCGTCCGTCGCGGCCTGCTGCTGGCGGGCAGTGGACTCGCCGCCGGTCTGCTGATGACGCTCGGGGTCTCGCGCTACTTGCGCGTGCTGCTGTTCGCGGTGTCGCCCGCTGATCCATCGACACTTGCCGCCGCAGCGGCCGTCCTGGGTCTCGTCGCCGCGATCGCCTGCTGGCTGCCGGCGAGGCGCGCGGCTGCGGTCGATCCGCTCGAAATGTTGAGGGATTGAACCCGGTCCGGGGCGTACTGGTCTAATGAAACGTGCTCGCCCTTGCCCTCCTGTCGGCGCTGCTGGCGGTGGCGCCGGCTCAGTCGCTCGCCGTCACTGACGTCAACGGCGCCCGCGTCACGCCGCTGTCGCCCGCCGCGGGCGACGTCCATCTGCTGATTTTCGTCACGCCGGACTGCCCCGTCGCCAATCGCTACGCGCCGGAGATCGATCGGATCGCGGCGGCGTATGCCGACAGGCGCGTGCGCACATTCCTGATCTACGCCGACGCGTCGCTGACGCCGGCGCGCGTGAAGACACATCTCACGGAATTTCATCCGTCCGTCCGGGCTACCGCGATCATCGACAAGGGCTGGCTGCTCGCCAATGAAACCGGCGCCACCGTGACGCCCGAAGCCGTCATCCTGACCGCAACCGGCCGCGTCTATCGCGGCCGCATCGACGATTGGTACGTCGCGCTCGGCAAGAGCCGCGCCGCGCCGACGTCGCACGATTTGCGGGACGCGCTCGACGCCGTGCTCACGGGCAAACCGGTCAAGCCAGGTGGCGCCGCGGTCGGCTGCTACATCGAACGGAAAACTCCATGAAGAGACTGGCCGTCATCGCGATCGCCTGCACTGCCGTGTTCATCAGTCGCGCGTCGTTGTCGTCGCAGTCGAAGCCCGCGGCGCCGACGTTCGCCAAAGACGTCGCGCCGATCGTGCAGAAGAACTGCATGTCGTGCCACCGCGACGGGCAGGCGGCGCCGTTTCCGCTGGTGACCTACGACGACGTCAGGAAACGCGGCCAGCTGATCGCGGACGTGACCGAGGATCGCTACATGCCGCCGTGGCACGCGTCGCGCGCGGAAGGATTCCCGGAGTTTCAGGACGAGCGGTCGCTGACCGCGGCGCAGATCAAGACACTGCGTGCGTGGGTCGACGCCGGGATGCCGAGCGGCGACCTGAAGACGATGCCGGCGCCGCCGAAATTTCCCGAGGGCTGGTCGCTCGGCGCGCCAGACCTGGTCGTGAAGCTGCCGCGGCCGGTGTCGCTCGCCGCGGAGGGTCGCGATCAGTACCGCAACGTCGTCATCGCCGTCGATCTGCCGGACGACCAGTGGATCACCGCGATCGACTATCAGCCGAGCGCGCGATCGATCGTCCATCACGCGCTGTATTTCACCGCCCCGGCGGGCGTCACCGTGCGAGACGACGAAACCATTCCGGGGCTCGGTCTGGGCGCGCTTGGCCGCGGCGGGCTCGGCGGCGGCGTTGGCTCTGGCCGCGGCGCGGCGGGCGGCGGACGAGGAGCCGCGGGCATCGGCGCTGCCGGCGAGGCGTGGGGCGGGCTCGGCGGCTGGGTGCCAGGGGCAACGCCGCGCTTTTTTCCGGAAGGGATTGCGCAGCCGCTGCCGAAGCACACCAATCTCGTGCTGCAGTTGCATCTGCATCCGTCCGGCAAGGCTGAAAGCGAGAACGGATCGATCGCGATCTACTTCGCGAAGAGCACGCCGCGCGCGTCGATCAGCGGCGTGCAGGTGCCGCCGGCGTTTGGCGTCGGCATGGGCATCGACATCCCCGCCGGCGAAGCCAACTACGCGATCGCGGACTCATTCGTGCTGCCGGTAGATGTCGACGCCTTCGGCGTCCGCGGCCACGCCCACTATCTGGCGCACGAGATGAAGATGACGGCGACGCTGCCCGACGGCTCGACGCGCGGTCTGCTGTGGATCAAGGATTGGGACTTCAGCTGGCAGGATTCGTACTACTACAAGGATCCGATCGCGCTGCCGAATGGCACGAAGATCGACGTCCGCATCACCTACGACAACTCCGCCGCCAACCCGCGCAATCCGTCGACGCCGGTCAAGCGCGTGCGCTGGGGCCGCGAGTCGTTCGACGAGATGGGCAGCATGACGCTCCTCACCACGACCCGCGCGCCGAGTGACCAGCAGATCCTCCGGGCGGCCACGGCCCTACACCTGCGGGCGCAACTCCTTCGACGGTTTCGATAGGCGGGGCCGCCCATGGGCGATCGCCGATCGAGCGATCGAGCCATGGCAGAGCATCGCGCGATCGCGCGATCGGGCGAAGGCTTCACTGAGAATGTGTGGGCTGGATAGGGCAGCTGAGCTCGGCTCGCATCTGGCCCTTTGCTCGATCGCCCGATCGCCCCTGCTCTGCCATGGCTCGATCGCTCGATCGGCGATCGCCCATGACGCGGCCAACTCGTAAGCCGCTATCTTCGTCTGACTACAATGTAGTATGAGTGACGCGCCATGACTCCGGCCGCCTATCTGGGTGAATTCGAGCAACTCGTCCTTCTAGCCATCCTCCAGTTGGGCGAGGCCGCGTCAGGCGCCGCGATCCGGCAGGCGATCGAAGACGGCGGCCGGCGCACGGTCTGGATCGGCGCGGTCTACACCACGCTTGAACGTCTCGAAGGCAAGGGCCTGGTCCGCGCCCGCGTCGTCGATCCGGGAAAAGGCGAGCGCCGCCGTAAGCACTACGCGCTCGAGCCGGCCGGGCACGCCGCGATCGCGCAGGCGCACGCGACCTGGCAGCGGATGACCCGCGGCCTCAAGCCGAAGCTGGACCCGAGATGACGTCCGGCGCTCCGACGCCGCGCTGGCTGCGCGCCATTGCCGCGCGGCTCCTGGTCCGCCGCGATCGCGAGTTCCTGCTCGACGATCTCGACGACGGTTACGCGTCGCGGCGCACCCGGGGCCGTTCGGCACGCCGGTGGTACCTCGCGCAGGCGCTGCATGCGGGCATCACTCGTCGCGATCGAGATGACCGGGGACACCGCGCAGTGCACCTGCCGGACCCGACACCTTCCGGAGGACTGCCAATGACCGCGTTCGTCAACGACATCCGCGCCGCCGTCCGCGGTTTCCGCCGCCAGCCCGGGGCCATCGCCATCGTCGTGCTTTCGCTGGCGATGGGCATCGGCGCGGCGACCGCGATGTTCACCGTCGTCCGCGGCGTGCTGCTGGCGCCGCTGCCCTACGCCCAGCCCGACGGCCTGGTGATGATCTGGAGCAAGTGGACGGACTTCGAGAAGACCTGGGTCTCGGATCAGGAAGTGCTCGACTACCGCGCCAAAGCGCGGACGCTGAAGAACGTCGCGGCCTGGGACTCGACGCGGGTGACGCTGACCGGCGCCGGCGACGCGATCCGCGTCGGCGCGGCGATGGTGACGGCGAACACGTTCGACGTCTTCGGCGTGAAGCCGGTGCTCGGCCGCGTGTTCACGGAAGAAGAAGCCAGGTCGGACTCACGCGATCGGCCGGCGCTGATCCTCGCGAGCTACGGGCTGTGGCAGCGCGTGTTCGGCGGGGATGAACAGGTGCTCTCGCGTCAACTCGAAATCAACGGCCGGCCGGCGCGAGTGACCGGCGTGATGCCGCGCGGATTCCGGCTGCCGACCGACTTCAGCGAGGACGCCGCCGAGCCGACCGAACTGTGGACGCCGCTGTGGTTCAATCCGGCGCAGACTGCGCGCGACAGCCACGGCTTCTACGCGGTCGCGCGGCTCAACGCCGGGGCCACCGTCGCGCAGGCGACCGCGGACCTTGCCGCGATCACCGCCGGGCTGACGCGCGAAGGCCAGTATCCGGTGAACGATCACTTCACGGCGTTTGCGTTACCGGTGGGCGACGAGATCGTCGGCCGCGTCCGTCCCGCAATCCTGATCCTGTTCGGCGCGGTCGCGTTCCTGATGCTGATCGGCTGTGCCAACGCCGCGGCGCTGCTGCTGGCGCGCGCGGAAGCGCGGCAGCGTGAGTTCGCCACCCGCACCGCTTTCGGCGCCAGCCGCTGGCGGCTGGTCCGGCAGCAACTCGTCGAGGGCCTCGTGCTCGGAACGCTCGGCGGCGCGATCGGTCTGGCGTTCGCGCTCGTCGCGCAGCGCGTGCTGACGACGATCGGCGCCGGTGCGGTGCCACGGGCCGACGGCGCCGTCGTCGACTGGCGCGTCGCGCTGTTTCTCGCCGGCGCGAGCGCGATGTGCGCGCTGCTCTGCAGCCTGCCGCCAGCCGTCCGCGCGTACCGCGCCGGTCTCACCCGCGGGCTGAAGGACGACAGCGCGCAGTCGTCGGCCGGCCGTGAGCGGCTGCGCCTGCGTCACGCGCTGGTCGTGG
>DASUGM010000236.1:0-2937 GCA_036274055.1 Vicinamibacterales bacterium | reverse complement strand
CAGCCCGATGAAGCACTTTCCCTCGCTGCCAGAGCCTTCAAACTGCTGCCGTCGAATGGCACTGCCGACACCGTCGGGTGGATCTATCACCTGTTGAAGAACGACGAGTCGGCGCGCTCGTACATGGAAATCGTGCTCGCGTCGCCCGCCAGTACGGACATGTATGTTCACGCCGCCACCGTGTTTGCCGAGCTGAAGGACTGGACCAAAGCCAAAGCCGCTCTCGACGCCGCCGAGAAGCAAAACCCGGCTGCGAGGGATCGCGCCGACGTCAAGGCGCTGCGCGCGGTCATCAAGTAGCTCCGTGCTCGAAGTCGCCAAATTGATCGGCGCCCCTGGGTCACTGCGCCTTCTTGGCGTCGTCGTCGGGGTGCTCGTTCTCCTTTGGCTGGTCCGGCCCCGCTGGCGACGCCGGCTCGTGGTGATGTCATTTGCGGTGGCCGGTCTGTACCTCATGCTGGCGCTGCCGATGGTCGCCAACGCAATCGCGGGTCAGTTACCGTACGTGGCGCCGGTCCCAGACTCAGCGCTGGCGGAAGTCGATCGCCTCGTCGTCTTTGACGGCGATAATCGACGCGGCAGAGCACGCACTGCCATCGCTCTGGTCCAGGCGCACCATCCGCGAGAGGTGCATGTGTTGGGCATGGGCTGGATGGTGGAAGCGCTGGATGTCGGCGGCGTGCCGCGCCACGACATCCGGCACGATGTCCGGCCCGCGAACACTCTGGAGCAAGTGCGTGCACTCGCCGCCCTCGAGTCCTCAAATCCGGGAGTCCGGACCGTCGTCATCGTCTCGCGACTTCAAGCACCGCGCACTCGCGCCCTGCTCGACGCGACCGGGTCGCCGGCGCTGGTCATTGGCGCGCCAATCGACGTCGAGCCGCCCACTCACGGCGCGATGACGCTGGTGCCAAGGTACATCGCCCTTCGCGTCAGCCGAGACGCCATCTACGAGCTCGTCGCGCTGCGGTATTACCGGTGGAAAGGCTGGATTCGGTAGCGCCGATGTCGCCACAGCCGCTGCGAATTCTCCATGTCGTTCTCAGTTTGGATCCAGGTGGAACAGAGCGTCTGGTCATGGACCTGGCGGAACGCCTGCATGCCGAAATGCCATCCGCCGTGTGTTGTTTGGATGAACGCGGCGCCTGGGCCGACAACCTCGCGAGCAAGGGCATCTCCGTGAGTGCTTTGCACCGGCAGCCCGGATTCCGGCCGGCCCTCGGCCGCAGGATTGTGGAGGTCGCAAAGCAACATCAGGCGACGGTGCTTCACGCTCACCACTACTCGCCGTTTGTCTATTCCGCCGTTGCCCGGTTGCGCTCGCCCTCGCTTCGCGTGGTGTTCACGGAACATGGCCGGCTGTCGGATGCGGCGCCCTCGTGGAAACGAAAGCTCGCGAACCGGGCGCTCGACGTCATGCCCGATGCGGTGTACGCCGTCTCTGAAAACCTGAAGCAACACATGGTTGCGGAAGGATTTTCACGCCGCACGGTTCGAGTGATCTACAACGGCATCGCGATCGGACCCGTCCCCGACGCAACCTCGCGGCAGCGCGCACGCGAACGACTTGGCGTCGGAGACGGTGATCTGGTCATCGGCACGATTGCGCGCCTCGATCCGGTCAAGGACCTGGGTACGTTGCTGCGCGCCGTGGCGGCGATGCCTGCGCAGATTTCGCCTGTGATCGCGGTCGTCGGCGACGGCGCGGAACGTCAGGCTCTGACGACCCTCGCGACTGAGCTCGGCATGAATTCCAGAGTCCGTTGGCTGGGACAGCGTCACGACGCGCGCGACTGGTTGCCCGGCTTCGACCTGTACGTCAACTGCTCGATCAGCGAAGGCGTGTCCCTGACCATCCTCGAAGCGATGGCGGCGGCATTGCCCGTGATCGCGACCCGGGTCGGCGGAACACCGGAAGTCGTCGATTCGTCATGCGGTCGCTTGATACCCGCGCGTGATCCCGCAGCCCTCGCCACTGCGCTGGTCGAACTGGCGGCAGATCCGCAGGCTCGTGCGGCGTTGGCGCATGCGGGCAGGGCCCGCGTCGAAGAGCGGTTTACGATCGAGAGAATGGTCCGCGAGTACGCCGACGTCTATCGCGCCGTGACGCGGGGGTAAGATTCCACCCATGTGCGGCATCTCCGGCATGTTCGCGCTCGACGGCGTCCTGCCGCCCGGTGCGCGCGCCAGCGTCGAAGCAATGAACGCGGCGATCGCGCATCGCGGCCCCGACGGTGACGGCTTCTTCGAAGACTCAGTCGCGATCCTGGGCCACCGCCGGCTGGCGATCATCGATCGCGCCGGCGGGCGTCAGCCGCTGACGAACGAAGACCAGACGATCTGGGCGATGTTCAACGGCGAGATCTACAACCACCGTGCCCTTCGCGCCGTGCTCGAGTCCAAAGGGCACCGCTATCGCACGGCGAGCGACACCGAGACGATCCTGCACGCCTACGAGGAATACGGGCCGGCCTGCCTCGATCGGCTGGAAGGCATGTTCGCCCTGGTGATTTACGATGCGCGCCGGCGCGAGTTCTTCGCCGCACGCGATCGATTGGGCAAGAAGCCGTTGTTCTACACCGTGCTCGACGGCGTGTTTCATTTCGCCAGCGAACTGCAGGCGTTGCAGGCCTCGCACCTCTGGCAGGGCGACGTCGATCTCTCGGCGCTCGAAGGATATTTGTCGCTCGGCTATTTCCTGGCGCCGTCGACGATCTACCGCAACGTATCCAAGCTCATGCCGGGCCATTGGCTGCGCATCGCCAACGGCCGCATCGAAACGCGACAGTACTGGGACGTCACCGAGTTCGACACCGACCAGCGCAGCGACGACGAGATCATCGAAGAGATCGACAGCACGCTGCGTCAGGCCGTCCACGATCGGCTCGAAAGCGAAGTGCCGCTTGGCGCATTTCTCAGCGGCGGCATCGATTCGGG
>DASUGM010000235.1:0-5963 GCA_036274055.1 Vicinamibacterales bacterium | reverse complement strand
GCCGGCGTAGGCAGTTGACATCGGACTCCCATCGTTAGACGATGGGAGTCCGATGGCGAGTCCCGATCTCCTTCCCGGCACGCTCGATCTCCTGATCCTTCGCGTCATCGCCCGCGAGTCGATGCACGGCTACGGCATCGCGCAGCGGCTCAAGGCGCTGTCGAACGACGTGCTGCAGGTCGGTGAGAGTTCGCTCTACCCCGCTCTGCAGCGGCTGCTGCTCAACGGCTACGCCGACGCCGAGTGGGGGCCCTCGGAAAACAACCGCAAAGCGCGCTTCTACACGATTACCAGGGCCGGCAGGAAACAGCTCGTCGCGGAGCGCGCCGAGTTCGATCAGCTCGTCCACGCCATTCAACAGGTCCTGCAGAACGCGTAACGTCTCGAGGAGCGCCCGCATGTTCGCGTGGTTTCGCCGCCTTCGCGCCCGCATCCGCTACCGCTCGTTCGACGCCGATCTGCGGCAGGAAATCGACGCGCATCGCGCCATGGCCGAGGCCGAATTACGGTCCCGCGGCGTCGCGCCGGGCGAGGCCCGCGCGGCAGCGTCGCGGGCGATGGGCAACGTCACGCTGGCGCGCGAAGACGCGCGCGGGGTCTGGTTGGCGCCGTGGCTCGAAAGCGTATGGCAGGACGTGAAGTACGGCGTGCGGAGCCTTCGCCGCAGCCCCGCGTTCACGATCACCGCTCTGCTGACGATGACGATCGGCATCGGCATCAGCACGGCGATGTTCACCACCATCAACGCGGTGATCCTCCGGCCGTGGCCGATCGAGCGGCCTGAACAGGTCGTTCTGATCAAGCCCGAAGGCGGCGCGCCGCGCGAGCGGTGGCAGTTCGGTCTCGGAGATCGCGACGACTTCGCCAGCCGCAGCACGACGCTCTCCCACGTCGCGGCGACTCACTTTGCGTTCTTCACGCCAGCGGCTGATCCCGAGGCCAGGACGGTGATCGCCTACGGGCAATTCGTGACTCCCGGGTTTTTCGAGACCGTCGGCGTGCCGATCGCACTCGGACGAAACTTCAGGCCCGACGACGATCGCGAGGGTGCCGCCGAGCGCGTGGCGATCATCAGCCACGCCTTCTGGCACCGGATGTTTGGTGGCGCACGGGATGCAATCGGGCGGGCGCTGTATTTCCAGAAACAGGCGTACACCGTGATCGGCGTTGCGCGAGAGGGTTGGCGAGGTGAACAACCGTATCGCGATGACATCTGGCTTCCGCTCCAGGCGATGCGCAATTTCAAGCCCGAAGACGCGCTTTTTTCCGACTCAGCAGGACGGTGCTGCGTGGCCCTGATCGGCCGGCTCGCCGCCGGCGCCACCGCGATCCGGGCAGCGCAGGAACTGACGGCCTTCGCGCGCCAACGGAGCTCGCAACCGGACGCGGCGGCGCGTCGCGTCGAAGTGACCGGGACGAGCATGTACGCGCGATTCCCGGCGCCGCTGCGCGCGATGATCATCGCTTCAACCGTCATCGCTACGGCGATCGTACTGCTCCTGACCGGCGCGAATATCGCGCACCTTCAGCTGGCCCGCGCATTGGCGCGGGCGCGGGAAGTTCGGACACGGCTGGCCTTGGGCGCAGGCCGCAGCCGGATCGCACGCCAGCTGATCACCGAGGCGGTTCTGCTGTCGACGGTCGCGGGCGTGCTGGGCCTCGCACTGGTCTATGCGGTCCTCGACCCGTTGATGCGCATCTCCGAGATGCCGACGCGCGACGTCTGGGCGCCGGATGCCGCCGTCTTCACCTACTGCGTCGGCACGTCCCTGCTCATGTCGTTTGCGTTCAGCTTGTTACCGGCCTTGCGATCGACGCGTATCGGACTCGCCACGGGTGACGGCCGGACGGCGACACCAGCCGGACGGCTTCGCTTCAACCTCGCGTTGTTGACGGCGCAGATCGCGCTCTCGACCTCTCTGCTTTCATGCGCGAGTCTGCTCACCCGCGCGGTGACACACGCCATCAGCGGCGACATTGGCTACTCGATCGACGGCGTGACGACGGCAACGTACCGGCCGGGCGGCGCCTCGACGCAGACGGGCCCGGGCGCGGCAGCCGCGCGGCAGACGATCGAGCGTGCCCTGACCGCGGCATTCCCTCGAATCGCGTTCACCGATGTCGCTCCGTTCACGCACGCGGAGACCGTCGACGTGCGCCGGCCAGCCGGCAGCGTTCGCGAGGCCCGCTCCGCTGACATCGCACCGGTCTCGGCCAACGCGTTCGAGGTGCTGGGGATCCCCTTGGTTACCGGCCGCCCATTCAGCGGACATCCCGGATCTGGCGAGGCGGTCGTCAACGAAACGTTCGCTCGGCTGTTATGGCCCCAAGACGGCGCAGTCGGGCAGCGGTTTGTAGCCGGCACGCAGAGCTACACCGTCGTCGGTGTCACCCGTGACGTCTACTTCACTGCTCGCGACTCGATTCGTCCAACCTTCCACGTGCTGGCTGGCAGGACACGGACCTATCCGGCGGTGCTCGTGCGGACCAACGAACCCGGCGTGACCGATCGCATCGCCGCGATCATCACCGATGTAGACGCCAACGCCACCGTCACCGTGCGCTCGCTCGCCGACACCATCGCCGAAGGGTTGGGCGATTCGGCGGCCGGCGCCACCGCCGCCTGGGCCGGCGGTCTGCTCGCGTTGGCACTGGCGACGTTCGGCGTCTTCGGCGTCTTCGCGTACGTCGTCGAGGCGCGGCGCCGCGAGATCGGCATCCGGATCGCGCTGGGCGCGCAAAAAGGCCAGGTCCTGAGCGCCTTGTTCCGGCCGGCGCGAGTCGCCACTGTTGCCGGGCTGGTGCTGGGACTGTTACTGTCGCTTTCGCTTGGATCGGTGCTCCAGAGCCTGCTGTTCGGCCTGAGTCCATTCGATCCGACCGCGTTCGGCGTGGTTGCGGCGATACTGACCGCGGCGGGCGTCCTCGCGACCTACGTGCCGGTGCGCCGGGCGCTGCGCGTCGATCCCGCGGTCATCTTGAAACAGGACGCATAACGCGCGAGTTCGAAGTTCTCAGTTCAAAGTTCTCAGTTTCGCAATCGCGCCCCGCGCGCCGCTTCCCCAGCCGATGGCCGTGCCGCGGACAAAGCTGAACGTGTCGAAGCCCGGACCTTCGATCGGCGTCCAGGTCCGGCCGTCGTCGGTGGACACATCGCTGCCACGCGGGCCGATGGCGATCCACGTCGCCGGCGCGCCCGGCACCGGCGCGACGACGGATCGGAAGCCGCTGAGCCCTTTGATCAACGTCCAGGTCGCGCCGCCGTCGCTGGTGATCGCGCAGTTGTCGGTGGCCTCGGCTTCCTTCGCGTAGTCGCCGCCGACGACGATGCCGTGCTGAGCGTCGCGGAAAGCGATCGAATAGATTCCTGCTGACGGCCCGGCCGCAACCGGCGTCTCGGCGATCGCCCAGCTGAGGCCGCGATCCGCCGAACGCAGCACGCGCGCTTTCGCGGCGGCACCGGTACCGATCCAGATGTGGTCGCCGAGCGCCGCGACGTTGGTGCCGCTGGCGGCAAAGAAGCCCTCATTGGGCAGGGCGGCCGGCAGGCGATCGACGGGGACCGGAATCCAACGCGCGCCGCCGTTGTCCGTGGTCATGAAGAAAAAGCGGCCGTCGATCGAATCGCCGAGGACGATGCCGCGGTTGGCATCGCTGAATGTCATCGCGTCGAGGAAGATCTTCTCCTCGCTGGCGCGATATTGCTCGGCCCAGGTCTGCCCCGCGTCCGTGGTCTTGAAAATGCGCGATGCCGCGCCGTTGCCGATGCTGAGCGCGTAAGCGGTCGTCGCGTTCATCGCGTCGATGTCGCGGTAGTCGAGTCGATCCGGCGTCGGCTCGGGAAGTCGTGTCCACGTCGCCCCGCCGTCTTCGGTGCGCAGAATCGTGCTGCCTGATCCGCTGGCCCAGGCGACGGACTCGCTGACTGCGCTGACACCGCGCAGGCGCGCCGAGACGCCCGACTTCTGCGGCGTCCATTCCCAGGCGGGAACAGCAAGCGTCGACCCGCCGAGCGCCAGCGCCGCGATCAATGTCAGGCGGGTCATGGTTTCTTCACCACCGCGCCATTCTTCATCACGAACGTCACCTTTCGAGTCGCGCTGATGTCCCGGCTCGGATCGCCGCCGACGGCGATGAGATCGGCGAACAGTCCGGCCGCCACGCGCCCAATCTGGGTTTCCATGTGCATCACTTTGGCGTTGATCGACGTGACGGACTTCAGCGTCTCGAGCGCCGGCATCCCATAATTGACCATCAGTTCCAGTTCGCGCGCTTCGTCGCCGTGCGCGAAGACGCCGACGTCGGATCCGGCGGCGATCGTCACGCCAGCGTCGAGCGCGAGCTTGAAGCTCGCGCGCTTGCGCTGCACGCCCTGCGGCTCCGGCTGCTCGCCCGGCTTCCAGCCGGCGTACTGACTCGTCGCATGCCCCGCGGCCAGCGTCGGACACAGCGCGACGCCCTTCTGCTTCATCAGCGCAAACACTTCTGCGGTGCCGCCGTCGCCGTGCTCGATGGTCTCGGCGCCGGCGATGATCGCGCGCCGCATGCCTTCGGGCGTGCTCGAATGCACCGCGACCGGCCGGCCGATGCTGCGCGCGGTGTCGACGATCCGCGTCATCTCTTCCTGCGAAAACGTCGGCACCGTCTGGCCGTTCGGACCGGCGCGATAGTCGCCGTAGACCTTGATCCAGTCGGCGCCCTTCCCCGCCTGATCGCGGACCACGCGAATGAGCGACTCGCCGTCGGCTTCTTCGGCGCCCTGAGGCACGTCCCACTCGGCCGGATAGCCCTTCGGGGCGTAGGTCCCGGTGGCGACGATCGCGCGCGTCGTGACGATCATCCGTGGCCCCGGGATGATGCCCTGATTGACGGCTTGCTTGAGTCCGACGTCGGCGTACCCGGCGCCTTCGGTGCCGAGATCCCGGATCGTCGTGAAGCCGGCATTGAGGGTGTCGCGCAGATGATTGGTCGCGCGGGCAATGCGCACGCCAAGCAACTCGTGCGCGACCTGATCGTTCCACGGAGTTTCGTTGTACGGGTGCAGCAGCACGTGGGAGTGCGCTTCGATCATCCCCGGCATCAACGTCATCCCGGGTAGATCGATCGTCGTCGCTCCGGGAGGCGCCGCCGCGCTCGCTGGTCCCGCCGATTCGATCCGGCCACCGCGGACGATGACGGTCCAACCGTCATGCATGGCCTCGCCGTCGAAGACGCGGGCGGGCCGGAGCACTGTGAGCGGGGCGTCCGCGCCGCCGCGCCCCCCGCGTCCCTGCGCGACCACGCCGGCCGACGCCGCCACCAGGCCCAGGGCCACCGTCGTTATGCCAAGTCGCCGCATCGCCACCTCGAGGCCGAAACGATACCGCGTTTCGTCGCCGGCTGGCGCGGTGCGAAAAAGCCGTCGGGTGGAATTTTCGGCGCCGCGGCGGCAACATGCAGGTCGCGACCGATACGGATAACGCGTATAATACGTATATGGGGGATCACCGACGGCGCATCCGGGCGACCGATGCCGCGAAGAATTTCGGCAAGCTGATCGACGAGGTCCGCGAGAGCGGCGCCGGCTGGATCGTCGAGCGCGGCGGGGTGCCGGTCGCGCAGGTCTCGCCGCTCACGAGAGCGTGGACCGTCCGCGAGTTTGCCGAATGGGCCGGCAACCGCCGCGGCGATGCTGCCTTTGAACGCGCCGTCGAGGCCGGGCGCGCGGCGGCCAACCGGCCGGCGGCGCCAAAAGACCCGTGGGAATCGTAGTCGACTCGAGTTCGCTGGTCGCCGCCGAGCGCGGCGACCTCGACCTTTCCCGGGTGGTCGCCGAGGCCGGCGGGGACGAAGTGATCGTCTCGGCGATCACGGCCGCGGAGCTGCTCCACGGCGTCGAACGGCTCGCCGGCGTCCGCCGGGTCCGCGCGCAGCGATTCGTCGAGGGCCTGCTCGATCGGATGCCGGTGATGCCGTTCGACGTC
>DASUGM010000234.1:0-21367 GCA_036274055.1 Vicinamibacterales bacterium | reverse complement strand
GCGGCGATTGACGAATTTTCGGATTGGCGGATTGCCAGCTGGGCGCTACGATTTTGAATCGCAGGCCTCACAGTCATCCTCCGTCAATCCGGCAATCTGGCAATCGCCGGAGGCGTCAATCCGCCAATTTCGTCAATCCGGAAATGATTGCGGCAATTGGATCGTCGAAATTTGGCAATCCAATCCGGCAATGCCCTCGATTCGGCAATCCGGCAATTGCGCCAGCTAGGGCCGCCGAAGTTGGAGCCAGTAAAACGCGTGCGGCCCTAGCGTCAGAAAGTACGGTGCTGAGCTGACCGGCGGCAAGTCGACGCCGCCGCTCATTTCGGTCGGCGTCCAGCCGACGAACGCCGACAGGTCGAGTGACACCGGCTGCACGGTCTTCGACAGATTGGCGACGACGAGGATCGGATCCTCACCGGTGAACCGGCGCAGGAACGCGAAGATCGCGCGATTCTCCGGGCGGATGATCTCCAGGGTGCCGCGGCCGAAGGTCCGGTACCTGCGGCGGAGCGCGATCAGCTGGCGCATCCAGTTGAGCAGCGAGTGCGGATAACGCTCGTCGGCTTCGACGTTGAGCGCCTGATAGCCGTAGACCGGGTCCATGATCACCGGCGCGAAGAGCTTGGCCGGATCGGCGGTCGAGAAGCCGGCGTTGCGATCGGCGGTCCACTGCATCGGCGTGCGCACGCTGTTGCGGTCGCCCAGGTAGATGTTGTCGCCCATGCCGATCTCGTCCCCGTAGTAGATCACCGGGGTCCCCGGCAGCGAGAGCAGCAGCCCGGTGAGCAGTTCGATGCGCGGCCGGCTGTTTTCGATGAGCGGCGCGAGGCGGCGGCGGATGCCGCTGTTGATGCGCATCTGCGGGTCGGCGGCATAAGCCGCGTACATGTAGTCGCGCTCCTCGTCGGTGACCATCTCGAGCGTCAGTTCGTCGTGGTTGCGCAGGAAGATCGCCCACTGGCAGGTGTCGGGGATGTCGGGCGTTTGCGCGAGGATCTCCGAGATCGGGTGGCGGTCTTCCTGCCGCAGGGCCATGAACAGCCGCGGCATCAGCGGAAAGTGAAACGCCATGTGGCATTCGTCGCCGTCGCCGAAATAGGCGCGCACTTCCGACGGCCACTGGTTGGCTTCCGCGAGCAGCATCCGATCGGGATAACGCGCGTCGAGGTCGGCGCGGATCTCGCGCAGCACGGCGTGCGTTTCCGGCAGCCCGGCGCACGATGTCCCTTCGCGCTCGACCAGGTAGGGCACGGCGTCGAGCCGCATGCCATCGACGCCCATGTCGAGCCAGAAACGCATCACCCGCAGCACCGCCTTGCGCACGCGCGGGTTGTCGAAATTGAGATCGGGCTGATGATGGAAGAAGCGATGCCAGTAGTACTGGCCGGCGATCGGATCCCAGGTCCAGTTGGACGGCTCGGTGTCCTTGAACACGATCGGCACGCCCGGGTAGGCCTTGTCGCTGTCGCTCCAGACGTAGTAGTTCCGTTTGGACGAGCCGCGCGGCGCCCGCCGCGCCGCCTGGAACCATGGGTGCTGATCCGAGGTGTGGTTGATGACCAGCTCGGTGATGACCCGGAGCCCGCGTGCGTGCGCCTTGTCGAGGAAGATCGCAAAATCCCGGCGGGTGCCGTAGGCCGGATGCACGTCGAGGTAGTTGGCGATGTCGTAGCCGTCGTCGCGCAGCGGCGACGGGTAGAAGGGCATCAGCCAGATCGCGGACGCGCCCAGGGACTGGATGTAGTCCAGTTTGCCCGCCAGGCCGCGGAAATCGCCGATGCCGTCACCAGTACTGTCCGCGAACGCGCGAACGTGCACCTGATAGATGACCGCGTCCTTGTACCAAAGCGGATCGCCCGATTGACCGACTGACGGATTGACTGATTGGGACATCGCCCGATCACCCATCGCCCAATCGCCGATTTGATGCGACGGGGTTGCTATTTCGCGAACGCCGTCGCATCAATGGTCCACATGCCGCGGCCGTACGTGGCGATGACCACGATGTTCTCGCGCTTGTGGAACTGCAGATCGGCGACCTGAACCGACGGCAAATTCCTGCCGAGCACGTTCCAGCTGGCGCCGCCGTTGGTCGAGACGAACGCGCCGAAGTCGGTGCCGGCGTAGAGTACGCGCGGGTTGCGCGGATCCTCGCGGATCACGTTGACCGGCCCGGCCGGCAGATTCGCGGCGATGCTGGTGAACGTCCTGCCGTAGTCGGTGCTCTTCCACACGTAGGCGCCGAAATCGTCGTCTTCGCGGCCGCGCTGGGTGATGTAGATCGTCCCCTCGGCAAATTGCGACGGCACCAGGCGCGAGATCCAGCGCTTCACCGGAATATGGCTGGTGAGCTCGGTCCACTCCTTGCCGCCGTCAATCGTCGTGTGAATCCGGCCGTCGTCGCTGCCGATGTAGAGCAGGTCCTTCTTCACCGGCGACTCGGCGATCTGGACGACGGTCTGATACGGGATCGCCGACGGGTTGACGCCCAGCTGCGCCTTGTCGTTGTAGCTCATATCGGGGCTGATCTTCTCCCATGCATCGCCGCGATTCTTCGAGCGGAACACGAATTGATAGCCGGCGTAGACGATCGACGAATCGTGCGGCGAGATGATGAACGGCGCCATCCACTGCGCGCGCAGTTCGTCGGTGTCTTTCGGCTGGATCGGCGTCTCGCGCTGCGGGCCGGCGGGCGCCCCTTGCGCCGCCGCGCCGCGGCCGCGGCCGCCGGCGACGCTCAGATCGGTGCGGCTGAAGTTGCCGTAGAAGCCGTGCGAATAGACGATGTTCGGGTTGTTCGGATCGACGGCGTGATTCGAGCCCTCGCCACCCGGCGCATTCTCGAACGCTACCGCCGGCACCGCATCGCGGCCCTTCGACAGATCGATCCGTCCGCGCCGGCTGCCGTGATCCTGAATCGATCCGTACGCCCACACCGGGTCGCTGTTGTCGAGTTCGAGGTTGTAGAAATGCGCGCCGCCCGCCGCGACCGCGAATTTCCAGGTCTTGCCGGCGTCGGCGGTCTGATAGAAACCGCCGTCGTTGACGTTGTACATGACGCTGGTGTTCTTCGGATCGATCCACAGGCCGTGATGATCGCCGTGCGTGCCGCCGACGCCCTGGAGTGTGCGACCGCCGTCCGTCGATCGATTGAGCCCGAGCCCCATCGTCCAGATCTGCTCCGGATTGGTCGGGTCGACGCGAATCTGGCTGAACACCCAGCCGTACGTGCCCGAGTGATTGTTCAGCCTGTTAGTCGTGGCCTCATCGAAACGGCTGGTCTGCTTCCACGACCTGCCGCCGTCGTCGGTGCGATAAATATCGGCGCCCTTGATGAACCCGGCGCCCTGAGGCATCGGCCGCCCGTAGGCGTCGTTCTCGCCCGGCTTGGCGACGCGGCCGATCTCGTAGTTGTCCACCAGCGCGTAGAGCGTGTCCGGCTTCGATTGCGAGATGTCGATGCCGATGCGGCCGCGGAACTCCGGCGCCGGCAGGCCGGTGCCGACTTCAGTCCACGTCGCGCCGGCATCGGTCGTCTTGAACACGCCGCCTTCGCGATAGCCCGGCTCGACCCGGGGGTCGCTGTACTTGCGGCGGATGCGCTGCCACATCGCCGCGTAGAGCACGCTCGGATTCCGCGGATCCATGACGAGATCGTTGGCGCCGGTGCGCGCGCTCTTGTAGAACACCTTCGACCAGTTCTTGCCGCCGTCGGTGCTCTTGAACACGCCGCGCATCTCGTTGTCGGTCCACTCGTGCCCCGACGCCGCCACGTAGACGATGTCCGGATTGGTCGGATGGACGACGATGCGGCCGATCGTCTGCGAGTCGGCGAGGCCGACGTGCGTCCACGTCCGGCCGGCGTCCGTCGACTTGTAGACGCCGGCCCCGGCCATCGAGGCGCGGAAGATGTTGGCTTCGCCGGTCCCGACGTAGACGACGTCCGGGTTCGACGGCGCCACCGCGATGTCGCCGATGCTGGTCGTCGCCTGGTGCTCGAACACCACCTGCCAGGTCGCGCCGTCATCGTCGGTCTTCCAGACGCCGCTGGTTGCGTAGGCGACGTAGACGCGGCGCCGCCCGTCCTTGTCGGCGACGGCGATGTCGGTGGCGCGGCCGCTGACGTTGGTCGGACCGAGGTAGGACCAGTTGCCCTGGAACGGCGCCGGTGTCGACCCGCGCATCGACGTGTAGGTGTCGTACGCCTTGAGCAGGAACTCGGCGTCGTATTTCGGCGGTGCTTGCGCGGCCGGATGCCGGAGCGCGATCACGCCGACCAACAGGGCCACGGACAGAGCGGCAGCTATCGGGAATTTGCGGGACATCAGGTCATAATACCTGCATGACTCATGGGCCCGTGTACCTCGACTATCACGCGACCACACCGGTGGACCGGCGCGTGCTCGAGGCCATGTTGCCGTATTTCACCGAGACCTTCGGCAACCCGGCGTCGTCGAGCCACCAGTGGGGGTGGAAGGCGCAGGAGGCGGTGGAAGAGGCGCGGCGTCGGATCGCGGCGATCATCGGCGCCACCCCCCGCGAGATCGTCTTCACCAGCGGGGCGACCGAATCGAACAACTTCGCGCTGCGCGGCGTCGCCGACCACACGCCCGAGGGCCGGCGGCACATCGCGGTGTCGGCCATCGAGCACAAGTCGGTGCTCGAGGCCGCCAAGCGGCTGCGCCAGGACGGCTGGCGGGTGACGACGATTCCGGTGGGGCGCGACGGCCGCGTCGACATGAGCGCGCTCGATGCCGCGGTCACGACCGAGACGGCGATCGTCAGCGTCATGGCCGCGAACAACGAAATCGGCGTGGTGCAGCCGACCGCGGCGATCGGCGCCCTCGCGCACGCGCGCGGCGCCGTCTTTCACGTCGACGCCGCGCAGGCGATCGGCAAGATCGCGATCGACGTCAACGCGATGCAGATCGATCTGCTGTCGCTGACCGCGCACAAGATTTACGGGCCGAAAGGCTGCGGCGCGCTGTTCGTCCGCAAACGCACCGAGCTCTCGCCGCTGATCTGCGGCGGCGGTCAGGAGCGCGGTTTGCGATCCGGCACGCTCAACGTCCCCGGCATCGTCGGGCTTGGCTACGCCTGTCAGCTCTGCGCGGCCGAAATGGCGGAGGAAGCGCCGCGCATTTCGCGCTTGCGCGACCGGCTGCTGAGCGGCCTGCGCGCCAATCTCGGCGCCGACGCGGTGACCGTCAATGGATCGGTCGAGCATCGGCTGCCCAACAACCTGCACGTCTCTTTTGCCGGCGTCGACGGGGCGTCGCTGCTGATCGGCATCGGCGATATCGCGGTGTCGTCGGGTTCGGCTTGCAGTTCGGCAAGCGAGACTCCCTCGCATGTGCTGTCGGCGATCTCCGGCGGCGAAGCGCACGCGCCGTCGGCGACGATCCGCTTCGGTCTTGGCCGGCATACGACTGAGCAGGACATCGACTACGCCATTGAGAGGTTCTCGACCGTCGTGCGCCATCTGCGGCAGATGGCGCCGGCGCACTAGCACCCGCGTTCGTTTCGGGTGCGCCACTTGCATATTCGAGGTGCCCATGCCTTCACCGGGCTTCGAGGAGCGTTCGGGCCGCGAGACGCGTCTGCTGGTGCTCGTCGTCGTGGTCGCGCTGGCGGTGCTCGTCCTGCTGGCGCGATTCCGCTTTCCGGCTTCTGACTTGACGGCGATCACGCCGGCGCCCGGACCACTTGCCGGGCTGGCGGCGCGCGCCACGTTCGACGAGATGACGTCGTCGCTCACCGATCTGCTGGCCCGCGTCGCGCCGGCGATCACGATTGTCCCGCTCGAAAAGATCGTGGAGCCGCCGAAGAACGGCGGCGGCGACAAAGGCCGCGGCGCGAAGACCGGAAGCGAAATGCCGGCCGCGTTCGCGCCGCCGGCGCGGTTGACGCCGGCGCTGCGGCTGCGGCCCGATCTTGCGCTTGTCCACGTGCCGGCCGGATTGCAGATTGCCGCGAGCGCGGCCGGACAACTGACCACCATCGCCGCCGACACGGCGCGCGAAGTCACGCTGGTCCGGTTCGCGGCCGCAGTGCCGTCGGGATCGCTCGTGGCCTCGTTCGACAGCTTCTCCGGATTCAACTACGTCGGCGTCGTCGAAGGCGCACCGGGCGGCCCGAACATGCGCCCGTTGTTCATCGGCCGCACCGATCCGTGGACGGCGAACACGCTCTGGACGAAGCCGCCGCTGTTGATCGGCAGCGGCGGGGGCATCGAGGCCGGCGCGGTCGTGTTTTCGATCGATGGACGGCTGTTGGGGATGGCGCTGCCGGCGCCGGATGGCATCGCGCTGGTGACGCCTGGCGCCCTTGATGCCGCCGTGACCGAGTTGCTTGGGATCGGGGGCAGCGCGCCGTGAACGCACCGCCGCGCGATGTTCGCCGGCGCGAGCTCGGCGGCCCGGACCCGATCGATCGTCGCCTCGGCTCGCCGCCGCCATCGCCGCTGATCTGGCTGCTGTCGCTGCTGCGGACGCGTTCGGCGCTCGGCCTCGCGCCGTCGCTGACGCCGGCGGTCATCTTTCTTCCGGTCGGCGCGCTGTTCGGTCCGTCGGCGCTCGGCCTGATCTCGCCGCGGCTGATCGCGGGCCTCGACTTCGCGGTCACCATCGCGCTCGCCGTCCTCGGCGTCCTGGTGGGCATCGCGCTCGGCCGCGAGATTCGGTCGGCGGCCTGGTTGTTCGTCGCCGCGAGTCTCGAGAGCGCGATGACGATTGCCGTCGTCGCCGGCGCCACCGCCTATTTCGTGCAGTCCACCGGCGCGCCCATCGGCGCGCCAATTGCCGCGTTCGCGCTGGCGCTCGGCCTGTGTGCGTCGGCGTCGTCGGCGACTTCGGCGCATCCGGATTCGGAGCCGGTGGCCGCGGTCGCCACGCGCGTCGCGGATCTCGACGATGTCCTGCCGATCGTGATCGCCGTCGCCGCGTTCGCGATCGTCCCGACGACGGCGCCGGAGCAGCAGTGGACGCTGGCGATCGCGCCGATTGTGGTCGGTCTGGCGAGCGGCGCGGTCGGCTGGCTGCTGTTCGAGCGCGCCGAGTCGACCGCCGAGCGCGCGGTCTACGTGCTCGGCGTCCTCGCGCTGACCGGCGGCGCCGCGGCGGCGCTGCGGGTGTCGCCGCTGGCCGCGGGATTGATCGCCGGCTTGTGCTGGACGGTCGCGCCCGGCCGCGCCGATCGGATCGTCCAGGACGATCTCAGCCGCGTCCAGCATCCGCTGATCGTGCTGCTGCTGGTGACGGCCGGTGCGATGTGGGTGCCGTCGCAGGTCGCGGTCTGGCTGCTGGCGCCGTACTTGTTGTGCCGGCTCGCCGGCAAGGTGATCGGCGCCTGGGTGTCGTCGCGGCTGGTCGACGTCCGCGCCTCCGACCTCGCGGCGTATCTGATTTCGCCCGGGGTGCTCGCGGTCGCGTTCGCGCTCAATTTCCGGCAGATGCTTCCCACCGCCGCCGGCGAGGTGCTGTTGTCGACGGTGACGACCGGCACGGCGTTGTTCGAGCTGTTCGCGCTGGCGATCGTCCCGCACTGGCGGAGCGCGAAGTAGTGCGCCGGCTGACCGCGCTGGTGATCACGATTGCGCTGACCTGGCTGGTGGTCTCGCGCTTCGACACCACCGGCGGATCGGCGGCGCTGGCGCTCGGCGTCGCGTTGATCGCGGCGTCGATCGTCGGCTGGCTCTGCGAGTTCGCGCGGTTGCCGAGGATCACCGGCTACCTGGCGTTCGGCCTCATCTGCGGGCCGTCGTTGCTCAACATCATCAACCAGCCGATGGCCCGCGAACTGCAGGCGGCCAACGGCTTCGCGATCATCGTGATCGCGCTGCTCGCCGGCCTGCGGCTGAATTTGCGCGCCATCCAGGTCCGCCTGCCGCTGATTGCGACACTCTCCGGTGTGACGCTCGCGGGCAGTTGGCTGGCGCTCACCGCGCTCCTGGTGGCGCTGTGGCCGTGGCTGCCGATCGCGCCGGACCTGGCGATCACCCAGCGCCTCGCCGCCGCGGCGCTCACCGCCACGCTGCTCGCCGGCGCATCGCCCGCGGTGGCCATCGCCGTCGTCGCCGACAGCCGGGCGCGCGGGCCGCTCGCGGACCTGTCCATCCAGACCGTCGTCGCGATGGAAATCTGGCTGCTCGTCCTCTTCACGCTGTGTTTTCAAGGGGCCAGAATCGCCTTCGGCGCACCGGCCGTCGGCGCGATCACGATCGTGGGATCAACGGCGTGGTCGTTGATCGGATCGGCGGCGTTTGGCGCGTTGATGGGCGCGTTGTTCACTTTCTATCTGCGCTACGTCGGCCGCGAGTTGACGGTGGTGCTGATCGGCCTGTGCGCGATGCTGTCGGTCCTGGCGGCGCGGTTGACGCTGGAGCCGCTGCTGGTCGGGCTCACCGCCGGTCTGGTCGTCCAGAACGTGATTGCGCCGGCGGCCAACGTCCTCTACGAAGCGATCGAGCAAAGCGCGATGCCGGTGCTGGTGCTGTTCTTCGCGGCGGTCGGCGCGTCGATTCATGTCGAAGTGCTGGCGACGGTCGGCGTCGTCGCGCTCGGCATGACGGCGGCGCGGCTGTGGGCCATCCGCGGAGCGACGCGGGTGGCGGGGCGGTTGGCCGGCGCGGATACGCCGGAAGCCCGGCTGTTGTGGCGCGCGTTCGTGCCGACCGCGGGGGTGACGCTGAGCCTGGTCCTGATCGTGGCGGTCGAGCAGCCGGACTGGGGCGGGCGCCTGCAAGCGGTGATCGTCGCCGTCGTGGCGCTCAATCAGCTGATCGGCCCGATCATCTTTCGCGCCGCGCTGGTCCAGGCGAAAGAGATCGGTGGCACCGCCAGCGGTCTCGTCGTCGTCTCCAATCGTGAGCCCTGGGCGCACGAGTATGCGCCTGACGGGTCGATCGTGGTGCGGCCAACGCCCGGCGGCGTGTCGGTGGCCCTCGACGCGCTGATGCGCGAGCGCGGCGGCGTGTGGATCGCGTACGGTGCCGGCACCGCCGATCACGTCGTCGTCGACGATCGCGGATCGATTGACGTGCCGCCCGAGGCGCCGGCCTACCGGCTGCGGCGGCTGTGGATGACCGCGACGCAGTACGACCGCTACTACGCCGGATTCTCGAACAGTGCGTTGTGGCCGCTCTGCCATCAGGCGCACGTCAAGCCGATTTTCAAGGAAGAGGACTGGCAGGCCTATCAGGACGTGAATCGCATGTTCGCCGACGCCGTCGCGATCGAAGCGCCGCCGGACGCGTCGGTGTTTCTCAACGACTATCACCTGGCGATGGTCGCCGGCTACGTCCGCGAACGGCGGCCGCAGCTGCGCACGGCGTTGTTCTGGCACATTCCCTGGCCGGACATCGATCGCCTGCGCATCTGCCCGCAGCGGCAGGACATCCTGCACGGACTGCTCGCCAACGACCTGCTGGCGTTTCAGCTGCCGCGCGATCAGAAGAACTTCCTCAATGCCGTCGCCGCCGAACTCGGGGTCTCGGTGTCTGGCGAGACGGTCTATCTCGGCAGCCGCGCCGTTCGTGTGGTCGCGATTCCGATCGGCGCCGACTTCGACCGCATCACCGAGATTCTCGCCGACCCCCAGCTGCCCGACGAGATGCGGCGGTTGTCGACGGAACTGGGTCTCGACAACAAGTTCGTCGGCATCGGCGTCGATCGGCTCGACTACACGAAGGGGATTCCCGAGCGCATCGCGGCGATCGAGCGGCTGCTCGACGAACAGCCCGGATTGGCATCGCAGTTCGTGTTCGTCCAGGTCGGGGTGTCGTCGCGCAGCGACGTGCCCGAGTACGCGAAGATCGCGGCGGAAATCGAGGCGCAGGTCGCCGCCGTCAACATCAAGCACGGCCGCAGCGCCGCCGACGGACCGATTCGCTATCTGGCGCAGACGTTTCAGCTGCCGCAGCTGGTCGCGCTCTATCGCATCGCGCGTTTCTGCATCGTCTCGTCGTTGCACGACGGCATGAACCTGGTCGCCAAGGAATTCGTCGCCGCGCGCGACGATCACGACGGCGTGCTGATCCTGAGCGAACTGGCCGGCGCCGCGCAGGAGCTGCACGAGGCGCTGATCATCAATCCCTACGACGAGCGCGGCTTCACCGCGGCGATCGCCCGCGCCATCGGCATGCCCGCCTGGGAACGACGGCGGCGCATGCAGGCGCTGCGGCGGCGGGTCGCCGGGCGCGACGTCCTTGCGTGGGCGTCCGACATCCTCGACCGGCTCGAACGGCGGAAAGGACAGGGGTTCCTCTCTGGGTAGACACGGCAGCGACGGCGGCGCGCAATACGACGCCTCGGATGCGGTCGCGGCCGAAGTCGCCGAGCGCATGGCAGCGCGGCACGTGCTGCTGCTCACCGACTTCGACGGCACGCTCGCGGACCTCGCGCCGATACCGTCCGAGGCGGTGATGGACGACGCCGTGTGCGGGAGTTTCGATCGCCTGGCGACGCTGCCTTCGGTCACCGTCGGCGTCGTCAGCGGACGCCGGCTGACGGACGTCGGTCAGCGGGTCGGGCCGGCGGCGCAGTTCGTCGCGGGCCTGCACGGGCTGGAGATCACCGGACCAGACTGCGCGTTTCATCACTACGCGCTCGACGCCGTGGCGCCGATGATCGAAACCATCCTGCGGACGGCGACGCGCGAGTTGTCGTGGTGTCCGGGGCTGCTGC
Source organism: Vicinamibacterales bacterium (assembly GCA_036274055.1). Classification (GTDB taxonomy): domain Bacteria; phylum Acidobacteriota; class Vicinamibacteria; order Vicinamibacterales; family SCN-69-37; genus DASUGM01. The sequence continues at coordinate 10,682 of DASUGM010000234.1, read as the reverse complement.
TCGAGGACAAGACGTACGCGCTGACCTGCCACGTGCGGCTGGCGCCGCAGGATCTCGGCGATCGCGCGCTGGAGGAGTTCGAGGCGATCGCGGAACCACAGCTCGAAGCCCGGGTCCTGAAATCGCTCAACGGCGCACGCGCGCTCGAGTTGCTGCCGGCGGTGGACTGGCACAAGGGCCGCGCCTGCGAGTGGATTCGCGCCCGCGTCCGCAACGTCGTCGATCGGCCCGTCAGCGTCGTCTACCTCGGCGACGACCGCACCGATGAAGACGCGTTCGACGCGCTCGGCGACGACGACTTCGTCATCGGCGTCGGCGACCGGCCGCATACGCACTTGATTGACCGTCGGCTGGCGGGGCCGGGGTCGGTGGGGAGATTCTTCGCCGCGCTTACCTCTCTTCGGGCGCGGCCGTGACGATTGCCGGATTGCCGAATCGAGGGCATTGCCGGATTGGATTGGCCAATTGGACAATCAATTGCCGCAATCAATGCCGCATTGGCAGATTGCCGGATTGACGCCTGCGGCGATTGCCGAATTGCCGAATTGCCGGATTGCCGGATTGACGGATTGGCGGATTGCCGGATTGGCGACGTTCGTCTTGTCGACCGGTCAGAGCAGGCGGCTGATCGCGAGAGCGACGACGGCGACTGCCATCACTATCCAACCAACCATCAGGACACGTCCGAACGGCCGTGGGGCCTGGTCCACCATGCCCGGATTCTAGCGCGAAAGGGCCCGCTATCGGTCGATCGACGTCGATGCGGCGAGACTGAGCCGATCCCGTGGTCGAGAGAATCGTCGACGAGATGGTCGTCGCGTCGCCGGTCGAGGCGACTCGATCGAGCCCAATCCGGCAATCCGTCAATCCGACAATCGCCGCAGGCGTCAATCCGGCAATCCGTCAATGCGGCATTGATTGCGGCAATTGATTGTTCAATTGGGCAATCCAATCCGGCAATGCCCTCGATTCGGCAATTCGGCAATCGCATCGACTTCGATAGAATCGAGGTCGATGCGAATTACCGTCGCCCATAGCCCCGATTCCGATGACGCGTTCATGTTTTATGGCCTCGCAAGTGGCGCTGTGAAAGTGCCCGGGATCGAGGTCGATCAGGTCCTGTCGGACATCGAATCGTTGAATCGCGCGGCGTTCGAGGGCCGCTACGAAGTCACCGCCGTGTCGTTTCACGCGTTCGCGCATCTCCAGGACAAGTACGCGCTGCTCCCGCACGGCGCCAGCATGGGCGATAAGTACGGACCGATTCTGGTCTCGAAGACGTCATTTCCCGCGCTGGCGAAGGGCGGGTCCTTGAAGGGCGTGAAAGTCGGCGTCCCGGGCCGCCTGACGTCGGCGTTTCTGACCCTCCAGCTGTACGACCCGTCATTCGACTTCGAGATCATTCCGTTCGACGAGATCCAGGACGCGGTCCAGAACGGTCGCGTCGATGCCGGATTGCTGATTCACGAAGGCCAGCTCACCTACGCATCCGAGGGCCTGCACAAGATCGTCGACCTCGGCGAGTGGTGGTTCGAGCGCACCGGCGGCCTGCCGCTGCCGCTTGGCGGCAACGTCATCCGCCGCGACCTCGGCGCGGAGACGATGGCGCGGGTGTCGAAAATGCTGCACGACAGCATCGCGCACGCGCTCGAGCATCGTGCCGCCGCGGTCGAGTACGCCGAGACGTTCGGACGCGGCCTCAATCGCGCCGACACCGACAAGTTCGTCGGGATGTACGTCAATCAGCTGACCCTCGATTACGGGCACCGCGGCAGGGCGGCGCTCGATCGGTTCTTCACCGAAGCATTCGAGAAGAAACTCATCCCCGCCCGCGTGCCGGTTGAATTCGTCTAAAACCCTGCCAAGAGCCGCTCACCATGAAGCCATGAAGAAGACCTCTCTTGTTTTTCTCGCTCTGCTTCATGGCTTCATGGTGAGTGGCTCCTGGCAGGCGAAGCTCATTGCTCAGGACGGGACCGTCCGCGTCACTGTGGCGCGCGCCAACATCCGATCCGAGCCGAACGAAAAGGCGCCGGTACTCCTGCAAGTCACCGCCAGGACGATCCTCACGCTGCGCGCGATTGAGGGCGAGTGGTTCCGCATCCAGGTGCCACCCGATCCCAGACTTGGCCCGATCCGGATCGAGGCGTATATCTCCAGCAAAGTGGCGACGATTGTCACGCCGATTGGACCGGCGGAGCGAAGGCCGACCGACGCGGCGGCTTCGCCAGCCTCGCCGACGCCGCTGCCCGAGCCCGCCGGCACGCGCGACGGGATGTCGGTCGCCGTCGTTCGCGGCAACACCATGACGTTTCTCGACTCGAGCGAAGCGCGGCTTCGAATCGCTCCGGCGAAGTCTGATTCGTTCCGGGCGCTGGCGGCGACGCTGCCGAAGGAAGACCCGCCCGTCGCCGGCAAGGGCGTCGATCCGGTCATCTATACGTGGACCGTGGACGGCGCCGTCTCGGAAACGGTGGTCGCCGAGAAACGGCCGTCGCTGGTCGTGATGTACAAGAGCGTGCGCGACCTCGCGGCCGCGGACCTCACCCCCGTCCTCGTGAAGCTGACGCCGACGATTTCGGGCGTCCGCGTCGTCGGGTTCGTCCGCGGGCGCGCCGACCAGGCATCGCGCACCGACGCCGATTGGGACGTCATCAAGGATCTCAAGCAGGACGTCGTCCGTGCGACGGTCGCGGTACCGGAACCTGGCGCCGCGCAAATCACGCCGCTGAGCGATCTCGAGCCGGGCGAATATGCCGTCGTCCTTCGCCCCAACGGCAAGAAGAAACTCTCCGGCGCGAGCGTGCTTGCGATCGGACCGGACAGCCGGCTGTTCACCGCGGCGTGGACGTTCTCAGTCAAATAGGCCCTAGGCCCTAGGCCCTAGGCCCTAGGCCCTAGGCCCTGGGCCCTAGACCGCTGAGCGCCTGCCCGAGCGCATCCATGCACTCTTCCCAACCGTTGCGGTGCGGTTCGAGCATCCGCTCCGGCAGGAGTGAGTGCGTCAGCGTGAGCTCGGTCTTGCCGTCATCGACATCGCGCAAATCGATCGTCACCAGCGACTCATCGAAATCGGCGAGGTCGTACCACCACGTGAAGGACACGCGCGACGGGCGGATCACTTCGCGATAGGTGCCCTGCATCCGATAGGTCCTGCCGTCCATGTTGCTGACGACTTCGATGAGATAGCGGCCGCCCGGGCGCGGGTCGAGCTCGAGGATGTCGCCCTCGCGCATCTTCGGACCGCGTGCGAACCATTGCGACATCAGCGGCGCCTCGGTGCACGCGCGGAAGACGAGCTCGCGCGGCGCCGCGAACGTGCGCGTGATGGTGACGACGGTTTTCGACGGGGTGCGATCGACGGCGGGCATGGCGGCTCCTCGGATTGAAGGCGGTGCAACAGGACCTCGAGACCGGCGAGCTGCTGGTCCCAGAAGCGGCGGTAGAAGGCAATCCACTCGGCGGCATCGCGCAGCGGCGCCGGCTGCAGGCGGCAGCGGCGGATGCGGCCGGTCTTGCTGGTTTCGACCAGCCCGGCGTCGACCAGCACGCGCAGGTGCTTGGCGATCGCCGGCAGCGTCATCGCATGCGGCTCGGCGAGCGCGGTCACCGACTGCTCGCCGCGCGCCAGATCAGCGAGGATGGCGCGACGGGTCGCATCCGCCAGCGCCGCGAACGTGTCGTCGAGCGCCGCCGGCAAATACTGAACCATATGGTTTAGTATTGATCAGTCCAAAATGTTTGGTAAATAGCTTTTCGACGTGTAGGAAGTCGAGGGAGTGTAGCTAGTGTAGAAAGCGTGGCTTCACTTTCTACACTTCCTACACTTTCTTCACGTCAAGAATCTTGGAAAGAAGAACATCAGCGAAGACATACCCGTCGCGTTCGACGATGATCCCGGTTTCCACCGGAATCGGCGCCGAGAACATCGGGCCGGCGCAGCAGAAGGTGTGAAACTCGCCGCGCTCGCCGCAGGGATCGACGCGCGCCGGGAGATCGCCGAGCAGCGCCGCGTCGAAGTGGCGGCCGGCGAAGCGGCCGTCGAGCACCGCAGGATTGACGCAGGTCAGAATCGCGTCGAGACCGCCGGCGAGCATGGCACGGGCGAGCACGTCGGTCGGCTGGCCCCAGATCGGAAACAGCGGCGTCAAGCCGGTGCCGGCAAGCCGCTCTTCGCGATAGCGACGGACATCTTCGAGGAACAGATCACCGAACGCGACGTGGGTGAAGCCGGCGGCCGCGGCGCGGCTGGTCGCCTCCCGCATGCGCTCTTCGTAGATCTCGTTTGGACACGGCGACGGAATCGGCACGCGCCACAACGGCAGGCCGGCGGCTTCGGCCTGTTTCTCGACCAGTTCCCGCCGGACCGCGTGCATCGCGACGCGATCGACGGCGTCGTTGAACGTCGTCAGCAGCGCGCCGACCGGGAGTGGCCCGGATTGGCGCAGCACATGCAGAGCCCAGGCGGAGTCTTTGCCGGACGACCAGGAGAGCAAAATCATCGGCGATGAGCGATCGGCCGATGGAGCGATGGCAGGGCATCGGGCGATCGCGCGATCGGGTGAAGGATGTCCGCGAGCATACGTACTGCGTCGGCGACTCTCGGGCCGGGCGTGTTCAGGCGATCGTCGGCAAGGATGTAGATGCGATCGCTCTTGACGGCGGGCAACGACGGCAGTCCGTTCCAGACCTTGCGCTCGGCGGCGATGCGCGCCGGCGTCCACTCGCCGGCGGGGTGCACCTCGATGATGACCTCCGGCGATCGTGCCAGCAGCATTTCCGCCGACGTCTGCACGCTCTGCTTCTTCATGTCGGCGAAGATGTCGGCGCCGCCGGCGGTCTCCAGCATGTCGTGCATGAAGCCGTAGCCGCCGCTGGCGAAGAGGCTGCGCAGCGATCCCGGCTCGCGCCCAAACAGGAGCGCGGTCTTCGGCCGCGGCCGTCCGGCGACACGACGGCGCGTCGCCTCGAGGCCGCGTTCGATTGTGGCCGCGAGGTTGCTGGCGTCGTTCGTCCGGCCGACGCGCGCGCCCAACGTTCGGATCGTCGTCGTGATGTCGGCGAGCCCGGCGTGCTGATACTTGAACATCGGGATGTTGACGCGTCCGAGCCGGGTGATCAGATCCGCCTGTGTGCCGTAAACGACGACCAGGTCGGGCTTGAGCGTCAGGATCCGTTCGAAATCAGGATCGACGAGCGCGCCGACTTTGGGCAGCGTGGTCGCCTCGGGCGGGTAAGTGTCGTAGCTCGACACGCCGACGACTTGTGGACCGGCGCCAATGGCGAAGAGCATCTCGGTGACGGCGGGGATCAGGGAGATGATCCGGACCGGGCGTCGGTCTTGGGACTTGGGACTTGGGTCTTGGGGGCTTGCTTGGAGAAAAGAAAGAACAAACAACAGCATGAGCACACAGCTCAGGCCCCAAGACCCAAGTCTCCAGTCCCAAGACCTGACGGCGACTGCCCTCATGTTTTCCTCAGCAGGAGCCACAAGAAAAAGGGACCGCCAATCAGCGCGGTCACAATGCCCACCGGCAACTCCATCGGCGCGAACACCGTGCGCGCGACCACGTCGCAGGCAACGAGGAACGCGGCGCCGACGAACGTCGATACCGGCAGCACGAGCCGGTGGTCGGCGCCGACGACCAGCCGGACGAGATGGGGAATGATGATGCCGACGAAGCCAATCGGACCGCCGATCGAGACCGCCGCGCCGGTGGCCAGCGAGGCGCTGAAGAACGCGACACGCTGCGCGCGCACCACGTCGAGGCCGCGCGTCCCGGCGGCTTCGGCGCCCAGGCTGAGCAGGTTCATCGGCCGCGCCAGCCAGGCGAAGGCCAGGAACGCCGCGCCCATGAACGGCAGCGCCCAGATGATCGGCCCGTAGCCGGCGACGTCGAGGTCGCCCATCAGCCAGCGCAGCGCGCGATACGTTTGCGCGAAGTCACTGAGGTACTGCACGAACAGAATCAACGCCGAGAAGAACGCATTCAGCGTGACGCCCGCCAGCAGCAGCACCGTCGTCGACAAACCGCGGTGGCGGGCGCTGGCGAGCGCGTAGACGACCAGCACCGCGACAAACGCGCCGACCAGACTGGCGAGCGCGACGCCGCCGGCCGGCAGCATCGCGCCATAGGTGATCGCGATCATCGCGCCGAGCGCGGCCCCGGTGGAGACGCCCAGCGTGTACGGCGTCGCCAACGGGTTGCGAAGCAGGCCCTGCAGGATCACGCCGGCCGCGGCGAGCGCGCCGCCAACCACGGCCGCCGCGACGGCGCGCGGCAGGCGGGCGAGGAAGAAAATCTGCGCGTCGACGTTGTCGGAAAACGGCAGGGTCGTGCTGAACACGCGCGCCAGCGAGATCGACGTCGATCCGATGAACGGCGCTGCAAGGATGACGATGACGGCGGCGGCGCCGGTCAGCGCGACCGCGGGCAGGCCGCGGCGCAGGGTCGCGGTCATCGTCCCACCAGCGGCGCGGCAGCCGCGGCGTCGATATCGTAGAGCTCGCCGACGCGGGCCGGCGTCAGGATCTCAGCCGGCGCGCCGCTCGCCAGCACCCGGCCGCGTGACAACAGCACGAGTTCCGAGCAGTGCTGCGCGGCAAAACGCAGATCGTGCGTCGACAGGATGATGCTGACGCCCTGTTCGTCGTGAAGCCGCTCGATCAACGCGCCAATTTCGATCTGGTACTTCAAATCGAGCGACGCGGTCGGCTCGTCGAGCAGCAGTACGCCCTCCGCCGTCCGCGGTGCGCGCTGTGATGTGCGTTGTGCGGCCGGTTCTCGGCCCTGGTCGAGCTGCGCCAGCGCCGAGGCGATGATCACGCGCTGCTTTTCGCCGCCGCTGAGGGTGTCGAAGCCGCGATCGGCAAAGTCGAGGGTGCCGGTCGCGTCCATGGCTCGATGCGCCGCGGCGAGGTCGTCCGGCCCTTCGATCTCGAACGCGCCGAGATGCGGGTACCGGCCCATCAGCACGATCTCCAGGGCGGTGTAGTCGAAGGCGAGACGTGTTTCCTGCGGCACCACCGCGAGCCGCCGGGCGAGGTCCCGCTTCGTGTGCACGGCGATATCGACGTCGCCGAGGCGGACGCGGCCGGCGCTGGGCGCGAGGGTGCCCGACAGCAGCTTGAGCAGTGTCGTCTTGCCGGAGCCGTTCGGCCCGAGGATGCCGACCCGTGCGTGGTCGGCGAGCGTGAACGAGACGTCGGTCAGGACCGGCGTCGTCCGATAGGCGAAGCTGAGCCGCTCGACCGAAATCATCGCGCGACCGCCGGCGTCGCCAGCCGTAGATCGATCGCCGAGCAGCCACCGCGCTCGACGATTTCACCGCACTCGAGCCGCAGCGGCGAAATGAACAGCGGGCAGTTGGTGACCACGGTGTGATACTCGCCGCGTTCGCCGCCGGCGTCGACGCCGAGGAACGCGAACGCGTCGATCGCGTCCGTAGTCAACGGCCGGCCGAGCCAGGCGCGATCCAGCCACTCGTCGCGCGTGGTCACGAACATCGCCTCGCCGCCGCGGGCGAGGAATTCGCGGGTCAGCGCCGCCGTCGATTCGTTCCACAGCGGCTGAACGGCGGTCAGGCCGGCCCGGGCGGCGACGCGCTCAGTCCACGCCCGGTGCGCGTCCTCGAAGATGTCGCCGAAGATGATGTGGCTGAACCCCTGATCAGCGAGGCCCGCGAGCCCGCCGACGAACGCCTCCTCATACGTCGCCCACGAGCAGAACGCCGCGATCGATCGCAGGCCCAGGCGTTCAGCCTGCGCCGCGACGATCTCCGGCCGCAGACCGTGCGATCGGCTGCGCGTCCCGCCCTCGTCGAACATCGTGATCATCGCGCGCACGTCGTAGGTCGAGGCCGCGCGCATCAGCGCCAGGCAGCTGTCCTTGCCGCCGCTCCAGGACACGATCGCTCTCAAGCGCGAGCTCGCATGCTCAGTGTTGGATGCCTGGTGCTGGATGCTCGATGCTGGTGCCTGTTGCCCAGTGCGGTCGCGATCTCGACCGGACGACGACCGAGATATCCCGGTCTCGACGTCCCGAGATGACCCTCGCACTAGGCACCGAGCACCAGCACCAAGCATGAAGCACCAATCACCAAGCACTAAGCATGGTCAGAATCTCACCCGCGCCCCGACGCGCACGGTGCGTTCGAGCGTCAGGTAGCCCAGCGGCTCCATGTAGTCGGTGTTCGTGAGGTTGTCGATGTCGAGCGTCAGGTCAACGTACCGCGGCAGCGCATAGCGGACTCCGGCGCGCCAGATCGCGTACGCCGGCAGCTCCAGAATCGGCGGCGTGAACGTGCCGAAGTCGCTGTCGGTGCGGCGGCCGATGAACGTGCCGAGCAGCGACGCTGAAAACCGGCCGTTGGTCCACATGCCCTCGACGTTGCCCATGTGGCGCGGTCGACGGAACGCCCAGCGCCCCGGCGTGAACTGCGGCGGCGTGCCGCCGGGGATCGGATCGCTTTCGAGGATCTCCGAAGCGACGAACGAGTAGCCGCCACGCAGCCGCAGTTTCGACGTCGGCGCCGCGTCGGCGGTGAGCTCGAGCCCGCGGGCGCGCGTGTTGCCGACGTTGGCGTAGCGGGCGAAGAAATTGGCCGGGTCGGTCGTCACCGTCGCGATCTGGTTGCGGTTGCGGGTGTCGAAATAGACCGCGTCGACGCGGACACGGTCGTCGGCCAGATGCTGCTCGACGCCGATGTCGATCGATCTCGACCGTTCCGGCAGCAGGTCCGGGTTGCCTTCGAAAAACGGCGACGGGCTGAACGACTCCAGCAACGTCGGCTCTTTCACGCCTTTGCCGGCGCTGAATCGGACGCGGGTGTCGCCGATCCTGCCGGTGCTGCCGGCGACGACGGCAGTTGCGAGCACGCGCGGGCTGATTTCGCTGCCAAAGTTGGCGTTGTGGTCGAAGCGAAGGCCGCCGGTGATCGCGGCGCGGCCGACCGACCATTCGTACTGCCCGGCGACGCCGCCGTTGTTCCGCGACGCTTCGATCAGCTGCGTGCGCGCCAGCGTCGCCGGATCGAGGCTCTCGAGCTCGGCGCGTTCGAAATCGGCGTCGGCGATTACGGTGAGGAGATGGATGCCGCGGATGCCGCCGATCGCGCCCAGGTGCCAGTCGCCCTGGTATGAGAGGCGCGGCCGCTGCACGTTGTTGTGACTGGCGAACGGGAAATCGAAGTTCAGGAAGTCGCCGGCGCGGCCGCCGAATTCGGGCACATAGGGGGGATCGGCGATCTGATTGGCGAATCGCTGATCGGACGTCGCGATTGAGAACATCATCCGCTGGCTGAAGGCGGTCAGCGTGTGGTCAAGGCGCACGCCGAAGGTGCTGTCGCGGCGATCCGACCGCGCGTCGAGGTCGGGCGGGCCGAACGCGGTCGTGCCCGGCGATCCGGCTTCGCCGGTTTCGACGCGGCCGATGACGCGCAGTTGCAGGTGCGCGCCCAGCGCGCCGCCGAGATTGGCCGAGAACGTGGTGTTGTCGAAGTCGCTGTTCTCGACGCGGTTGTCGGTGGAGAAGTGCGCGATGGCGCCGAAGTAATCCCAGCCGCTGCGGCGGCCGGAGATCGAGCCGCCGGTGTCGACGGTCGCATAGGTGCCGCCGGCAAGATCGAACGTCGCCGCCGGCCGCGACGTCGTGCCGGCGCCGCGCCTGCTGACCAGCTGGATCACGCCGGACATCGCGTCCGATCCGAACAGCGCCGAGTGCGCGCCGCGGACGATCTCGATCTGTTCGAGGTGATCGGACGACAGGCGATCGAAATAGAACGTGCCGCCGGGCTCGTTGAGCGGGATGCCGTCGAGCAGCACCTTGACGTAATCGCTCTCGCCGGCGCGGATGAACAGCGACGTCACGCCGCCGGGCATGCCGGTGCGCACGACCGTGGCCGACGGCGTGGTGCGCAGCAGGTCGGCGACCAGGGGCGTGCCGCGGCGCTCGATGTCGGCCGCGGTGATCACCGTGACCGACGCCCCGGTCTGGCTCGCCGGCGTCGGCTCGAGCGTCGGCGAGACGACGATCTCGTCACGCAGCGGCGCGAGGCCGAGCGCGATCTTGATCTCGCCGCTGCCGATCGCCACGCTGGCCGGCGTAAAGCCGGTGCGCGACGCCTCGACCTTGCAGTTGCCGCAGGCAAGCGATGCGAATGTGAAGCGGCCGTTGGCGTCGGTCAACGTGATCGCGACGTCCTTGCCGCTGGCGTCGATCGCCCGGACGATCGCGCGGACGACCGCCGCGCCCTGCGGATCGACGACCGTGCCGGTGACCGCCGCGGATTGCGCGAACGCAGGGCTCGGCCCAAGACTCAAGACCAAAGACGCAAGACTGACAGCGAGAGCAAGAAACAGCTGACGGGTCATCGGACCTCCTCGGCGTGTGTCGCGCCGATCTCACGCGCGTGGCGTGAGCAGAAGGACGGGCCCGGAGAGCATGTATCCTGACTTGCGGATCGTCGCCGGCGCTCGCGTCTTCCCGCGTGGTATTCGCAGTGACGGCCACTCGCAAGCTGCGAGTGGCGGTGAGCGTCGACTCCCCGCTTACAGTGGCGACACCGTGTGGGACTTGCACCCAACTTCCGTATGCATCGCCGGGCGAGTCGGTTGTAGCCAGCGAGTATAGCATGTCAAAATGGGCTGTTTTTCATGAGTAAACGCTCTGTCGTCACCGTTC
>DASUGM010000233.1:0-3037 GCA_036274055.1 Vicinamibacterales bacterium | reverse complement strand
GCAGGACGGGTACAGCGCCGGTCAAACCGGCTTGCCGCAACTCATCACCGCGCTCCAGCAGGGGCGCGACATCCGGCGGCGCCGCCTCGACGCGGCGCTTGCCTATCAACGCGCGCTCGCCGATCTCGAGCGCGCCATGGGCGTGCCCCTCCGATGACGGCGACTCCATTTCTGCGCGTGGTTGTTCTGGGGAGCGTCGCGTTTCTCGGCGGCTGCGGACATGCCCCGGTCGAAGAGATCGAGACCACGGCGCCGGTGCCGGTCACTGCGGAAGCCGCCGCCGCCGGCACGCTCGAAAGCGTGGTCACCATGGCCGGCACGGTGACGCCGGCGCCCGGCGGCGACCTGCTGGTCACGGCGCCTGAGGCCGGTCGCATCGCCGAGATGCCCAGGGCGGAGGGCGACGCCGTGAGCGCCGGCGACGTCCTGGTCCGCTTCGACATCCCGAGCCTGGCCGCCGACGTCGACGCCAAGCGCGCCGCGCTCAAGCAGGCGCAGGCGCGGCTCGAGAGCGCACGGGCCAATGCGGCGCGGCTGGCGCCGCTGGTCGAACGCGGCGTCACGGCGCAGCGCGATCTCGAGGACGCTCGTCGCGCCCAGGCCGAAGCGGAAGCCGAGGTGTCGCAAGCCGAGAGCGCCGCGCAGGCGTCCAACGCCCTCAGCGCCCGCGCCGTCGTCCGCGCGCCGTTCGACGGCGTCATTGCCAAGCGTTGGCACAATCCGGGCGACTTCGTCGAAGCCTCGGCATCCGATCCGGTGATTCGACTGATCAACCCGAAGAATCTCCAGATCGTCGCCTCGGCGCCGGTTGCGGATCTCGCCCGGCTTACGCCCGGCCGCAAGGGCCGCGCGATTGGACCTGGCGCCGAGGAGAGCGACGTCGTGACCGTACTCACGCGGCCGGCCCAGGTCGATCCGAAGACGACCCTCGCCGACCTGCGGCTCGGCTTCGCCGCCGGGTCGCGTTTTCCGGTGGGCGCGCCCCTGACCATCGAGATCGTCACCGAGTCGCACGCCAACGTCATCGTCATTCCCGCGGTCGCTGTCCGGCGCGACGGCGACGAGACGTTCGTGATGATTGCCGGCGCCGACAACAAAGCGCACAAGCGGCCGGTCAAGACCGGGCTGACCTCCGCCGAGAAGATCGAAATCATTTCCGGCGTCGCCGCCGGCGATCTGGTCATCACCCACGGGCAGGACGAGCTGCCCGACAACGCCGCCGTCGCGATCGCCAGATGAATCCGGTCGGGCTGGCCGCGCGGCACTCGCGCGTCGTCGTGCTGGTGACCGCGCTGGTCGCGGCGGCCGGCGCCTATGCGTACACGTCGCTGCCGAGCGACATCTATCCGCCGCTGCAGTTCCCCCGGATCGTCGCGATCGCGCGCTCGGGCATGACGCCGGCGCAGGCGATGATGCTCACCGTCACCCGGCCGCTTGAACAGGCGGCGATGGAGGTGCCGGGGATCCGGCGGGTCCGCTCGCGGACCTTCCGCGGCTCCGCGGAAATCTCCGCGCAGTTCGATCCGGCTACCGACATGGTCGTCGCGCTCCAGCAGGTGCAGAACCGGATCGCGGAGATCCGGCCCGAGCTGCCCGACGATCTGGATCTCGTCGTCGAACGGCTGACGCCAACCGCGTTCCCGTTCTTCACCCTCGACCTCACCGGCGGCTTGTCGTCGGCGGATCTGCGCGATCAGGCGTTCTACGTCATCCGCCCGGCGCTTGCCCGCGTCGACGGCGTCGGCCGCGTCGAAGTCCTGTCGAGCGACTCGCGTGAAATCGAAGTCATCGCCGACCCACGCAAGCTGCTGTCCGCGAGCCTGACCGTGGACGACGTCGCCGCGGCGCTGAAAGCGGCGAACACGCTGGCGCCGGTCGGGCGCTTCACCGACACCGGCACGCAGCACCTGGTGTTGGCGTCCGGCCTGTGGGAATCGGCGGCGGCGATCGGCGACACGCCCGTCGTGGTCCGCAACGGCGCCCCGTTGCGCGTCCGTGATCTTGCCGAGGTCACGCCGGGCGCGCCCGATCGGACGATGCTGGTCGTCGGCGCGGCCGGCGACGCGGCCACAATTACCGTGTCGCAGCAGCTTGGCGCGAACATTCTGCGAGTGCGCGAGGGGCTTGAAACCGCGCTCGACGCGCTCAAGACATCGCTGCCCGCGGGGCTGAAGCTCACCAAGACCTACGACCTCGCCGAATTCGTCGAGAATGCCATCGCCAACGTCCGCGACGCGATTCTGATCGGCGGTGTCCTCGCCGTGCTCGTCCTGCTCCTGTTCCTGCGCAACTGGCGGCTGACGCTGGTCGCGGCGTCGACGCTGCCGCTCACGGTGCTCGCGACGTTCTTCTTCATGCGGTTGTTCGGCGAGTCGATCAACCTGATGTCGATGGGCGGGCTCGCCGTCGCCATCGGCCTGGTCATCGACGATGCCGTCGTCGTCGTTGAAAACATCCACCGGCGCCTGCGCGATGGCGGCGACGAAGTCGTCGAGCAGGCGACGCGCGAGCTGATCGCGCCGGTGACCGGCTCGACGCTGACGACCGTGGTCGTCTTTGCCCCGCTGAGCCTGCTCTCCGGCGTCGTCGGTCAGTTTTTCCGCGCGCTGTCGCTGACGCTCTCGGTCGCGGTGCTGGTCTCGCTGGTGCTCTCGTTGACGCTGATCCCGCTGCTGGCGCGCGCGATGTATCGCCGGCGGCCGGTGCACCGAGCCGAAAGCAACGCGGCGCCCGAGGCCGGACACCACGGCCGGCTCGAGCGCTTCTACGTCGGGACGCTCCCTGTGTGGCTGCGCCGGCCCGCGTTTGCGGCGCTGGCGCTCGTCGTCCTCGCGGTGGCCGCGATCGCGACGTTTCGTGCCATCGGCACCGGCTTCCTTCCCGCCGCCGACGAGGGCGGCTTCGTCATCGACTACCTGACGCCGTCGGGGAGCGCGCTCGAAGAAACCGACGCGCGGCTGCGAAAGATCGAGGACATCCTCCGCAAGACCGACGCGATCTCGACGTTCTCACGGCGGACCGGCTCGGAACTCGGCCT
>DASUGM010000232.1:0-5217 GCA_036274055.1 Vicinamibacterales bacterium | reverse complement strand
GATCGACCGCCGCTTCTACCGGCACGCGGGATCGATCGCGGAGATCGACAGCCTGGCGGCGCCGCTTGCCGACGGGACCGCGATCGATGCGCCCGGGGTCCGCCAGTTGACGTTGCCGCTCGCGATTTTCTGTGACGCCCGGCCAGGCCGGCGCGCCTTCGACATCGCGCTCGACAGCAACGACCGCTACGAAGTGCTGTTTCTGCGCGCCCGCGATATTGTCGGCAGGATGGAGCTGGGACCGGTCCCGGAGCATCGCCGCAAGCCCGGCCTGACGTCGTACAACATGGACGTGCCGCCGGACGCGCTCGCCGGCGGTTTCGATACCATCATCGTGTCGCCGATGGACGGCGACGAGCGGTTCGCCATTGGCCATCTGCTGCTCGACGGCGTCGCCGCGAGTCAAGCCGAGCTCGATCGCCGGCGCGAGATCCGCGAACGCCTCGACAGCGGTCGGTGATTGCTCAAGGAGAGATGATGTTTCGCGTCCTTCTCGCCGCCGTGATCGTCTCTGCCGGCATCCAGCAGCCATCGTATCCATCCAGGTTTACGCCGGCGATTGCCAATCGCGCCGACGTCAAGCAGGCGCTCGCCTACGTCGACCAGCAGTTCACGAAGCAGGTCGCCGAATGGATCGCGGTTACCGAGATCCCGGCGCAGTCGACGCACGAGCAGCAACGGGCCGCCTACGTCCGTAAGGAGCTCGAGAAGCTCGGGTTGACGGTGTCGACCGATCCGATCGGCAACATCTGGGCGCGCCGGAAGGGCACGAACGGCGGCGCGGCAGCGCTCGTCTTCGCGGCGCACCTGGACACCGTCCATCCCATGGACACCAACCTCAAGGTGACGCGCAAGAGCGACGGCACGCTGCACGCCCCGGGCGTGTTCGACAACAGCGCGTCGGTCGTCAACCTGCTGCAGGCGGCGCGGGCGATGCACGAGGCCCGGGTCCAGACCCGCGGTGACGTCATCCTGCTCTTCACGGTGCAGGAAGAGCTCGGCCTGAAGGGCATGTACTACTGGCTCGACAAGAATCCGAAGGTCGCCGACATGCTGGTCGCGCTCGACGGCGGGCTCGGGCCGGTGAATTACGGCGCCCTCGGCATCTACTGGTCGAAGATGAAGTTCACCGGCGACGGTGCGCACACGCTCAATTCGCGCGATCGGCCCAACCCGGCACGGGCGGCCGCGCAGTGCATCACCAACATCTACACGGTGCCGTTGCCGGCGAGAAACGCGCCGGTCGAGGCAATTTACAACGTCGGCGGCATGATGACCGGCGGTAAGGTCGTCAACGCGATTCCGCAGGAAGTGACGTTCACGGTCGACCTGCGCACCGTCGATCCGGATCTGCTGAAGTCGCTCGACGCGCAGATCGTCGCCAAGTGCGAAGCCGCTGCCAGGGAACACGGCGTCGGCTTCGCGCGTGAATACATCCAGCGATCGGAGGCCGGTGGCCGACCCGAACAGTTGCGTGATCGACGCGAGCATCCGATCGTCCAGACGGCCGTCGACGTCCTGATCCATCTCGGCGTCGCGCTGCCGCCCGGTGCCGAGGCGGCGCCGACCGGCTCGACCGACGCCAACGCCGGCGTCGTCGCCAGGATCCCGTCGGTCTCGGTCGGCCGATCACGCGGCGGCAATCAGCACACGCTGCAGGAATGGGCGGACATCGACAGCGCTCGCGTGGGGACGAAACAGATCATTCTCCTCGCGGTCGCGCTCGCGCTCTGACATCGGGCGATAGCCGATCGAGCGATCGATCCATGGCAGTGCATGGGCGATCCTGCGATCGGGCGAAGGATTCGCTGAGTCGAGCTGCTTTGTACCGCATGACTGGTTTGCTCAGTGAAGCCTTTGCACGATCGCGCGATGTATTGGCGTCGCCCGATCACCCGATCGGCGATCGCCCATGACCAGAAACCTCTCGATCATCGGCGATCGCTGATCGAGCCATCGGGCCATGGCAGTGCATCGGCGATCGCGCGATCGGGCGAAGGCTTGGCTGAGTCGCGCTGCTCTATACAAATTGCCGTTTGCTCAATGAAGCCTTCGCGCGATCGCACGATCGCGCGATGTATTGCCATCGCCCGATCACCCGATCGGCGATCGCCCATGACTAGAAGAGCGTCCCCGTCTTGAGTTCTTCGGAAGGCGAAGTACTGCCCTTCTTAAGTTTCGCCTTGGCCTCGTACAACGCCTTGTCAGCCGCTCTTAGCAGCAAGGTGGGTGTGTCGCCATCTCGCGGGAACACCGCGAGCCCGCCGCTGACCGAGAGCACCGGCTTGTCGAGATCGGCCGCCAGCCGATCGTAGACGCGTTGCAGCACGACCTGGCCGCCTTCTTCGAGCGTCTCCGGCAGCACGACGGCGAACTCGTCGCCGCCGAACCGCGCCGGCGTGTCGAGGGCGCGGCAGGAACGGCGCAACACATCGGCAATCCGGCACAGCGCGCGGCTGCCGACCAGGTGGCCGTACTTGTCGTTGATCTTTTTCAGGCCGTTCATATCGACGAAGACGATCGTGAACGGCCGACGCGTGCGGCCCGAGCGCGCGATCTCGGTCCGCAGGACGTCGAGCAGCCGGCGGTAGTTCACCAGTCCAGTCAGCGGGTCGGTGCTCGCCATCTCACGCAGCCGGACCTCGGCATGCTTGTGCTCGGCGACGACGGCGGCGAGGACCATGCCCGTGATCGCCATCACGCAGATGTAGGCCTGGACCAGGATCATGCTTTCTTCCCAGACCGGCCGCGCGAACGGCCCGTAGTTCTGCAGCGTGCCCCAGATGACGATCGCAGACAGCACGACCATCAGAATCGCCATCTCACGGCGGCCGAAACGGAACGCCGCCCACAACAGAAACGGCACGAGCACGAATTCCAGCGGATAGGTCTTGACGTCGGACGGGAACCGCCCGCCGAAAACGACCAGGCCGGCAAACACCAGCAGCGCGAAGAGCACGAGCGCTTCAAGCGCTTCGAGCCAGCGAATCCGCGGCCGGCGCGACGTGACCATCAGCAGCAGGAACGGTGTAACCACCAGCATCCCGGTCAGGCTCGCCAGCCAGAAGCGCATCATCAGGTACGGCAGCTCGGACGTGCTGACGCCGCCGGCCAGGAACACCGCGCCGGCCGCGGCGGCCGCGCCAATCGGCGCGGCGACCGCCGCCGCGATTGCCGCGAAGCGGAATGAGGTGCGGGCGCTGCGAAAGACGTCGACTCCGCCGGCGGCGCGATCGACCAGCGCGGCGCCGATCAGCGACTCGAGCACGTAGCCAATCGCGAGCATCAACGAGGTCGCAAATTGACCGGTGGCGGAAAGATAGGCGACGGCGGCGCCCGCGAAAACGGCGGGCCAGACGTTGGGACCAAAGAGCACCATCGACGCGAGCGCGAGGCCGCTCGCGGGCCACACAGCGACTGCGCCGGTGGTCCATCCGCCGATGGCAAATCCCAGCTTTCCTAGTCCGAAGTAGCTCGCGAAGATCCCAGCGAGCACCACGGGATGACGGGCAAACCGTGCGTACATGTCGTCTGCATGGCCGGCTGGGTGGCGGCTTACAGTCTGCTTATCGGCTGCAGGTCCTGTGCCACGGAGGGTTTTCTCGCGGATCGACAGGGCGCGCCAGAGCTGTCCGTCGGCGTCACGACCCACGGTTAGAACTCATGGTCGTTGTTACCTACCGGCGTTCGTCCATTCGCGTAGGCCGACGACGCCCCGGCGGCGGGCCGTCGCCTTTTCGGCTTTCACCGAGTACAGCGCGCGATCGGCCGCACTCAAGAGTGTCGTCGGCGTTCCGCCGTCGCGCGGGTAGACCGCGAGACCGGCACTCACGGAGAGCGCCGGCTTGTCCGGATCGTCGGCGAGCCGTTCGGCGACACGCCGCACCACCAGGCGGGCGCCTTCCTGATCGGTGTCGGTCAAGACCGCGACGAATTCGTCACCGCCGTAGCGCGCCGCGGTGTCCGTGGTGCGACAGGCCGCGCGCAGCGTCTCGGCGAAGCGGCAGACGGCGCGGCTGCCAATCAAGTGGCCGAGTTCGTCGTTGATGCGCTTCAACCCGTCCATGTCGAAAAACACGACCGCAAACGGCCGCTCGGTCCGATCGGCGCGGGTGATTTCCGTCTGCAGCACTTCGAGCAGCCGCCGGTAGTTCGGCAGGCCGGTCAACGGATCGGTGACGACCAGCTCGCGCAGTTGCGCTTCGGCGACCGAATACTCAGACGCCAGCGCGGCAAGAGACAGCGTCATCGTGGCGGTGATGCCAATGAAGAGCTGCACGATGATCAGCGAGGCAGTCGGCGTCGATCGGACGAACGGACCGTAGGCGCTGAGCGTGCCGTAGATCGCCAGGACCTCGAGGACCAGGAGGGCGAGCGCGGCTTCACGGCGCCCGAGCCGGAACGCCGCCCACGTCAGCACCGGGACGCAGAGAAATTCGAGCGGATAGCCGCGCATCTCGGTGGGAAACCCGCAGAAGACGAGCAGGCCGACCAGCAGGACCGCGAGGAACACCGCGGCCGCCTCGATCATCTGCGCCGGCCGCCACCGTCCGATCGATCCCTGGGAGTAGAGGATCACCTGCGGCGCGAACAACAGCATGCCGACGAAGTTGCCGAGGACAACGGTAAACCAGATCGATCCGTACGACGTCCACGGCGCCAATTCCCCGAACGCCAGACTGGTGGCGGCGGCGGTTGCGCTGAGCGTCATGCTCGAGAGCAGCAGCACGCCGGCGAACCGCAGGCTGTTGCCGGGATTCTGCAGCGCGTGGCGGCCGCTCGCGTAGCGGTTGACGAGGTAGGCCGCGAGCAGACTTTCGAGCGTGTTCGCGCCCGCCATCACCAGGGCTGCCGGCACCGGACCAATGGTTGCGGAATAGAGAATGACACCGGCGGCGAGCATCGCCGGCCAGATGCGATAACCAAGAATCAGAAACGCGCCGAGCGCGAGACCGGCCGGCGGCGACACCAGGCTCGCGGCGCGATCCGAATACGCCAGCGCGAGACCGAGCTTTCCCAGGATGACGTAGGCCAGCGTGAGCGAGACAAGAATTGTCTGCTCGCGCGCGAGTCGTGCTCGCAAAGCCTCCCAGGAGCCGCGTTTGACCATGCGAATGATTCTTTAGTGCAGTTCCCATGCCACCCCCGCCATTCATGGCGCCCCACCGGGCGCGCGAGATCGGGCGTACGCGGAGTTGGTGGCAGTTCGAGTCCGTT